>JBBSOG010000019.1:0-24195 GCA_038259985.1 Cytophagales bacterium
ATCTGAAAAGTAAGCACATCATTATCTGGATCGGTTCCACTCAGGGTAATGGAGACGGGTGTGCCCTGGTTGGTGGCTGCCGTGATACCGGGTGAAGCAGTAGGGGGCTGGTTGGTCGGTGGGATTACCGTGACGGTAAAAGTTGAGACATTGCTTTGGTTATTTTCTACCCCATCATCTTGCAAATAGACTTCAAAAGTAGCATTGCCGGTAGCATCAGTTGCTGCCTGATAAGTCAATGTGCCCTCCTGGTTTATGTTTGGCGCTTCCTCAAAAGTAAGTTCACCGGAGGTTTGTGTAAGGACGAATTCTAAACCCTGCTCAATTTCAGCATTGCCATCATTGATTTCCGTCGCAAAGTCGGGAATGCTTTGGGCACCTGCGTTTACTACTATTGGTTCAGGGTCATTTTCAATCGTAAAAGAAGGTGCACCATTGATGGCAGTGACCGTTATATTTACGGTGGCAATGTTGGAATCTTCGGTACCATCATTCACTTTGAAAGTAAAAACATCGTCACCTACAAAGTTTGGTGAAGGAGTGTAGATGACCGTATTGCTGTCTTGGACTAATACGCCATTATTCGGAAGTATTTCCAAAATAAAGTCAAGGGGATCACCATCTCCATCGGTAGCTTGCAGTTCAATGGAGACAGTAGTACCTTCATTAGTCACCACATCGGTTTGATCCTGGGCAACAGGCGCATTGTTATCCAATGGGGTGACGGTGATCGTAAAACTTTGAGAGACACTTTGGAATAAGTTTTCCCCACCCTGGGGGCCGTCATCTTCTAATACTACTTCAAAAGTGGCGGTGCCCGATGCATCTTCTTCAACTTCAAAGTTCAGCGTACCATTTTCATCAATCTCCGGGACTTCGTCAAAATTTAGGGTGTTGCCTTCAGCAGGGGAAAGTACAAAATTTAGGTTCTGGTCAAAATCGGCATCTCCATCATCCATCTGAGTGGTAAAACCAGGGATACTTTGGGCACCAGCATTTACGGCTATCGTTACAGGATTGCCAGCAATAACAAAAGTAGGCGCATCATTGACGGGATTGATGGTCAATGTAAAGGTTTGTGAAAATGAGTCGCCTAATAATTCTTGCGCAACAACAGTAATTTCCGCTGTGCCGCTGTTATCTTCTATCGCGGTGATGGTGACCTGCCCTGTCTGATTATCAATTTCAAGTTTGGCAAATGTAATCGCTAGTGAAGCAGCATCTAGTAGGTAGCCCACCACGGAAGGGTTATCAGGATTGGTAGGGTTGACTGTAACAATTACTTTATCAGCAAAGTCTTCGTCTCTGATAACTTCATTTGTGGAAAGTGTAAAGTCGGGGGCAAAAATAGTATGTGAGGGAACAGTGCTACTACTTCCTGAAGATTTGGTAAATGCGCCACTTATTTTAGTAGTAAATTTGACAGAATTACTGTCATAAATTTCAGGTATGCCGGATATAGCTGGAGTGTCACTCAGCCCTGATGCTGATAAGCTACCCCAGCCTATTAAACAAAAAAATATGGCAAACAGCCTCCGCATTCTTTTTGGGTTTATAATTTGATACACCTACGAAGTAATATTAATTAAATTATAGAAAAAATAAATAATATCACATTTTCAAAGATACAACTAAAGTTGAATTATTGCTAAAAAAACTTAACAAACTAATGAATTAGTACATTCAAGCTTTAAAAAATTTTATCAAAAAAATATAAAAACTACCTTCGTTTTCCTAAAAAAAGTTTATCCCATGTTATAAAAATTAAATTACAACTTGAGAATTGTTTTTTATGCCTTATTTTTTGAGGATAAATTACAAAAATAATACAGAATCGGAAGCTTGTTTTTTTACCCTGAACGATCAATAAACCACAGTAGATTAGCAATTTACTGTGGGCTACCGCTATTTCAGCCAATGCATGCGATCAACACCTTTTTGATTGGGCTGATAATTTTAATCAGGTTGATTTCTTAGTAATCTTATTTATTCCCGTAACTTTGTGCCCCATAATATTTGCTAAAGTCCAACTTAGAATAATGTAAGGCAAAATCTTATGGGTTCAGTAAAATACATTTTTGTAACGGGAGGCGTTACCTCTTCATTAGGCAAAGGAATCATCTCCGCATCGCTGGGAAAACTACTGCAGGCGCGGGGTTTTAGGGTGACCATCCAGAAATTTGATCCTTATATCAACATAGATCCGGGGACGATGAACCCCTACGAACATGGTGAATGCTATGTTACCGACGATGGGGCGGAAACCGATCTTGATTTAGGGCATTATGAGCGTTTTCTGAACGTACGTACTTCTCAATCCAACAACGTCACTACCGGGCGTATCTACAACAACGTCATCACCAAAGAACGGGAAGGTGTTTACCTGGGCAAAACTGTACAGGTTATTCCGCATATCACCGATGAAATTAAAGCTAACTTTTTCAAATTAGGTGATAGCGGCAATTTTGATATTGTTATCACTGAAATAGGTGGTTGTGTAGGGGATATAGAATCCCTGCCTTTTATTGAAGCGGTACGACAGGCTCGCTGGGAATTGGGAAGCAGTAATTTTGTGGTTATTCACCTGACCCTGGTGCCTTATCTAGAGAAAGCCAAAGAGCTCAAAACCAAACCGACCCAGCATTCCGTGCAACGCCTGTCAGAAGCCGGAGTGCAGCCTGATATCCTGGTTTGTCGTGCCGAGCGGCATATTCCGATGGATATCAGAAAGAAGATCGCCCAGTTTTGCAATGTAAGTATCAACTCAGTGATAGAAGCAGTAGACGCGGATACGATTTACGATGTTCCGCTGCTGATGCGCAAAGAAAAGCTGGACGAAAGGGTGTTGAGCAAGCTGAAACTTTCCCACAAAAGAGAGCCAGATATTGAGCAGTGGAAAGAGTTTTTAGGCAAACTCAAAAACCCGATCAGTGAAGTGACCATTGGTATTGTCGGTAAATACATAGAGCTCCCAGACGCCTATAAATCTATCGCCGAAGCTTTTGTACACGCCGGGTCTGAAAACGAATGCAAAGTAAAAGTAAAGTGGATATCCTCCGAGAGCATTTCCGAAGAAAATAAGGAGGAGGTGTTGCAGGGGCTGGACGGCATACTGGTAGCCCCCGGTTTTGGAGAAAGAGGTATTCCCGGCAAACTGGTGACCGCCCGCTTCGCTCGGGAAAATAAAGTGCCTTATTTCGGGATATGTCTGGGCATGCAGTGCGCAGTCATTGAATTTGCCCGTAATGTACTCGGTCTCAAGGAAGCCAATTCCACGGAAATGGATGAGAAAACCAAACATCCCGTCATTGCACTGATGGAAGACCAAAAAAATATAATCAACAAAGGAGGCACGATGCGCCTGGGCGCCTACGATTGTGATTTGAAGAAAGGAAGCCTGGCCTATCAAGCTTATGGGAAAAAAACCATCCACGAACGGCACCGGCACCGATATGAGTACAACAACAAATACTTGGAGCAATTTGAAAAAGCAGGAATGATTGCTTCCGGTATTAATCCTGAATCAAAATTAGTAGAAGTAATTGAACTGGAAGATCACCCCTGGTTTGTGGGTACGCAGTATCATCCTGAACTCAAGAGTACTGTGCTCAACCCTCATCCGCTGTTTGTGCGCTTTGTCAAAGCCGCTAAAGAAAACAAAAAATAATTGGTGTCAGGTGAAATAAAAAAGGAGAAAGATTTACATACATTAAAAGTTTAGGGTTTAAGAGTTTTAGGGTTCGGGGTTTGAGGGGTGTTTTGGTTTCAATGTTTGTTACACATTGTTCATTGCCCATTAATCATTAATATTGCGCTCTTGAAATTTGAAGTCGCATAAAATTGTAGCTATTCTTATCAAAGAATTATAAATATCATGGATAGAAATCAGGCAATTGGATTATTGCTTTCAGGCTTATTACTCGTTGTTTACTTTCAGTTTTTTGCCCCTGAGCCTACTCCACCCGTAGCCGAGGAGCAGAAAACCGAGCAGGTCAATGAGGCTCCGCCTCAACAGCAGTCAAGCCGGGAAACTGAAGATGCTACCGAAGAAAGTGATTCTCTTCAGCAGGCGCAGAACCGTCAGAAATACGGAGCTTTTGCGTCTGTTGCACAAGGGGAAGCTAAGGCGGTAAGGATTGAAAATGAGGATGTTGTCCTGTCTATAAATACCCACGGAGGTGCGGTAGAAAGTGTAGAACTTAAGCACTTTAATGATGGAGACGGCAAGCCATTGATACTGCTGGATCAAGAGAGCAGCCAGTTTCATTTGCTCGCCAGCAGCCAGCAAGGTGAGATAGACCTTTATAATCTGTACTATACTGCCGGGTCCTCGGAAGTTACGGTAGGTGAAGGGGATACCACGCAGCTTGTTTTGACCGCTAAGCTGGATGGTGGTGGACAAATCAGGCAGGTCTATAGTATTCCTGGCAATGGCTACAAAATAGGATATCGTCTGGAAGTAGAGAATGCTTCTGGGGCACTTACCAGCGGTAATCTCCGGTTAATTTGGAACAATCAGTTACGGCCTCTGGAGCAGAATATTCCCGAAAGCCGTCGCCGAAGCTCAATGAATTATTTCACTGCCGCCGGTGATTTTGAGAAGCTTTCTTCGCTTATGGGAGATGATGCGGAAGATGAAACCATCACCGAGCCTTTGAAGTGGATTGCCATGAAGCAGCGCTTTTTCAGCAGTGCGGTGATTGCCGACCAGGCTTTTGATCAGGCTAAACTGGAAGTAGACAGTCCCGAAGAAACAGATTCTTCCCTGGTAAAAAGCATGGCCATGTCCATAACAATGGATATGGCAGATCTGAGCAATGGGACGCTGGGTTATAGCTATTATTTTGGGCCTAACGACCAGCAGGTGATGACCAAAGTAGCGCCAGATTTTGAAGAAAACATTGACTTTGGCTGGCCGGTAGTGAAGTGGATAAGTAAATATCCCATTTCTTATATGTTTCACTGGCTGGAACAGTTCATTGGCAACTACGGTGTCATTATCATCATCCTGGTATTGGTGATTAAAACGCTGCTTTTTCCGCTCTCTTACAAGTCTTATCTCTCTATGGCCAAGATCAAGGTTTTGAAACCCGAGCTGGATGAGATTAAGGCTAAGCACGGGGATGATATGGCCAAAGCACAGCAGGACCAGATGCAGCTTTACCAGAAAGTAGGCGTCAACCCGCTGAGTGGTTGTGTACCGGTAGTCTTGCAGATGCCGATTTTGCTGGCGATGTTCAATTACTTTCCCAATGCCATTGAATTGCGCCAGGAGCCATTCTTATGGGCAGATGACTTATCCACTTATGATTCCGTTCTCAATTTGCCTTTTACCATTCCTTTTTATGGTGACCACGTAAGTTTGTTTGTGCTGCTCATGACGGCTTCTACGATTCTGTATACCTGGTCAAACAATCAGGCCAGCACCGTGCAAGGGCCGATGAAGAATATGCAGTATTTTCTGCCGGTGATTTTCATGTTTGTACTCAACTCTTTTCCTGCGGCGCTGAGCTTCTACTATTTTGTATCTAATATTGTTACCTTCGGTCAGCAGGCCATTATCCGTAAGTTCGTGGATGATGATAAGATCCGTAACATCCTGGAAGAGAATAAGAAACGGAATAAGGATAAGAAAAAGTCTAAATTTCAGCAGCGCCTGGAAGAAGCCATGAAAGCCAAAGAAGGCGGCGCCAAACCGGCTCCCAAAAAAGTAAGTGGCAATAGTACTAAAAGTAACCGCCGGGGTAAATAATCAACCCGGACTTTCGTTTCACTAAAAAAGGATATGGAGGTAAAAGAGGTCAGGCACAAAAAGAAAAAGAAGCTGGGGAGCTATCCCTATGTCAGTGTGGTCTTTAGCATCACGCTGGCTCTTTTTGTGATTGGCCTTTTTGGTTTACTAATCCTACATGCGGCCAGCCTGAACCGGGTGATCCGAGAGAATGTGAGCATGCAGGTATTCCTGAACCAGACCATCTCCGAAAACGATAAAATTCAGATCCAAAAAACCCTGGCTTCCAGGGATTATGTGGCTGTCGTAGAGAACCAAGCGCAGATCAGTTTTATTTCCCGTGAAGAAGCAGCGGAAGAATTTATCAAAGATACCGGGGAGGATTTCACCCAGTTTTTAGGGGAGAACCCTTTGCGTGACGCCTATGTGATCAACATCAATACGGATTTTCAGGATTCGGAAGCGCTCAACAAAGTAAAACTGGATATTGAGCGGATGAACGGCGTATTTGAAGTGACTTATGCAGAAAATTTGGTGCGTTCCATCAATGAAAACCTGGCTAAGGTAAGCTTAGTGCTGCTGGGCTTTGCGTCACTTTTGATCATCATCGTGGCGATCCTTATCAACAATACGATTCGTCTGGCGCTTTTTTCGCAGCGTTTTCTGATTAGGAGTATGCAGTTGGTGGGAGCAACGGCGGCTTTCATTCAGGGCCCTTTCTTGCGCCGCTCCTTCATGCACGGAGTGATGGGCGGAATATTAGCTTCTTTTTTACTACTCTTTGTTTTGCAGTATATGAACCAGCAAATTGAAGGTATAGAACAACTCCAGAACCCAATGTACATTTTTACTATGATGGGCTTGTTGCTGCTGTTAGGTGGGGTGATGGGTTTCTTAAGCACCTACCGTGCCATCAAAAAATACCTCAGAATGTCACTAAATGAACTTTATTAATTTATTTTTCCCTGTAACTTTTAACTTTCAACCGTTAACTAAACATCATGGCAGATAAAAGTCAACTTCCTTTCGGCAAAAAAAACTATGTCCTAATGCTGATAGGCATCGGCATCCTGATTCTGGGCTTCACGCTCATGTCAATGGATAATGAGGACTACGGATTCGGACTTTTAGGTTTAACTATTGGTCCAATTACGGTGATGATAGGTTTTGTGGTAGAATTCTTTGCTATTCTATCTAAACCTGAATGATCTTTGCTCACCAAAACCAAAGTGAGTAATATTTACAGCTATGTCTATCATTGAAGCCATTATTTTAGGGATCGTTCAGGGGCTTACCGAGTTTTTGCCGGTGAGCAGCAGCGGACACATTGAATTGGGAACCGTTTTGTTAGGGGTGGAAAGCAAGGACAACCTGCTATTCTCCGTTGTTGTCCATTGCGCTACTGCGCTGAGTACCATTGTTGTTTTCCGTAAAGACATCGCCCAGCTTTTTATTGGCTTGTTCAAATTCCGATGGAATGATGAAGTACAGTATATTGCTAAACTACTGCTTTCCATGGTGCCGGTCGGGCTGATTGGGGTTTTCTATAAAGATCAGATTGAAGCTTTTTTTGGTGGCGATGTTTTGTTAGTGGGCTTTATGCTGTTGCTAACAGCGACTTTGTTGGCGATGACCTACTACGCCAAGAAACAGGGTGGAAATGTCACCTATCCTAAAGCATTCATCATCGGTATGGCACAGGCGATTGCTATCCTACCGGGTATTTCCCGCTCCGGGGCTACCATCTCTACCGCGCTGCTGATCGGCGTGGAAAAAGAAAAAGCCGCGCGTTTCTCCTTTTTGATGGTGCTGCTCCCAATCATCGGGGCGTCATTACTGGAAGTCAAAGATTATATGGAAGAACCAGCACTGGCGGGCGGTATATCGGGCATTGCTTTGCTGCTGGGTTTTATTGCTGCCTTTGTAGCGGGTCTCTTGGCTTGCCAGTGGATGATATCAATTGTCAAAAAAGGGAAACTTATTTACTTCGCTATCTATTGTTTAATTGTGGGTACCATCGCCATTATCGCTGCCTTGTCTTAACCATCTCGCATGACGGAGCCTTATTCATTGTTTGATAAAAGTGATTATGATTTTCAGCAGGGGGAAGTAATTCTTATTGATAAGCCCCTGGAATGGACTTCCTTTGATGTAGTGAATAAGCTGCGTTACCAGATTAAGCTCAAAAAAATTGGTCACGCCGGAACGCTGGACCCGCTGGCTACCGGTTTGTTAATCCTCTGCACCGGCAAAATGACCAAACGAATAGAGCAGTTCCAGGCACAAGAAAAAGAATACGAAGGTACCTTGGTATTGGGCAAAACTACGCCTTCTGTTGACCTGGAAACCGATTTTGATAGCGACACCCCATTTGAGCATTTGACAGAAAAGGAATTAGAAGAAGCCCGTCAGCCATTTTTAGGAGAAATTAAGCAGGTGCCACCCATCTATTCGGCGGTCAAAGTGGATGGCGAACGCCTGTACAAAAAAGCCCGCCAAGGCAAAGAAGTAGTGATCAAAGAACGGGAGGTGACCGTGAATACGTTTGAACTGACCAGGATAGCGCTGCCGGAAGTGGATTTTCGGATCGTTTGTTCCAAAGGCACCTACATCCGTAGTATGGTGCGCGACTTTGGCAAAAGCCTCAAAGTCGGTGCGTATTTGTCCCGCCTTCGTCGCACCCGCAACGGTGAATTTCACGTCAACGATGCCTACCAAATAAACGAATTTGTAGATATTATCAAACAGGAGACTTTGTGAGAAATAGGCTGCGTACAATTTTCACCTCAATGTATTTTACTTTCATTTTCAAGCTCATTGACTGATTTATGAAAGTACACGATGGAAGCACTTCCTTTGAGCAGCCCAAGCTCGCCGTAGTGACTAGCGGTACTTTTGACGGCGTACATATCGGTCACCGCAAAATACTGGCAAGGCTTAAAGAAATAGCCAGTCAAAAGGGTGGGGAAACGGTGGTGGTTACCTTCTGGCCACATCCTCGGGTGGTGCTGCATCCTGAAGATGATTCCCTGAAATTACTCTCTACTTTTGAGGAAAAAATAAGCCTGTTTGAAGCATTAGGCATTGAGCATGTGGTGCGAATTCCTTTCACCAAAGAATTTTCACAACTCAGCTCTGATGCTTTTATCCGTAAAGTGTTGGTAGAAAAAATTGCTACCAAGTATTTGGTCATCGGCTACGATCATCATTTTGGCAAAAACCGGGAAGGGGGTTTTGAATACCTTAAAGAAAACGCAGATAAATACGGGTTTCAGGTAGAAGAAATTCCCCGCCAAGACATTGACCACATCGGCGTGAGTTCTACCAAAATCCGCCATGCTTTAGAAGAAGGGGACATTTTTATGGCTAATGAATACTTAGGTCGCCCTTATCAATTATCTGGAAAAGTCATTCAGGGTGATCAACTGGGAAGGAGCTGGGGTTTTCCGACCGCCAACCTAACGATCCCTGACCGCTACAAACTCATCCCCAAAGATGGTATTTATGCTTGCCGGGTGGTGTGGAAAGGGCAACAATACGGAGGAATGATGTACATTGGTGTGCGCCCAACCATTGACGGAGTACAGCGCAACATTGAGGTGAATATTTTTGATTTTGATAGCCAGATTTATGGTGAAACCCTGCTAGTTGAATGTGTTGGGCAAATCCGTGGGGATATGAAGTACGATAACGTAGAACTGCTCAAGGCTCAGCTAGCCATAGATCGCAAAGATGCTTTGAAAATTCTGGCTGAATATCCTTAGCAGATTTTCATCCTTAAATCACAACATCCCAAAACATAATCTCCAACCCCAAAAACCTAATGCTATGTCAGACGAACAAAGTAAACGTACAGAAATAGGCCAACTAGGCGAATTCGGCCTGATCAAGCATATACAACAGCAGTTCAAAAATAGTAATGCCTCCACCACAGTGGGTATTGGCGACGATGCAGCGGTGATTGACACTGGCGATAAATACATGCTGGTCACTACCGATATGCTCACCGAAGGCATTCACTTTGATCTGGCGTATACGCCCCTCCAGCATTTGGGTTACAAAGCGGTAGCGGTCAATGTTTCGGATATTGCGGCTATGAACGGTATTCCCAAGCAAATTACCGTAAGCATCGGCTTGAGCAATCGTTTTTCGGTAGAAGCTGTAGATGCCCTTTATGAAGGGATACGTTTCGCCTGCGAAAACTTCAAAGTAGATTTAATTGGTGGGGATACCACTGCCTCAAAGGCCGGGCTAATTATCTCCATCACCGCCATAGGAGAGGTAGAAAAAGATTTACTAGCCCTCCGAAATGGTGCGAAAGTGAATGATATTGTTTGCGTAAGTGGTGATCTGGGCGCGGCATATATGGGTTTGCAAGTGTTGGAAAGGGAAAAAATTACCTTCAAAGAGAATCCTGAAATGCAGCCCCAATTGCAAAAATATGACTACATCGTCAAACGTTTGCTACGTCCTGAAGCCCGCATGGACATCATCCACGAACTGCGTGACCTTCAGATTGTCCCTACTTCCATGATTGATATTTCTGATGGACTGGCTTCTGAGATTTTTCATCTGTGTGAACAATCCGCTTTGGGTATGAACATCTACGAAGAAAACCTGCCCATTGAAGAACTGACCTATAGCACTGCCGCAGAGTTTAAGATTGACCCCAACACTTGTGCACTTAACGGTGGTGAAGATTATGAATTGTTATTTACCATCACCCAGGATGATTTTGAAAAATTAAAAAACCATCGGGATATCCATACCATTGGTTATATGCAGGATGCAGGAAAAGGAATTAACTTAGTGACCAGGGCCCAGCAGGCTGTGCCCATCCAAGCTCAGGGATGGACGCATTTCAATAAATCTTAATTTTAGTGATCCAGCGTAAAAGGTGAACAAGGTCGGCACTGAGGATGACTGCCCAGACCGGGGCAATCGCCAGCGTATGGGTAAAATCCTGGCCAAGATAGATGAGCAATCCGGTAGTTAATATAATCAGCTGTGCCACTTGCATACGGCGTCCGTTCAGCATTTCTTCCCGGTAATCTTCGGTAGAGCCAGGACGTTGATAAGTGATGATAACTCCTATGAAGATCAGGGAAACCAAAGCAATTCCGGCGACCCACCATCCGGAAAATTGAAAGGTGTGCTCTGCCAAAGCGGTGGGAAAAAACAGAAGCGAAATGATCGTAATCAGTAAAGCGATAAGCGCGTACCACTGACTGGCTTTGTGGGCAGGGGCCAGGCGACTGTCGGCTAGAAAAGCAGCCGTAAAAGCGAAACCTATCAGCGTGTGGCCTTGCCAGCAGAGATAGCCTACCAGGCCCAGGCATAAGATAGCATCGGTTGGTTTAACGGATTGTCCGCAGATATGGCTGGTGACGCGAAGCATCATCAGAAAAGCCAACAGCAATACCCAGTTGAAGCTACCGAAGATATAAAAAAAGGCTAATGAAATTGGTGCTGCCAGAAAAGCAGTCGTATTGATATCCGGGTCAATCTCTCTGCCTAAAGCCCAGGCTAGAAACACGGATAAAGCAGCTTGAATTGACCACCATACACTCTCCCAAAACTCAGTATCCAGGTAACCCCATTGATACACAAAGGCAGCGAGCAAAACCAACAGATTGACAGACGCGATGACCAGATTGCTCCGGTATGACATATCCAGGGGGCGGGCTAAGGCGGAGAACTGTGTGCTTTTCATAAAAAAAAGGAGGTAGCGAATGATTGGGTCATAACACCCATTTTATTCTCTTGTAAACTGTAAACCTAGGCTTTCGTTAGTTGGGCAGTCAAAAAAAATAGTAGGAAGCAGCAGCATTATTCTTCCGGGTAAGGGATAAAAAGAAAGCTGGTGAATTCGTCGTCTACCACAAACAGACAGCAAAACTCATCCGGGTCTTTGTAAGCTTTCTTAAATTCTTCTACCTCAGTGACCAGCTTTCGCTGTAAAAATTCGTCCAGGTAGGTAACATGATAATTCCAATTAGTAGCCTGAGCGCCGGACTCCGGGTCGCCGGTCGCCATCTCACCTCTGGCAATTAAGGTGTTTCCAATAGGAATGTCTACTTTGGCAATCGGGAAAATAGGATAATCAGAAAAGCCGCGTTTGCGGATTTGATAAGAAGCTTCTTTCAGGGTATCGGCCACGACCACAAAATCTTTGGTGATGGTGCCCAGGTATTTACCATTTAGTTCAGGATCATTATTCATGGTACAACTGCTTTAAAAAAACACAAAGTACGTTGACTTACGCCTGAATAACAAGCCGGATGCTTGAGTGATTTGTGTTTATTAAGATCAAGTCAAAAAAAAGCAATCATAAAGAATTATAAAATATGTGTTAAAGAATTTAACGAAAAGTTAAATTGATTGGCAGTCTCTCCGATTTTCGGTAAACTCATAATAATAGTGTTGTGAATGGACATTTAAAAAACCATAACACCCTTAACTACTTAAAGATGCGAAGCCCTTATCCATATATTCTGCTGATTTTTACGATTTTATTATTTGCAGCTTGTGCTAATCACCAGGAAAAAGAGCAGCCATCTTTTATGCCCGAAATACTGGACGAAAGCTTGAGTATGGAACTTATCGCCACCAGTCCGAGCATCATGACGCCTATCGGCCTGGCCATAGATAGCCAAGACAACATCTATGCTTTGGAGTCGCACACCCACCAGCCCCCCAGCGATTATGCCGGACCTCAGTTTGACCGTATTAAAAAGGGAGTGGATGAAAATGGAGACGGCAAGCCTGAATCCTGGATCATCTTTGCCGACAGCATCACCGATGGAATGAACCTGGCCGTTGGCCCGGATGATGTAATTTACCTTACCGAAAAAGACCGGGTGCTTTCCTTTCAGGATACCGATAAAGATGGCAAAAGCGACAAAAAGAGAGTGCTCCTGCAAATGCATACGCCCCGGGATGTGTACGACCATGCCGGTATATTGGGCATCACCTATGGGCCGGATGGCTGGCTGTACGTCTCGCGGGGCAATTCTGGCAGTCTGGCTTATAAAATTGCCGGTACTGATGGTACATCCATAGACGGTTATGGCGACGGGGGTAATGTGTTCCGTTGCCGCCCCGACGGTTCTGCGGTGGAAGAAGTAGCCACCGGGTTCTGGAATCCTTTTGACCTTACATTTACCCAACAAGGACACCTGATGCTGGTTGATAACGATCCCGACAGTCGGGGGCCTAACCGCCTGCTGGACATCGTGCCCGGAGGGGATTACGGTTACCAATCTTTGTACGGGGGCAGTGGCATCCATCCTTTTTTAGCCTGGAACGGCGAACTGCCCGGCACCTTACCGTATGCCGCTGCGTTGGGAGAAGCCCCTTCCGGTGTGATAGACGCCAGCTTCACCAATTCCCAGACAGGGTGTGAAAACAATATTTTAGCCACGATCTGGGAAGAAAACAGCATCGTCAGGGTGCCTCTGAAAACGCACCAAAGCAACGTACAAGGTCAGGCAGAAGTGATTGTACAGGGCGATAGCACCTTTCATCCGGTGGCCTTGGCCACCAATAGTAAAGGGGAATTGTACATCACCGACTGGGTAGTACGGCAGTACCCAAACCACGGACAGGGCAGGATCTGGCGCATGACTTCCAAGGGGCAGGAAGCTGCGTCTGCATCCACTACCCGGGCGGTAGCTTATGAAGAGGAAACAAATTTCTTTAGCCTTTACGAAAACCTTCAGGGCTTTGATCAGCATCGGGAGGCATTACAATCCGGTGATCCTTTTTTACAGGCAGTGGCCCGCAAATCACTGGGCAAGGATACCTCGTTTCACAAGTATCTGCTTGCTTTGAGCGAAGACCGGAATGAAGCGATGAGACTTCAAGCACTGTTGGCATTATCGGGGTCTTCCGCTGCGCTCAATAAAGCCCGACTTAAGTCATTTTTGCAAGATGAAAATGAAAATGTTCGCCGGATGACATTGATTTATATCGTTACCCACGCGCGTACTGATTTATTGCCTGAAGTCAAAAGTGCTTTGTACAGCGGAGATATCACTTCCTCTCTTTTTGAAACCTATCTGGCTACCATCCGCCATTTACAGCCTGAATATATCAGTGGCTATCTGGCAAAATCTGAAGATAACGCCAAAGACATTAAGCGGGAGCTTCCCCCCAATTACCTCATGACCATCATCAGTGATAACAGCCTGTCGACAGAGATCAGGGCAATGGCAATACCGTACTTAGAGAAATCAGATGATAACACTACTGCGCTGATAGGTATGCTCAACAATGCTGCGCCTCCTGTACAAATGGCCTTGCTGCATAGCCTCCGGCAGGCCAATCAGAAAGAAGTGGCCAATGCCATGCTGAAAATTGCGCTAAATACTAATGCAGATTATGATTTACGCAGACAGGCACTGGTAGCACTCTCTTATCAATCCACCGTGTATTGTGAGGAAGCGAAGGGTTTGCTTCAGGAGAATGATGAACTGCTGTTGGAAACCACGGTGCGTTATCTCTGTCGCTGTGGCGGTAATCAAGCTAGTCATAAAGAAATTAGTCAGCTGATTACTGAAAGTGCCCATGCTGACACCGATCAGCTCAACAGGATTTGGCAGCTGTGCCGGGGCACATTGACTGCTGCGGATAAACCCTCTTCTGACGAAGCTTGGGCGCAAGCAGTCGATGGCAGCGGTGATCCTGAGAAAGGTGCGCTAATCTTCCAACTGCCTGCTACCCAGTGCCAGACTTGCCACAAAGTAGCAGGCTGGGGCGGGGCATTTGGCCCTGAACTTACCAACGTAGGAAGTAGCAAAAATAAAGAACAACTCATCACCGCGATACTGGAACCTTCGGCCGACATCTCTCCCGAATGGCAGGGCTGGTTTGTTACCGACAGCAGTGGTCAAACGCACTATGGTCGGCAGATAGATGTCGGCAATAATAGCGCTGAACTGTTGATGCCCGGCGGGGATTTTATTAATTTCAAAAAACCGAAAAGCTACGGGCTGGCACCTACTTCCCTCATGCCCGAGGGGCTGGAAAATACCCTTACCCAAGACGAATTCAATCACCTGATCACCTATCTGATGTCATTGAAGTAGGTTAAAAGTTGAAAGGTTAAAAAGCTAAAGGTTTCAGATAATTTTGTAACACAACCTATGGAAAATAAAATCAACCGCCGCTCATTCGTTAAAAGCTCTTCCGCACTACTGGCCGGGTTAAGCCTGGGAAACCATACTCACCGCAAGCTGCAAAAAGATGTGGATGAGATGAAAGACGTGCAACTGGCTATTGCCACCATTTGTCTGGATGGTTTTGGCGATAAAAACTTTAAACCCACTTTTGAAATTGTTCCCCAGACCGGTATCCGGAACGTAGAATTTAATGTGTGGTACCCCCGCAATATTACGCCTTCCGGAATGGAGAGTATCCGCCAGCGCTGTTACGAAAACGGCCTTAAGCCTATCTCTCTACAGGGCACCGCTTTCGGAGATAATGTACTCAAGGATGTAAGTCACAAACTCTGGTTAATGGAACAGGCCAAGTCATTGGGTTGTCGCCGGGTAAAGTTTACCGGTGCCGGAAGGGGCAAAGCCGGAGGGCTGGAAAATGTGATTGAAACACTTAAAGAACTCGCCCCGGCTGCTGAAGCCATAGACGTATTGATCGCCGTAGAAAACCACGCTAACAATAACATTGAAAACATATCGGACTACGACAAGATTTTCGCTGCCGTAGATTCCAGCCACGTAGGCATGTGCCTGGACATGGGGCATTTTGATGGCGCTTCGGTAGATAACCTGGAGGTGGTAGAACGCTTCCATGAGAAGATCAATCATGTAGATATCAAAGATGTGGTGGCCTTCGGTAAGTATAAGTCTGTACCTTATGGAGAAGGGATCACTCAAGGAGAAAAAATCGTACAGGCGCTGATGGACAAGGGATATAGCGGTTATCTGGTGATTGAGCAGGCACCCCCTATGGAAGGCTTGGCGTTGGCAGAAGAGATGCGCCGGATCAAGGATATTTTTGCGAAGTATGAGAAGTAATTCCTAGCTAGGGATTCTAGTTAAAGTACAAAATGCTGAATCATAACTCAGTCATAGCTTACTCATATCTAAGTCATAGGAATGTCATAGCTAAGCAAACCTACAAAACTCAGAAAAATACAATCTTTTATATGCTCTATGGCAGTCAGACTTCAGACAGTTTAGCCGTTTTTTCTTTAACCATTTTTGCTTTGTAGATAAAAGCCGGGGGCAGGTTAAGCAGACAGAAATCAAGCTCACAAACAGGAAATGCCCGCTCAATCGTACGGTAATCGTTAAGCAGGTATTGGTACTGCATGAAAATACCCAAATGGCGTAACTTAGCTTGGATTTCCTGATACATATTTTCCTTGAACATTTCACTCAGGTTAGCCAGGGGCAGACTTGAAATTACCATGTCAAAATAATTGTCAGGAAATTGCTCAATGCGGGAAACACATTCACCTTTTATTACCAATCTCCTGTCTTTGATCTTTTTGAGCAGGGGGATGAAGCTGTCATGGTTTTCGTAGGTATAAAGTTCGGAATGATGCGACATGCGTTTCAGGATTTCTTTGGTAAACACGCCATTGCCCGCCCCTAATTCCAACACCCTGATCTTTTTATGGAAGTCAATTTCTTTGACGATTTTTCTAGTGAGAAACCTGCTGCTGGAAGCAATGCTTCCTATTTGCCGGATATTTTTTATGCCTTCCATCGCAAGCTCAAATTTCTTCATATCGGTTTATTACATTTTCAAACGGGCAATATAAAAAAAGAATGCTAAATTCACCCGCTTGACCTTGTAACCTAAGCTTATGAAACTATCAGAACCTACCCTCTTACTGGACGAAAATAAGTGTCGGAACAATATCGCTTTTATGGCGGATAAGGCCCGGCAAAATCAGCTTGATTTGCAGCCTCATTTCAAAACCCACCAATCGCAGGCGATCGGGGAGTGGTTCAAAGAGGAGGGCGTGAAATCCATCACGGTCTCTTCCCTACGCATGGCAGCTTACTTTGCTGATGATGGCTGGGAAGAAATTACGGTAGCTTTTCCGGTCAATGTGCTGCGCCGAAAGTTGATCAAAGATCTTTCCAAGCGGGTCCGGCTCAACCTTTTTGTAAATAACCTGGACTCGGCACAATACCTGGAAAATGAGCTAAAACGCGCGGTCGGAGTATTTACTGAAATTAATACTGCTTATCACCGTAGCGGTATTGGTTATCAGGATAAGGATGAGCTTGCCCGTTTATTAGGCTTTTTCAAAATTGCTAAACATTTACAATTTCAGGGTTTTTACACCCACGCCGGCCATACCTATCATGTGCGAGGAAAAGACGCAGTCAGCAAAATACACCAGCAGACCGTTGAGCGACTCAATACCGTAAAAACCAGCTTTGAAGTAGATTTTGATGGTATTAAAATCAGTTTGGGGGATACACCTTCTTGTAGCCTTGCCGAAGATTTCAGCGGGGTGGATATCATCCGTCCCGGAAACTTTGTGTTTTACGACTTGATGCAAGCCCAAATTGGTGCCTGTACTACCGATGATATTGCCGTATGTATGGCCTGCCCGGTGGTAGAAAAGCATCCCGAAAGGGGAGAAGTCATCATTCACGGGGGGGCGGTACATTTCTCCAAAGAAAAGCTGGAAGTAGACGGCAAGCAAATATTCGGACAGGTGGTGCCGCTCCATAACGATGGCTGGGGCCAACCGATAGGCGATTGCTACCTGAAATCTTTGTCGCAGGAACATGGCATTGTGCAACTTAGCCCTGAGGTGATGGCAGGCATAGAGATAGGAAGTTGGATAGGAATTTTACCCGTGCATTCCTGCCTGACAGCCAACCTGATGGGCGCTTATTTTAGTCTAAACGGACAGTTACTTGATTGTATGTAGTGTTTAAGTGTTTGGAGTTCAGAGTTTCCAAACCCCCAAAATTCCAAAACCCAACCTCTATGCATAGACAAAGCCTTTATTTTCTGATTTTTATTTGTTGTATCATATTCATGAGTGCCTGTGCTAGCCGACCGGGTATTAGCTCCAAGAAGTTTGATAATTATGTAGCTGAATCCCCAGTATTCCAGACTAATTTTACTGGCTTTGCCCTCTATGATACGGAACAGCAGAAAATGGTCTATACCTATCAGGCAGATAAATACTATACCCCGGCTTCCAATACCAAAATCTTCACATTGTATGCCTCCCTCAAACTGTTGGGTGACTCTATCCCGGCTTTAGAATATGTAGCGCAAGGCGATTCCCTGCTTTTTACCGGCACGGGTGATCCTACTTTTCTTCATCCTGACATTACAGTGCTGGATACGACTTATGATCAGCAGGTGTATCGTTTTCTGAAAAATACGAACAAGCAGTTAGTTTATGTACCCCGGCCCACGAAAGACAAGTATTTTGGGCCGGGCTGGGCATGGAGCGACTACAACTTCTACTATTCTCCAGAAAAGTCAGTCTTTCCCATCTATGCCAATGTGGTGCGCTTTAACTTCATGGAAGGCTTCAACAAGCCGTTGGTCAGCCCGGATTTCTTTACCAGTACCGTAGAAGGCTATGCCGACCCGGATGTGCCCTATGCCGTATTCAGGGACCAGCACGAAAACTATTTCACCTACGCCCCTAAGGAAGATACGCTGGGTTTTGAGCGGGATGTACCCTTTATTCAGTCAGAAAGACTGGTTACCCGTTTGTTGGCTGATACGCTTAAAAAAAATGTGCAGTTGATGTCGGTGAAAGATAGTCTTCCGGTGTTTACCCGGAAATTGTACAGCCTTCCGGCCGATAGTGTATATAAACAGATGATGCAGGTCAGCGATAATTTCTTTGCCGAGCAGTTGCTGATGGTCTGTTCCTCGGTTTTTCTGGATACGCTGAGTACGGAATGGACCATTGATTATATGCAAAAACATTATCTGAATGACCTGCCCGACCAAGCCATTTGGGTAGATGGTTCGGGCCTGTCGCGTTACAATCTGCAAACGCCCCGCAGCATCGTTGCCCTCTTGCAGAAAGTAGACCAGGAACTAAGTGACGAGCGCATCAAGGACATTTTTCCGGCAGGAGGAAAGTCAGGGTCTATCACCTCTTGGTACCCTAATCCGGAGGGAGGCGAACCATTCGTATTTGCCAAAACGGGAACGTTAAGCAACAAGTCGGCTTTGAGCGGGTTTATCTACACCAAATCCGGTAAAAAGCTTATTTTCAGTTTTTTACATAACAATTATATCACGTCCACTTATCCGCTCAAGAAAGAGATGGAAAAGATACTGCAGGATATTTACCTGAATTATTGACGCTTGTTCAATTGTTCTTGTCTACTGTAGCAACGCTTATGTATAATCTATTCAGGTGTCTGTCTAATACAAAATCAGGGAATCAATGGAATGTGTACTTTCAATTTTGTATAATCACTTAATATGTCCACAACCATAAATTCCCCACGGTCCGGTCGGCTGGTGATGTTCCACATCGGCGGATGGATTGCTTATATCCTGTTGCTTTTTGTTATTTTCGGTACCCCGATTGACGATCCGCATGTAACAATGCGCACCCTACTGTCTACTATTCCTCTAATAGCACTTTTTTATTCCAATACCTCTTTCCTTATTCCCCAACTCCTGGCCAGGAAAAAGATTATTTCCTATATATTAGCAATAATCGGTGCCGTAGCCATAGTTGCATTGGTTACTTTACGGATTGAAAGGACATTCAATACAGAATTTTATGAGAGCCATAACTGGTATCCGGGCATCGTAACCAGCCGTTCGGTATTGAATAGCCTGTTGATCCTCACTATCAGCGGAGGGCTGAAGATGACCAAAGAGTGGTTTAGGAACGAGCGCCTCAAAAATGAGATGGAAAAAGAGAAAATGGCATCCGAACTGGCTATGCTCAAGTCACAAATCAATCCACACTTTCTGTTCAATAACCTGAATAACATTTATTCTTTGGCCATCAAAAAATCAGAAGATGCCCCTAAAGGTATAGTGATGCTCTCCGAAATGATGCGCTACGTGCTTTATGACTCTTCAGCCGATAAGATCAGCCTGAGCAAGGAAGTGGAACACCTGCACAATTACATTGACCTGCAAAAACTACGGCTAAAGCAGGGCAAGGAAATTTGCTTCAAAACCGAAGGCGATTTGGAAATCAGAAAGATAGAGCCTATGCTACTGGAGCCTTTCGTGGAAAATGCCTTCAAGCATGGGGATATCTTTCGCGAGGAGGGAAATATCTGTATCCAGCTAAAATTGCAGGGAAATGATTTGCAGTTTATCGTAAAAAATTCCATCAGCAAGAATGGGCATGTCAAAGATGAGCATTCGGGTATTGGACTAAAAAACATCCAGAAGCGGTTGGACTTGCTTTATCCTGACCGCCACCAGTTATCAATTGAAGACAAAGAAGATGCTTTTAAGATTGATTTGAAGTTAAATCTGACCGATGATTAAATGTATAGCCATAGATGACGAACCGCTGGCCCTAGATGTGTTAGAGGATTTTACCAGCAAGGTGCCATTCCTCCATCTGGTCAGAACCTGCCAGAGCGCGGTGGAGGCGCTGGAGTTTTTGCACCAGGAAAATATACAGCTGATATTTTTGGATATCCAGATGCCCCAGATTTCCGGTGTCCAGTTTCTGAAAAGCTTGGAACATCGCCCCAAAGTCATTTTCACCACCGCTTATTCTGACTATGCGCTGGAAGGGTTTAACCTGGATGCTGTAGATTATTTGCTGAAACCTTTCACGTTTGAGCGTTTTCTCAAAGCAGTCAACAAAGCCTACCAACAGATCAATATGCAAGCCCCTGCTCCCAAACAGCCCTCTGTTGCTGTAAAAGACTATATGTTTGTGAAGTCTGGTTATGATATTATCAAAGTTTACTACCAAAATATTCGCTACATAGAAGGGCTAAAAGATTACGTGAAAATTCATACAGATGAAAAGATTGTGGTATCTTTGATGAGTATGAAAGTTTTGGCAGATGAGTTGCCGGATCGTTTTGTGCGGGTGCACCGCAGCTTTATTGTAAATTTTGAGCGGATCAACTTGGTACAGAAAAGAAAAATTTTCATTCAAAAAGTAGAAATCCCGATAGGGGAAGTTTATCGTGATGCTTTTCTGGAAAAGTTAAAGCAAGAAAGTTAACCACATGACTACAAGCCTGAAAACATTAGCCTTACACAAGGGGTTGCAACCCCTTGTTATCCTTTTATTAATATTTTTTTATGCCACCAATGGCCTTGCCCAGTCTGTTGAAACTACTGACACCCTTGTCCTGAGCCTACAGGAGAGCATTGACCGGGCTATCAAAAACAATGTCTCCGTTAAGCAAACCGAGCTTCAGGTAGTAGGTACACAGGTGGCGCTCAGGCAATCCAGAGCTGACTTGTTGCCTTCACTGAATGCCAGTACCGGGGTGAGTTACAATGTCGGGCGTTCCATCAACCAATTTACCAACGAATATGTAGACCAGCCGGTACGCCAGCAGAATATGGGGATCAATACCCAGCTGACCCTGTTCAATGGTTTGCAACGACTCAATACCATTAAGCAGAATAAAGTGAACCTGGAAGGCAGCCAGTTTGATCTGGAGGCCAGCAAAGACATGGTGTCGCTCAACGTAATTCAGGCATACACCCAGATACTTTTCAATTTGGAATTTCTGGAAAATGCCCAGTTTATTTCGCAGACTAGCGGGCTGCAACTTCAGCGCACTAAAAGTTTAGTAGCGGCAGGCTCCTTGCCCAGAGCAGATCAACTGCAGGCAGAAGCACAGCAAGCGAATGATGAACTGACGATTGTCAATGCAGAGAATGACCTGGAACTGGCCTATCTCAACCTTAAGCAGCTACTGCAACTCCCGGAAAGCCAGCCCATAGACATTGTCATACCTGAGTTGCCTGAACCTTCGGAATTTACCCTTCCCGAATCGGCAGCCAGTGTTTATGAACAGACAGTAGAACAGTGGGCCAATTTGCAGAGCGCCGAACTTCAGGTAGAAAGTGCCCGATATGGTTTGTCAGTGGCCAGAGGGGGATATTATCCTACCCTTTCCTTGAGTGCAGGTTTGTTTTCCCAATATTCCAGCATTGCCCCACCCCAGATTCCCAAAGCAGGTACGGAGAACATCACACGGACCGTTCCGACCGGGGATTTCCTGATTGTGCCCGAAGGATTTGTGCCGGATCAACCTGATCTAACCCGGGTTCCCGTTTGGACCGAGACCGATATTCCTTCTGAGTTTACCGACAATACTTACTTGAACCAGTTGGACTTTAATTTGAGGCGCTTTGTAAGCATAGATTTGAATATTCCGATTTTCAATAACTGGCGGGTGCGTTCTAATGTAGCCAATGCGCAAATCAACTTGGAAAGTAACCGGCTGGAAGTCATCAACCAAAGCAACCAGCTTCGGCAAAATATAGAGCAAGCTTATCTGGATGCGAAAGCGGCCGCCAAGAGCTACGATGCCAACGAACGCCGGGTGGCGGCATTACAGGAGGCTTTCAGGAGCACCGATACCCGCTATCAGGTGGGCGCCATAGATGTGGTAGATTTCAACCAAGCGAAAAATGACCTCAGTGCTGCGGAGTCAGACCTGATCCGTGCCCGGTACAATTATATTTTCAACCTGAAAGTATTAGACTTTTACCAGGGCAAGCCGCTGGACTTTTAGCACATAATTTACCTATCTTGAATTATGGGGATAAAAGACTTGTTAATCACACCCGTCTGGCTGGGCATCATCTACTTTCTGGCCTATTCCCTGCGTCCGGCTTTTACCGATCCACATACCAAGCGCTATTTTATTCCGGGCTTAACGGTGAAGATCATCGGGGCCATTGCCGTTGGCGTGATTTACCAGTTTTATTACGGTGGAGGAAGACCTAGTGGCGATACCTTTGCTTACTTCAGGGATGCTAAAGTGATCTTTCAGGCCTTTGGGGATAATCCTTCCGCAGCTATCCAACTATTGCTGACCAAGGGAGGTGAAGTGACGCCAGAAATATTTATATATGCCAACCGGATGTACTGGTTTGGTTCCTCTACCGAATATTTTGTGATCAGGATCATTGGTTTCTTGAGCCTTTTTACCTTGCATACCTATACGGCTGTCGCAGTACTCTTTGCTGCCCTGAGCTTTTCCGGTATTTGGGCACTTTATCGTTCTTTCTATAAGCTATTTCCTGCTTTACATAAGGAGTTTGCCATCGCCATGCTTTTCATACCTTCAGTCTTTTTCTGGGGCTCGGGTATTCTCAAAGACACCATCACTTTAGGCGCCTTAGGCTGGGCCACCTGGGCCATTGTCCGTATTTTCATTGAGAAAAAAGGGGTGCCAGTGGCAAGTGGAATCCTTTTCTTAAGCCTGTACACGATTTATTCTATCAAGATTTACATCGTACTTTGCTTTTTGCCAGCGGCTATTCTGTGGATATTCCTGGCCAATGCAGAAAAGATAAAATCGGTAGCCATCCGCGTATTGATCCTTCCTTTTGTACTGGTCATCGGTGGGGTGCTGGGATACTATGCAATGCTGAGGATAGGGGAAGATAACAACCGCTATTCCCTGGATAAAGTCTCGGAAACCGCAGAAATTACCGCCCGCTATCTCACCTATGTAGGGGAAACCCAGGGCGGCTCAGTATACACGCTGGGAGATGATTATGATTTTAGTCCGTCGGGCATGTTCCGCAAATCCCCCCTGGCGGTGAATGTCACACTTTTCCGGCCCTACCTATGGGAAGCGCATAATGTAGTGATGCTGTTGTCTGCCCTGGAGAGTTTTGCTACGCTACTATTGACCATTATGGTGATTTATCAGGCAGGTTTAGGTAATCTGATCAGGTACCTTACCGCCAAGCCTATCATCAGTTTTTGCCTGCTCTTTGCCGTAGCTTTTAGCTTCGCGGTGGGCATCTCTACCTACAATTTCGGTTCTCTGGTGAGATATAAGATACCGATGTTTCCATTTTATTTGGCAGGATTGTTCATCTTGCGCTATCTTGCCCGGCAAAAGAAAGTTAAACCCCGGCGCAAGCGCCCCCAAGTTTTAGCCAACCCGTGAAGAAATTTTTTCCCCTTTATCTCCTAAACCTAAGTTGGTGTTATCACCAACTGAAAAAGGTTAATTCCATCGTAAAGTCTTTAGAACATCATACACCACTCAACTTTTCTAAAAGAGAATTTCTTTACTGCTGCCTTTTTTTATCATTATTTCTACCAACCACATCATTTTCACAGAGCAGTTATGCCCCCCTGAACGAACCCTACTACCAACTGCTCCACCGTTACGAATTACTAGACGGGCATTGGTCACCGGAATTAGGTTCTATGGTGAAGCCTTTTCAGCGGGAGGCTATTGCCAAATTTCTGGATTCATTGGCACTGGAAAACCCTTCCCAGGCAGATCAATTTAACATCA
>JBBSOG010000020.1:0-23625 GCA_038259985.1 Cytophagales bacterium
ACTAATCATTTAATTGAGGGTTTGAGTGGCTCAGCATGCACGATTTTCAGGCCGCCTTATGGGGTCACTAACCCGTCTGTTGCGAAGGCTGTCCAAAAATTCGGTATGCAGGTCATCGGGTGGAACATCCGTTCTTATGATACTACAATCGGGGATTATCACAAAGTGGTGAAAAGGGTAACTTCTAAAATAAAACCGGGGGCTATCATTTTGTTGCATGATAACCGGGCCAATACGCCAAAAATTCTGGAAGCAATTTTGCACTATGCCCAAGAGAATGATTATCATTATGTTCAGGTAAATACATATTGATTACAAACATCTACATTAAACTAAAGAGAAGGTAGCAATTTTACCATGCACTAATGCAACTTTTTTATTCTTTTGGTCATCTTGAAAAAAAAACCGAGATGTTTAAAAAAATGAAAAAACTTAAAGACTTCCAGATAAATGTGAAACATAAACTATCAGCCTTATGGGCATCTGTCATGTTTTGCTATATATATGGTGACTATTTTGAACTGTATGTTCCTGAAAAAGTGGAAGGGCTTGTTAGTGGTGCAAATATGTTAGATAGCCCAACCAAACTGTTTGTAGCCGCTGTGATTCTTACAATCCCTGCTTTGATGATTTGCTTCTCAATTTTATTGAAAGCGCCTGTTAACAGGGTAATTAATATCATTTTCGGAACTTTGTTTACATTAATGATGCTATTCATAGCTGTAAATTCAATAACCCCCTGGTATAGTTTTTATGTGTTTTTGGCAATTACAGAAAGTATCATTACTTCACTGGTTGTCTGGTATGCTTGGAAGTGGCCTCTTAAATCGCCGGATTAATTGTGCGAAATTTTGAAAATGGAAAGCATAGGCAACTAATAAACGCTAAAGTGAATATACGAAATCGAGTAATAGTTAAATGCAATCAGTTCTATGGAATGGGGCGTACACTCATTTTTTAAGGTAAAAAAATAGAGAGATGATTTATGTAAAAAATTTCGTTTTGGTTATAGCAGTCTTTTTTATTTGCTCATTTCAGTCAGGAGAAGCTGGCTTCGAGAAAATGACAGACAAACCGGCCTTTCGCAAGGGGGTAGAGCAAATGGCAGCGGCTACGAGTTCCATCCAGGCTTCGTTTACCCAGGAGAAATATCTAAGTATTCTCACTGACAAAATCGTATCGGAAGGCAACATTCATTTCAAGAAACCGAATCTACTCCGCTGGGAATACCATCAGCCTTTTGAGTACGGCATCATCCTAAACGGCAAGCAAATCACCATCAAAGATGATGGGAAAACCAACTCATTTGACATTGCCTCTAGCCAGGCTTTTCAGCAAATTAATGAACTGATTATCAACAGTGTGCAAGGCAATGTACTGGACGAAGAACATTTTGAGATAAGCTATTGGGAGAACAACCATTTCTATTTGACAAAGCTACTCCCTAAGGATGCGCAAATGGCTAAGTTTCTGAAAGGAGTGGATGTCTATTTTGATAAAAAGGATTTTTCCGTTTCCAAAATCAGGCTAACTGAAGCGGAAGACGATTATACACTCATCACTTTTGCTGACAAAAAGATGAATGAACCCATCCCCGATGCGTATTTTGCCACCAAGTAAACCCATCTGCTTTTTAATCTTTATTCTCTTGCTGAGCGCTTGTGCTGCCCGAAAACGCCTGGATGCTTCTCTTTTGCCCGATCCCTACCTGAAAAAAACCGATAACGCGCTGATTTACGATGCTTCTTTTCAATACAAGGAGTTTCATGCCAGCGGCTTGCTGGTCATGAAAAAAATAGATAGCTCCGCTTATCAAGTGCAACTCATGTCCAAGTTCGGGCCAGGCCTGATGGATTTTAAGCTATACGAGGACAGCATTCATTGGATAAAAACTTTTGACCAATTGCATAAAAAATCGGTAGAAAATTTAATTGGAAAAGATTTTAGGCTTTTATTGTTGAGTGAACTGGACCATCCCCGTAAAGTCAGGCGGGTAAAAAAGAACACACCCAAACAGGTATTCCGAATAAAAGCGGCTATGAAAAGTGTGGTAGTATTGGAATCGGAAACCGGGCGTGTGCTGTATACTGAGAATAAGCAATGGTTCAACCCAGTGAAAACCCGGGTGAATTTTGAATACGATCAACGGCCTGTTCCTAAAAGGATAACTTTAACCCATGATCACGTCAATATGCACCTGGAATTGGAACTACTAAAAATAAACTATGCTGAAGAATAAACTGTACACCTTCACATCGCTGGAAGAGCAGGAGAAAGGCAACTATCTGGCTGAGGTGACTTTAAATCCCAACCATCCGATATTTGATGGCCATTTTCCCACCCAGCCGGTGTTGCCCGGGGTTTGCCTGCTGGAAATGCTGAAAGAGATGTTGGGCGAAATCAAAGGTAAGCCTCTGCGCATGAAGAACGCTGCGACCATCAAATACCTCAAACTGGTAGACCCAACGGAAGAACCGGTATTGAAATTTGAAATACAAATCACCGAGGAAAGCGGGGAACTAAAAGTCAGTGCCAGTTCTTTTCTGAAGGACAGTTCCCCTAATTTTAAGATGAAAGGAATTTTTGCCTAAACGCAACGCATGCAAGACGCCCAAGAAGCATTCAAGAAGCTTAACTGCTGTGTGATTATCCCCACCTATAACAATGACCGTACTTTGAAGCAGGTCATCAATGATGTGCTGGCTTATACCGATGATGTCATTGTGGTGAACGATGGGGCGACGGATAATACTGCTGCCATTCTGGACGAATTTCAGGAGGCTATTCATGTGTTTCGGCATGAGGAAAATAAAGGCAAGGGGATGGCTTTGCGGAACGGCTTTAAGCTTGCTCTGGCAAAAGGCTATGACCATGCCATTACCATTGATAGCGATGGGCAGCATTTTGCTTCCGATTTGCCCTCCTTTTTGCAAGAATTAGAAGAATCTCCTGACACTTTGGTGATCGGTGCTCGGAATATGAAGCAGGAAAATGTGCCCGGCAAAAGCAGCTTCGGCAATAATTTCTCCAACTTCTGGTATTGGGTAGAAACCGGTATCAAAATGGACGACACTCAATCCGGCTATCGGCTGTATCCTATACGAAAGATGGAAAACTTTCGCTTCATCAGTAGCCTGTTTGAGTTTGAAATAGAAGTGATTGTGAAAGCCGCCTGGAAAGGGATTACCGTCAAAAATATTCCTATCAAAATTTATTATGAGCCGGGCAAGCAGCGCATTTCCCATTTTCGCCCTTTCCAGGATTTCAGCCGGGTAGGGGTGATGCACACGTATATGGTTACCCTAGCGGTGCTGTATTACATTCCTTTGCGTTTTTTTAGATCGCTTAGCCGGGAGAATATCCATCAATTTGTAAAAAAAAACTTCTTTGATAAAAATGAGCCACCGCACATCAAAGCCTTTTCTATCGCCTTCGGGGTGTTTATGGGCATATTTCCGATTTGGGGTTATCAGTTGATTGTGGGCATTTCCCTAGCACACTTACTGAAACTCAACAAAGCTTTGTTCATACTCGCGGCCCACATCAGCATACCACCGATGATTCCGCTGATTGTCTATGGTAGCTATAAAATGGGGGAAATATTTGTAGAAAACCCCAACAACGATTTGTTGTTCAGCCAGGGCTTGACCCTAGAAAGTGTGAAGGAGAACCTGTTACAATATGTCAGCGGGGCGGTTTTGCTATCCGTATTGGCAGGTTTACTAGCCGGGATATTAACTTATGGGTACTTAATGCTCAGTCGTGCGCGTAGTTTTGTGACTTCCAATGAGCCCAGTTGATATAAATTTTACCCTTTACAAAAACTGATTATATTGATATGAATAATTAGCCATCGGGATACTTTGAATCTTTTGTTTTTCCATGACCAATATTTTCTACCGGATTTTTATTGTCAGCCAAAGACATAAAATCATATTCTTCAGCATTTTTTTTATTTGCTTAGCTAAGGCGCTTTTTTTTGCCAGCAAGATCAGGCTGGAAGAAAATATCAATAGCATCATTCCGCAGAATGAAAAAATGAGCCGAATTAGTAGGGTGTTTGAAGGCTCTAAACTGAGTGAGCGACTGGTGATGCATGTGTACACCAAAGACACCGCCAATCCTCAGTTGCTCATCAAAACCGCCCAAGCGTTTACCGATAGTCTGCAATCGCGCGACAGTTCTATGATCAGTGAAGTGAGGTTGCAGTTCCCTGATTCGCAGATAGAACAGTTGTATAGCTACTATTATCAGCACCTGCCTTTCTATCTGGAAGAAGAGGATTACCAAAAAATAGCGGAACGCATCAGCCCGGAAGGGATGCGGCTCACCCTCCAAAAAAACTATAAATCGCTGATGTCCCCGGCGGGTATGGTCACCAAAAAAATGCTGATCCGCGATCCCTTTAGCTTGGTGGCTTTTCCCTTGCAAAGGGCCAATGCCCTGCGGGGAGATGAAGATATCCAACTGTACCAAAACCATCTGCTGAGCAAAGACCTGAAGCACCTGATATTTTTTGTCACCTTGTCCAATCCTTCCAACGAAACTGCCAACAACGGAAAGCTTATGGACGATCTGGATGCGCTGGTGAGTGAATTTCGGGAAGTATCTCCTGGGCTACATATTGAATATTTCGGTCAGGCAGCGGTAGCTGTTGCCAACGCAGATCGCATCAAAAAAGATGTCTACCTCACCGTCAGTATTGCGGTGTTTGCCCTGTTTCTTTTTATTTCATTTTTCTATAAAAACGTTTCGGTTTTTTTCATGGCGATTACGCCGGGCATTTTCGGGGCAGTAGTGGCGATAGCTTTGCTCTCATTGGTCAAGACAACGGTTTCGGCCATTTCTTTGGGGGTAGGCTCGGTTTTGCTGGGCATCACCATAGATTACGCTTTGCATTTTTTTACCCATTATAAGCATCAAAAAAACTTACAGGAACTGTTCAAAGATATTTCCGGGCCGATGCTGATGAGCAGTGCCACAACCGCCTGCGCTTTTTTCTCTTTGCTGTTCATCCGCTCCGAGGCTTTAGCTGATCTCGGCCTCTTTGCCGGTACCAGTGTCATGGTGTCGGCACTGTATACACTGCTGGTACTGCCACATTTTGTCATTCGGCAGAAGGTTGTTGTTACTACAAAGAAAAAGAATATAGTAGAACGAGGAGTTACCCAACTGGCGGAGTATCCTTTCCAAAAGTCCCGCTGGGCAATAGGTGTTTTTGTAGTGCTGAGTGCAGTTAGCCTCTTTACCTGGCAGGACTATGCCTTTGAAAGTGATATGATGCGTATCAACTACATGCCGGAAAAGCTGGCGGATAGTGAGCGAAACCTGAACGAAGTGTCTACCTACTCAGCCAACGGCTTCTACTTAATCAGCACTGGCACTGACTTTTGGGAAGCATTGGAGCACGAGGTAGCGGTGAAAAAGAAGTTACAGGCTTTGCAAAGAGACAGCTTAATTTATAGCTATATCACCGTCAACGATATCATACCACCCCATTCTCAGCAAAAAGAAAGGCTGCAACAATGGCAAGCGTTCTGGGCAGCGCATGAAATGGATAGCTTGCTGGCTGAATTTTATGCGGAAGCCCGGAAGCTGGGATTTCAACCCACTGCCTTTGCTGACTTTGAAAAACTGCTCAAGCAGGATTACAGCCTGCTAGAAAAGCAGGACATCACTCCCATACTATCCGTTTTCGGCGACGACCTGATCATACCCCACAGCGATAGCGTCTCTTTGGTGTCCTCGGTGAAGATGAGTACTGATGATAAAAATACCGTGCTCCAGGCGTTTGAACAGCAGCCCGGCACCCTGATTTTTGATAGAGGTTATTTCACTGCCCAATTAGTAGAACTCTTGCAGGAAGACTTTAATAAGCTGGTCAATCTTTCGCTGATCGTGGTTTTTGTCATTATTTTACTAGGCTACGGGCGTATAGAATTGGCCATCATCACCTTCATACCCATTCTCCTGAGCTGGCTCTGGATATTGGGACTGATGGGATTGTTTGGCTTGAAGTTCAATATCGTCAACATCATCATTTGCACATTTATCTTTGGGCTGGGCATTGACTACAGCATATTTGTGATGCGGGGGCTTACCCAGGATTTTAAATTTGGCCTGCAAAACTTATTGTCTTACAAAAAATCCATTATTCTGTCAGCAGTCACCACGCTAGTGGGTATTGGTGTACTGGCTTTTGCTCAGCATCCGGCGCTTCAGTCTATTGCCTTACTGGCGATCATCGGAATATTGTCCGTCATTTTCCTGACATTCACAGTAGAACCTATCCTTTATCATTTCTTTATCCTTAAGCGAAAGCAAAAAGGTTTTGTGCCCTATACGTTGCTTTCTTTTAGCCTCTCTATCTTTGCTTTTCTATATTTTCTGTTGGGCTGTATATTGCTGCTGCTCGTCCAACTTTTGTTGGCCGTACCACTGGGTAGCACAAAGCGAAAAAAACACTTTTTTCATTGGGTCATGATGTTTTTTTGCCGTTCACTGATTTATATCATGTTCAATGTAAAAAAAGAAATCCGGGGTCAAGCACAAGCGGATTTTACCCGGCCTTCTGTGATGATCAGCAACCATCATTCTTTTTTGGATATCATTCTCCTGCTCATGTTCCATCCCAAGGTAGTGATGGTGACCAATGGCTGGGTATACCAATCCCCCTTCTTTGGCAAGGCAGTACGCTATGCCGACTTCATCCCTGCCCCGCAAGGCCTGGAGCCACAGTTGGACAAAATCCGTGCACTGGTGAAGGAAGGCTATTCCATTATCATTTTTCCCGAAGGAAGAAGATCCGAAAGTGCGGAGCCTGGACGTTTTCACAAGGGTGCATTTTTTCTGGCGGAAGCCTTGCAAATGGATATTCAGCCGGTCTTGCTGCACGGTACGCATCATGTAATGCCGAAACAGGATGGTTTTCACCTGAAGAGCGGCAAAGTAACGGTAAAATTTTTGCCCAGAATTCAGACCGAGGATGAGCGCTTCGGCAAAACCTATGGGGAGAGAACCAAAACTATCAGCCGATATTTTAAAGCAGCCTACCAGGATTTAAGGACTGAACAGGAAAGCCCGGATTATTTCAAAGAGGTAATCATCAAAAATTATCTCTACAAAGGGCCGGTGCTGGAATGGTACCTGCGAGTAAAATACCGCATGGAAAATAGTTATCGCCTTTTTCATTAATTACTACCGACCAGTGGTCGCATCGTGGACCTGGGCTGTGGCTACGGCTTCATGACTTATGCGCTGGCATTCAGTGGCAAAGACCGCCATCTGCTGGGTGTTGATTATGACCAAGAAAAAATAGAAGTCGCCAAAAACTGCCCTGACTCGACTGCCAACCTGCATTTTGAACACGGCGATGTGACTAATTTCGCCTACGGCAAATCAGACGCGTTTATCATCAGCGATGTGCTGCATTATTTGATGCCGGAAGAACAGCTCAAAGTGCTACAAAACATGGTCAGTCAACTCAATCCGGGAGGCAAAATCATTATTCGGGATGGGAATAGCAGCAAAAAAGCACGGCACAAGGGTACCCAACTGACCGAGATATTTTCCACCGGCATCGGTTTTAATAAAACCACCCATGATTTGCATTACATCTCTGCCGAAATGATCATGACTTTTGCCGATGAAAACAATCTGACCCTAAAAATTATTGACAATACAAAGCTTACCTCAAATACAGTATTTGTGTTAACACAGAAAGATAGTGATGGAAAAATATGATGTAGTCATTGTGGGCAGTGGCTTGGGTGGCCTGGAATGCGGGGTGATCCTGAGCCGTGAGGGCTATAAAGTGCTGGTGCTGGAAAAGAACAAACAGATCGGTGGCAATTTACAGACTTTCTCCCGTGACAAGCGTATTTTTGACACTGGCATCCATTATATCGGTGGGCTGGACGAAGGGCAAAATTTGCATCAGTATTTTAAATATTTGGGTATCATGGACGACCTCCGGCTCAAAAAACTGGACGAAGATGGATTTGATGTAGTTTCTTTTGAAGGTGACCCTACCGATTACGAATACGCCCAGGGTTATGATCGTTTCATTGAGGTGATGTCAGGCCACTTTCCGGAAGAGCGCAAAGCGATTGTGGAGTACTGCGATATGCTCAGAAAGGTTTGCCAGCGTTTTCCGATGTATAACTTGCGTCCGAATAATCCGGATGAGAGCAGCATCGCCTACCATGATGTAAGTGCCCGCGATTTTATCGTTTCCTGTACCCAAAACACCAAACTTCAGGCCGTATTGGCTGGCACCAATGCGCTATATGCCGGGGAAGCGGATAAAACTTCCCTCTACACCCATGCCCTGGTGACCAACTCATACATAGAAAGTGCCTACCGCTGTGTGGATGGAGGTTCCCAGATCGCGCGTTACCTGACGAAAATCATCATACAGAACGGCGGTAAAGTCCTCAAACATGCCAAGGTAAGCAAATTTGTGTTCAAGGATGAAGCGATTGAAGCGGTAGAACTAGATGATGGGCAGCGCTTTGAAGGCAAACATTTTATCTCCAATCTTCATCCGGCAGTCACTTTTGACATGGTGGAAGAAGGCAAAATAAGGAGTGTATACCGGAAGCGGATCAACAACCTGGAAAATTCTATCTCGGTGTTCATCGTTTACCTGGTGATGAAGAAAGATTCGGTAAAATACTTTAACCGCAATTATTATCACTACATCAACCCCGATGTCTGGAGTGGTACTGCTTATGGGGATGACTGGCCCCGGGGCTATGCGCTATTCACCGGCGTTTCTTCTAAGGACAGTGTTTATACCGATGCGGTCACCGTTATGGCTTATATGCATTACGATGAAATGACCCAGTGGGAAAGTACCCACAATACCGTTTTGCATAAAGATGAGCGGGGCGAAAGTTATGATGCGTTCAAAAGGGAAAAAGCAGAGCAACTCATTCAGCACATGGGAAAGCGCTTTCCTGAGATTGCCCGGAACATTGATACTTACTATACCTCCACCCCGCTGACTTACCGGGATTATATCGGGACCAAAGACGGCTCATTGTACGGGGTCATCAATGACTATAAAAATCCGATGCGCTCCTTCATCTCAGCCCGGACCAAGATACCCAATCTGTTGTTGACCGGACAAAATCTGAATATGCACGGCGTGCTGGGGGTTACCATTAGCTCCATCGTCACTTGTTCAGAACTTTTGGGAAATAAATACATCATGGACAAAGTGATACGTGCATGAATCAGCCCAGAACAAATATATTCTTTGGTAAGTTATTGAGTTGGTTATACTTTTTTCTTATGTCAAAATTTTTTAAGCTCAACCTACTGATTTTATACGTTACCTTTCTGTGTACCTCATGTCTGAAACAGGCTGCCGTAAAATCGTTCAAGACTAACAAGCAAAATGCCCCTTATGATGTCATCATTGTGCCTGGTTTTCCCTTTGAGGATAGTGTTTGGCACGATGTGATGAAAATAAGGATATATTGGTCGGAGTATCTGTACGAAAAAGGATATGTGCACAATATCATCTATTCAGGTGGGGCAGTGCATTCCCCTTATGTAGAGAGTGAAATCATGAAAAAATATGGTATCGCTTTGGGAATTCCCGCCGAACATATCTTTACCGAAAGTATGGCCAAGCATAGTACGGAAAATTTATATTACTCTTATAAGTTGGCAAAGCTTCAGGGCTTTGAAAAAATTGCCCTGGCTACTGATCCCTATCAAAATGCCATGCTGAAAGGTTTTGCCCGTAGAAAAGATCTGGACGTAGATTTCATTCCTATTGTATTTGATACACTTGCTCAAATCAATAAAATAGACCCTCCCATAGACCCAGCCTTTGCTTATGTGGAGAACTTTGTTGCTTTGTCGGAAAAGAAAGGCTTTTTCAAACGCATGAAAGGAACGTTGGGATTCAACGTTGATCCTAATCTTTACAATGTTGAAAGCCCGGCCATCATCCCGAAATTGGGGGTAGAGTAAGTCTTTTGATTGTTGCCCGCGCTAGATAGATATTCTGAATTTTCAAAATCTGGGATTCCTTGCGCACTGTTTATGCAATTATCATATAAGCATCCCTCCCCAGAATGGACTTTTTTTAGACAAATCTTGTTTCAGCAATTGTAAATAGGAACTGGAATAAAGTAAAAAGCTATTTTCAAGTAAAATACTTTATTTCCTTTCGTCACCCTGTAAGTATATTTGCCCCAATGGCTGTCCGCTAAGAGGACACAGGGTAGCTTCTTGAAATGTATAAGAAGCCTACGGCATGACATCATAAATTGTAGTGGACAGGACTTAGCATTGGCACATTATTGCGTTTTCATACTTAGGGCACGATTAACTTGTCCAAATTCAAAAATTCTCATCAGCCTTTTCTACTTTTACCTTCTGTCTAAGGATAGTGTATGAAGATATTTAAATATATTTTAGGGGCGGCAGTAGTTTCAATTCTGTTTGTACTTACCGTTTTTTATTTTAAAGTGCGGATCGTTGAACCGGATGTGCATGGCAAGACCGATATGGCTGACGTAGCTGTTGAACAGATTGCCACTGAGCACTATCGGTTTGGGGATAACCAGCTTCTTAAGAATGATAAAGGGATGTGGGAGATGTACCTGGAAGGGGCGCCTTACGAAAGGGGCGTGGCTTTTGGCGCACTGGCCGGAGGGTTGATGAAAGAAAAAGAAATTGCCTTTGTGGGGGAAATTAAGAATAGAGTCCCTTCTGAATCCTACCTGAATTTCCTGAAAGTGCTGATCGGCTGGGTCAACCGTGACTTGGACGAGTATGTGCCGGAGGAACAACTCCTGGAAATCTACGGCGCTTCCCAAAGTATGGATGATAGCTTTGATTATGTGGGTCCAAAATTTCACCGCGCCCTGAGTTACCATGCTGCCCACGATATTGGGCATGCATTGCAGAACATGAACCTGGTGGGCTGTACTTCCTTCGCCAGTTGGGGAAATAAGTCGGAAGATCGTAAACTGCTTATCGGCCGGAATTTTGACTTTTATTTTGGAGAACCCTTTGCCCGCGATAAAATTGTTGCCTTTTACCGGCCGGACAGCGGTTATCAGTTTATGTCGGTGACCTGGGCAGGCTTTAGCGGAGTAGTGTCCGGGATGAACGAAAAAGGACTGACCATTACGCTCAATTCCGCCAAATCCGATATTCCCACCAAAGGCAAGGCGCCGGTATCCATCATTGCCCGACAAATATTGCAGTATGCTGCTACCATTCAGGAAGCTTATGACATTGCCCAGTCCTTTGATTCTTTTGTGGCGGAAACTTTTTTGATCGGCTCTAGGGTGGACGGAAAAGCAGGATTAATTGAAAAATCCCCCGACAAAACCGATTTATTCCTCTCCGAAGGCGAACAGATGATCGTCACCAACCATTTTCAGGGCAACCAGCTCCTTCATGACCCGCTGAACCAGGAATATATGCAGGAGGAAGTTTCTACCTACCGTTATGCGCGGGTAGAACAATTGATGGACTCCCTCGCTCCGCTCAATCCTAAAAAAATCGCTACTATTCTACGTGATAAAGAAGGGCTCAACGGCAAAGATATTGGCTTAGGTAATGAAAAAGCCATTAACCAACTCATTGCCCACCATTCGGTGATTTTCTCTCCCGACGATATGATGGTCTGGGTTTCTTGCGCACCTTATCAACTTGGAGATTACCTGGCTTATGACCTAAAGAGAATTTTTGCGGAAGAAAAACCTTTATCCGGTGCTTCTGAATATTCCGATTCACTTTCCCTTCCGGCTGATCCATTTCTATCTACAGAAAGCTATCAGAAATTTGCGTTCTTTGCCCAAACCCGGGACCGTATCCAGCACTATTTGTTTGCGGGTAAGGGCAAACCTTTGTCAGATGAGGAAGTGCAAGCTTTTGAGCATAGCAACGAAAACAGCTTCCTAACCTATTATTACCTGGGAGATTATTTTAAAAGCCGGGAGGCATGGAAACGGGCAAAGCACTATTACGAGATAGGTTTAGGCAAAGAAATAGCCCGCACCAGCGAAAGAAAACACATGGAAGAAGGGCTTCGCACCAGCACCGAAAAGCTAAAAGAATGATTCTGGGAACCGGCATCGATATTGTGGAGGTAGAACGAATACAAAAGTCCATTGAAAAAAAAGATGGCTTTCTTCGCCTGGTTTTTTCTCCCGAAGAGATAACTTATTGTCAAGGCCAGGCAGGCGTTTTTCAAAGCTTTGCCGGTAGGTTTGCTGCCAAAGAAGCTTTTTTCAAAGCACTGGGAACCGGTTGGGTGGGTGATCTGGCTTTCCATGAAGTGAGTATAAAAAACGATGAACATGGTAGGCCATTTATTCAACTATCGGGAAAAACCAAAGAAGCCTTGCAAGACAAAGAAAACTGCACATTTCATCTCTCTATCTCCCACACCAAGCACTACGCCACCGCTTTTGTTATTATAGAAAAACTACCTAATGATCAGCATACCCGCCATTGAAAAAGCTACCAAAGATGAAATAGAAGCCTTTCAGACAAAAGCTTTACAGGATTTGCTGGCTTATCTTCAATCATATTCACCCTTTTATCAGGCACATTTTGCCCAGCACGACATTTCCATAGAATATATCCGCCAACTGTCCGATTTGGTGAACATTCCCACGGTCAGCAAAACTGATCTTCAGCAGCACAATCAGGATTTCTGTTGTGTTCCAAAAAGCAAAATAGTAGACTACAGTAATACCTCTGGCACGGAAGGAGAGGCAGTAACTATTCCGATGAGTGAAAAAGATTTGGAAAGGTTAGCCTATAACGAAGCCATTTCGCTGGCCTGTACAGGAGGTAATGAAGAGGAAATTTACCAGCTAACTACTACCGTGGACCGCCGTTTCATGGCCGGTTTGGCTTACGTTTTGGGTGCCAGAAAACTTGGTGCAGGCATGGTGAGGGTAGGGCCTGGCATACCCGAACTGCAGTGGAAAACTATCCGGGAAGTAGCACCTACCGCACTGATCGTGGTCCCTTTTTTTCTGCTGAAATTGATAGAATTTGCCGAAGCTAATCACCTTGATTTTCAACATTCTTCCGTAAAAAAAGCCATTTGTATAGGTGAGCCCATTCGTGATCATCACTTTAAACTGAATGCTTTAGGGAAGAGAATCACAGAAAAGTGGGACATTGACTTGTTTTCTACTTATGCGTCAACTGAAATGGGCACGGCCTTTACCGAATGTGAAGCCGGACAAGGAGGACATTTTCATCCCGAACTCATCATTACCGAAATACTGGATGAGCATGAGCAGCCGGTAAAAGAAGGCGAAGCCGGTGAATTGACCATCACTACCTTAGGCGTGGAAGCCATGCCACTGCTGAGGTTCAAGACCGGGGATATTTGCCGTAAAATATCGGAACCTTGCAGCTGCGGAAGGAATACCTATCGGCTCAGCCCAATCCTGGGACGAAAAAACCAGATGATCAAGTACAAAGGCACCACGCTTTATCCGCCTGCTTTATCCGAAGTGATGAACAACAGCCCTCACATCATGGACTATATGATTGAAGTGAGTTCCAACGAGTTTGGCAATGATGAAATTCTAATTCGTTATGCTTCCAAAGATGGCTTGGATTTAAAAGAACTGACTGATCACTTTAAATCCGTGGCAAGGGTAACTCCTCATTTATTGCGGACTTCTATAGAAGAATTGCAAAAGCAAGTATTGCCGCAAATGAGCCGTAAGCCGGTAAAGTTTGTGGATAAGAGAAAACCATAAAATTTATTATTTTAGCTTTATTATTATCTCTACATTTAGTATAGTTTTAAACACAACCAACCATCTAAAACCATGAAAAAACAGTTCTTACTTCTTTCTTTTATTCTTGTATTTTCCTTAGCGATGAAAGAGCCTGATCCTAAGATATTCTCATCCCCTACACTAATCTGTTGTGGACTGGATTTCTCAGAAGCTAAATGTATCGGCGCGGCCGGATTCACTGAGCCAGACAAAATTGTGGACCTGTATTTTGATAATTGGAATGACCTGGTACTTACCGAACGTGATAAGTACGATGTGCAGGAATTTTATGAAAAAGCTAATCAAGTCAACGATCTGAGTGTAGTGGAAGAAAGAAATGATATGCCTAAAGTAGAAGGCCTGGTCATCAATAATGCTTATAGTTTTGAAGATGGACAAGTAGAAAAAATGATCAAATCGTACGACCTGAAGGATAATGATGAGGGACTAGGACTGGTGTACATCGTAGAAGCTTTAAATAAGGTTGAAAAAGAAGCCGCTATTTATGTAGTCTTTTTTGACATTGCCAGTAAAGAAATCCTATGGCAAAAGAAATACAGCGAGAATGCCGCCGGTTTTGGCTTCAGAAACTACTGGGCCGGTGCGATCCACAACACCATGCAGGCCAGCGGAAAAGACTATAGAAACGCTTTGAAAAAGTTGACCCAATAAAACTAACTTACTTGACAACTTCGCTGATATTTCAAGTAAAACTATAATATGGTTAATCCCTTGTAGTAGAATCTGCGAGGGTTTTTTCTTCTATTAAGCGTAGCGCAAATTAATGTATAAAATATGTCATCCAGGATGTGCCATCTTTATTGCTTGAAAAGGTATCAAACCTATGATATTCACTGGGCATTGCTCGCTCAACTGAAAATGTCAAAAAGTGCGTCTATGCAAGATTCCAAATGATGGCAAAAAGTTTTCAAACTTCGGGAAAAGAACTGACAGGGGGTATACGACAAAATGCAGCTTTTGTATCATCTAATCATAGCACTGATGGGACCAATCCCATCGCTTATGCAAATTGGCTTACACCCCTAACTGGCTTACTTTTATTTCTCTTTATTTGTTTTCTCCCCGTCTCGGCTGTAGCGCAGCAGACCACCGTGAAAGGGAAAGTGACAGACATGAGCACGGGGGAGGCTATCCCTTTTGCCAATGTAGTTTTCAGCGGAACAGAAATAGGCACCAGTACTGATTTTGATGGTTATTACACCCTCACCAGCACTCAGGACCATGATTCGGTTACCATATCCTATATAGGTTACGTTCCTGCCAGCAGAAGTATCCAAGCTAACACCTCACAAACTATTCATGTAGCCCTGAAGGAAACCACGACCACTTTGCGTGAAGTAGTGATCACTGCTGAGCGGGGGGAAAACCCGGCTTATGCAATCCTTAGAAAGGTGGTAGAAAATAAACCTAAAAACGATAAACGCAGCCTGAAAGCATACGAGTACGAAAACTACAGCAAAGTAGAACTGGACGTGGGTGAACTGGGCAAAGCGCTGAAGGTACAACCTATTATCAAAAACATGCAAGCTGCCCTGGATAGTATGCCTGCCCTCATGGATGAGCAAGGACAGAAGCTGCTTCCCATTTTTCTTTCAGAAACTCTTAGTGAAGTTTATTACCGGACTGATCCTGAGTACAAAAAAGAAAAAATCCTGAAAACGCGATTGAAAGGGGTTGGCGTAGAAGATGGAGGGCTGATGTCACAACTGTTGGGGGCCTCCTTACAGGATTATAATTTCTATCAGAATTGGCTTGACTTTCTGGACAAACAACTGGTATCGCCCATATCCGATAGCTGGAAGTCATATTACGATTACGAGTTAGTAGATAGCCTGTACATAGAGGATGACTTTTGTTATCGGATAGAAGCTTTTCCAAAACGTAAACAGGACCTGGCATTCAACGGCACCCTTTGGATTACCCAAAAGGAGTATGCCCTCAAGCAGATTGATGTCCGCCTGCGCGAGTCCGCCAATCTCAATTTTATTGATGAGATCAGGGTGCAGCAACAATTGATACGCACCAGCGCTCAGCCCTGGCTGCCGGAAAAAACGCGCGTGATGCTTACCCTACGGCCGTTCCGGCTCACGGATGCTAGTCTGCTGATGAAGTATTATGCCTCTATTGAAAATCCGGTAGTCAATGAAGCGCGTGACCAAAACTTTTATCGCCAAGCGCTGGAAGTAGCTAATGATGCCCAGATGTATCCCGAAGATTTCTGGATACAAAACCGCCACGACTCGCTTTCAACTGCTGAAATACAGGTGTTCAGCATGCTGGATACGATTAATGCCGACCCGGCAGTGAGGCGGAGTGTGGGCTTCATTAAAGCTTTAGCTTCCGGCTATATAGATTTGGGTAGCATAGACATCGGTCCTTATCCGCTGTTTTTCCTGTACAATCAAATAGAAAAAAGCAGGTTCGGTTTTGGCGTGAGAACCAATAAAGACTTTAGCCAAAAGTTGAGAATAGCAGGGTTCGGCGCTTATGGCACAGGTGACCAGCGATTTAAATATAACCTGACCGCTAATTATATCTTTTCGCACCGGCGCTGGACGGCAGCTAAGTTGGTGATAGAACGGGAGATTGAGCAGGTAGGGCTAGACCCGGACCTGGTACGGGATAACTACTTTTTCTATGCCAGTTCTAAATGGGGCAACCTGACTAGCCCCTATTTCTACCAAAACCAAAGCCTGAGCTTGCAGACTGATCTGTGGAAAGGGGTAACGCCCACCTTCTTTTTCCGTCATACCGGCTTTGACCCACTTTATCCTTTTGCGTATGTGGAGCAAGCGGAAAACCCCGCTTCCCCAGTTTTGCATTCCTTTATCACTTCAGAATTGGGTACTGAACTGCGTTTGTCGTACCAGGAAAATTTTGTGGCGACTAATTTCCGACGTATTAGCTTGAACAATGGAAAGTGGCCGGTGCTTAATTTTCGCTATGTGTATGGCATGAAGGGAGTGTTAGATTCCGATTTTGAATACCATGAACTTTCCCTGAAGGTTTTTCAACGGCTGAGGCTAGGTCTTTTAGGTAACCTGAGTTACACCCTGGAAGGCGGGCAGATTCTTAACCCCTTGCCTTATCCTTTGCTGCAAGTTCATCTGGGTAATGAATCCTTTTTCTATACCAATGCGGCCTTCAACCTCATGAACTATATGGAGTTTGTCAGCGACCAATATGCTGCCCTGCGCCTGCTGCACAATTTTGATGGACAGGTAATGAATAAAATCCCCGGTATCAGGAGATTAAATTTACGCTTGCTGCTGGAGGCCAATGTGCTGTACGGCGACCTTAGCGCTGAGAACCAAAAATTACTAAATAATTCCGCTCGGGAAAACACACCGGCTTCCGAACTAAGTACGCTCAGCGGTCAACCCTACGTGGAAGTGGGCTATGGTATTGAAAATATTCTGCGCTTCATCCGTATTGATTTCTTCCACCGCCTGACCTACTTGGATAAGCCCGATGTCCGCAGATTTGGAATCAAAGTGAGCGGGCAGTTGGCTTTTTAGGATATTGAAATAAGAGAGGATGCAGTAAAATCAAATTGAAGAAGATTAGTTAAAGAATCGTTTAGGTTAGAAATCAATTTCATAAGCATTCATTTGCTCAAGCTTCTGCTCTACTTCAATAGGATTGTCATCTCCTTGAATATTTACAACATCAGTCATGTTGAACAGTTTTCTCAAGTTATCATCGTAGCCGATGGAAGAAGTTACTTTGGTGGGAAGGACTAGATTATATTGATCTTTGTGTTGAAGAGAATCTCCAAGATCAATTCTGGATGAGTAAAATCTTATAGCTTGGTATTCATTCCTGTACTCTTGGATAAAACGCATTAAAAGTTGAGGAATAATATATTCTTTTTTGAAATCAATGTATTTATGTTCCTTAGGCAACTTGATAGCACATGCAGCGACAATAGGTAAAATCATTCCTAGAAATAAGATAACTTCTGTTTGCCTCTGCATGACTTCTTCAAATCTGTGGTATAAATAATAAGAGTAATCAACATTAATGACCTTAATTACTTTCTTAGTTTCAAAGCGTGCTACAGCATAAGGGGGCTCATCTAATCTGGTTTCTTGTCTGGTTTCTTCTAATGCTAGAAATACAGAATTAGATAAATAGAGTGCTGGAACTCTTTTAATACTATAGCGATAATTCCCTACACTTTCTATCATCTCAAATGGTTTGTGAAATACTCCTTCTCTGCCAAAGGGCTTTTCATTTTCTTTGATAAGTCTGACTCGGTAAAATGAAGCTCCTATTGGTATTGTTTTTACTTGGTGTGAAACATTTTTAAGGTATGCAAGCACTATTTTAAGTTGTGGATTTTGAAGGAAACTATTATAGCTTACATCAAAGTTATCAGGAGTTGATTGACTGATAATTGAAATAAGACTTTCACTGAATTCATAAACCACATGGGGTAAGGCTAAGTCGTTAGCATAATGTACACCTCCACTTTCATGACCAAATGAAGATAAGGAGGTTAACTGATTGTAATATTTATCAAAAAAGCATTTTAAACTTCCTGATACATCATTGTTATCTACTTCTAATGGAAGCTCAAAGCCCATTTTCTTAAAAACATCATAAAGAGTCATAGCACTTGTTTAAGCTATTATACATTTGATTAACTGCTTACTGCTAATTTACGACTTGCCGTATCACCTTCCCAAAGAAAATACTATCCATGAATAATTTATTCTTACTATGCCAAAAAGGGCAGAAACTTTTGTTATCCCTGAGCAACCAGAAAAAAATCCCGGCTGTTTTAGCGAACAATAGAATAAGCTTTAGATTTGTGAATATAAGATTGACCATCAATTTTTAAAACGCGATCAAACTATGAAACCAGCCATACAAAAATCTATATAAAGGATTGTGATAATACTATGGCTGGTTTTATGCCGCCATGGACATGGTGGCCACTAAAATCAAAATAATAAACACATGAAAACCATTGATGACATTAATTTTTCCGGGAAGAAAGCCCTGGTAAGAGTGGATTTTAACGTTCCTCTGGATAAAAACAATAAAATTACCGACGACAACCGTATGCAGGCTGCGGTACCTACGCTCAAAAAAATCCTTAAAGACGGCGGTTCTGCTATCCTGATGTCGCATCTGGGAAGACCGAAGGATGGCCCCGAAGATAAATATTCCCTGAAACATCTGGTAGATCATCTCTCTGAGATCATGGGCGGGGTTAAAGTACATTTTGCCAATGACTGTGTAGGCGCTGAGGCGGAAGAGAAAGCGGCACAACTGAAACCCGGCGAAATATTGCTGCTGGAAAATACCCGCTTCTATCCCGAAGAAAGCAAGGGCGATGAAAACCTGGCTAAGCAGATGGCGAAGCTAGGTGATGTATATGTCAATGATGCCTTTGGCTCCGCCCACCGTGCCCACTCCTCTACCACGACGGTAGCCCAGTTTTTTGACGAAAAAGCAGCCGGATATCTGCTCAAATCTGAGATTGACAATGCCGACAAATTGATGGAAAGTGGTGATAAGCCTTTTACCGCCATTATGGGCGGGGCTAAAATCTCCGACAAAATACAAATCATTGAGCGTCTGCTGGACAAAGTGGACAACCTCATCATTGGGGGTGCCATGAGCTATACTTTCTTCAAAGCCATGGGTGGCGAAATCGGTAAATCCTTAGTTGAAGAAGATAAATTGGACTTGGCCAACGAACTGATCCGCAAAGCCAAAGATAAAGGCGTACATTTGCATCTGCCCATTGACTCGGTAGTGACCCAGAAGATAGAGGAAGGCGCAGAAACACGGATTGCCAACAACCACGCCATACAAAAAGACTGGATGGGCGTAGATATTGGACCGGAAGCCCGTCAGGTGTTTGCCGATACAATCGCCAAATCCAAAATTGTGCTATGGAACGGCCCGATGGGTATCTTTGAGATCCCTGACTTTGCTGAGGGTACGCGTGATGTGGCTAAAGCCGTGGTAAAAGCTACTGAAAAAGGGGCATTCTCCCTCATTGGTGGTGGTGACTCCGCCGCTGCTGTCATCAGCATGGGATTTGGCGACAAAGTCTCCTATGTGTCTACCGGCGGTGGTGCTTTGCTGGAATATATGGAAGGCAAAGAGCTTCCCGGTGTGAAAGCTTTAGGATAATACCCTGGCGCACATTTGCAATGTCCGGCATGGAATGCGTGCCCTTCATACACATCAAAGACTTGAAAGGAGAAATTTGCCTTTCAAGTCTTTTTTTTATTTTTATGCCTATGATTATACCTACCGCCAATCGTTTACAAAATGTCAAGGAATACTACTTTTCTATTAAACTAAAGGAAATACGCCGGATGCGCGAAGCCGGAATGGATGTGATCAATATGGGCATTGGTAGTCCTGACCTCGCACCTTCCGGCAAGACAGTGGAAGCACTGCACCAGTCAGCCCTTCAGCCCTCGCACCACGGTTATCAGCCCTATCAAGGCACCCCTGACTTACGACAAGCGATTGCGAATTGGTATGCGCAGATGTATGGGGTACAACTTGACCCCGAAGGAGAAATTCTACCCCTGATGGGTTCCAAAGAAGGCATCACCCATCTTTCGCTCACCTTCCTCAACCCCGGTGACGAGGTGCTGGTGCCAGAACTGGGCTATCCCGCGTATACATCTGTCTCCAATATGGTGGAAGCTAAGATCAGGAGCTATCCGCTAAGGGAAGAAGATTGGCAGCCCGACCTGGAAGCCATGCGTAAAGAAGATTACAGCCAGGTAAAGCTGATGTGGCTGAACTACCCTCATATGCCCACCGGCACATCTGCCAGGGTGGAAGTCTTGCAAGCCATTATACAACTGGCACAAGAAAACAAGTTTCTGATTTGTCATGATAACCCTTATAGCATGGTTCTCAACCGGGCTAAGCCGCTAAGTATCTTATCCTTGCCAGGCGCCAAAGAAGTTTGTGTAGAACTGAACTCCCTGAGCAAATCGCACAATATGGCGGGCTGGCGGGTAGGCTGGGTATGCGGGGCGAAAGAATATCTTAGCGAGGTGTTAAAAATCAAAAGCAACGTAGATTCCGGCATGTTTCGTCCTATACAAGATGCGGCAGTGCGTGCCCTGGAAAATACGGAAGTCTGGCATCACGAGCGAAATGAGAAGTATGCCGAAAGACGCGAACTGGCCTACCAACTGCTGGATGCACTAGGCTGTACCTATCGCCACGGGCAGGAAGGTTTGTTCCTTTGGGCCAAGATTCCCAATCAAAAAGCTTCCTCCGAAAAATTTGTTGATAGCATTTTACACAAATATCATGTTTTTCTGACTCCCGGTTTTATATTTGGGGCAAAAGGGGATAGATATATAAGAATGTCACTCTGCAACCAGAATAATATTCTGAAAGAAGCTATCCACAGAGTAAATAATTTGGGGTAAGAATATATATTTATATGAACATATGTATCGTTGGATTAGGACTACTAGGCGGTTCCACTGCCCTGGGATTAAAATCAAGAGATAGTAAATTCCGCATCATTGGGGTAGATAGCAACCGCGACCACGCAGCCCGTGCTTTGGTGGGGGAGATCGCCGACAAGATCATGACGCTGGAGAAAGCAGTTCTGAACGCGGATGTTACCATACTGGCAACACCGGTTAACATCATTCTCAAACAGTTACCTCAGGTATTGGACATCTTGCCCCGGAATGCAGTTTTGATAGACTTAGGCTCTACTAAAGAGATGATTTGTCAGTCAGTAAATGGACACCCCAAACGAGGGCAATACGTAGCAGCCCACCCCATTGCCGGTACGGAACGCTCCGGGCCGGATGCTGCCTTCGCAGAGCTTTTGCTGGGTAAGCAGATGATCCTTTGTGAGCGGGAAAAATCTAATATAGAAGCCCTGGAAGTGGTAGAAAACCTTTTTAAGCTAAAACTCAATATGCGCATGAGCTATATGGAAGCCGCCGCCCACGACCGCCATATTGCTTACGTATCACACCTGAGCCATATCAGTTCTTTTGCCCTGAGCACAACGGTACTAGACAAAGAAAAGGATGAATACAGCATCTTTGAAATGGCAGGCAGCGGTTTTTCCTCCACGGTAAGGCTTGCCAAAAGCTCGGCTAAGATGTGGAGCCCAATCTTTACCCAGAATACCAAAAACATCTCCTCTGCGCTGGGGGCATATATCAAAAATTTACAGCGTTTTAAAGATATTATTGATGCCCAGGATGAAGCGGCCAGCAAACAGGAGATAGCGCATGCTAACGAGATCAAAAGGGTGCTCTCCGGGATAGATAAATAATTATTTCCCCTTCATTGCTACCAAATCATAACATTAAACCCCTAAATTTACTTCTTTAGATAAAAACCAACTGAGGAAAATAATTAATATAGGGTCAATCTGCTGTTTGCTTTTGCTCTCCGCGGGTCTTTCTGAACTCCATGCACAGCAAAATGCTTATGTGGATGCTTTTCAGGATACCATGAATGCTAAGTTTCTGATTACCAACCGGGGGCTTTTCACCGCTTTGCGCAGTGAGAAGAATGATGAGATGGTTAAATTTGCCCCTAACAACCGCAGCTATCTTGGCGTAGGTGGTTATCTCTGGGGATTGGGCTTTCAGTTTCATTTTCCCCTGCCTATCGGCTGGTTTTTTGACCGTGCCCGTACCAAGAAGAGCCGTATCACTGATTTTCAGGGCACACTCTACCTCAAGAAATGGCTACTGGAAGGAAGCTTTCAGTGGTATCGCAATCTTTACCTGAGCGATGACCGCAGTCTGGATAATGTATCCGAAGAAGTGCAGGAAGGTAGGATACAGGCGCGGCGCATCATGATAGGGGCGACCCATTTGTTTAGCGGGGAAGAAGTGTCAGTCAAAGCACCGTTCAACCGCAACAACATGCAACTTCAAAATGCAGGGACCTGGATGCTGGCCACTGGCTTTTCTTCTATTGAACTCAAAGGGGAGCAGTCCGTAGTGCCTACACTCAGGCGCAGTGGCTTTGATAGCGATTCCACGGTCACTGAGATCAGCGCGGTCTCCTTTTTTGCCCGTCCCGGTTATGCGTATAACTTTGTGTACCGCAATTTTTTCCTCCATGCTTCCGGTTCGGCGGGCCTGGCTCTGCAATACAAGTTTTTTGAGAAAAGCGATGTGCGTACCGGCGAGTGGGGGGTATCCCCGATGTATAATTTTAAGGCTGCCACAGGCTTTGACAATGGAAAATACTTCGGTGGAATATCTTCTGTCTTTACCTATGGCTCAGTGCAGATGAATGATTTGCGCCTGCTGGAACGCTCACGCAATCTTCAACTGTTTGTAGGCTATCGCTTCGCCGAGCCCCGCTGGCTGCGTGAGCATAAGCCAGGCTTTCTGAATTGGAATATTAAATAAAAATACCAAAAACATTGCTTGCCCCCTTAAGTTGTTGTTACAATAGGTAAGCTATGTGTTATCTAAATATTTTTTGACCAAAATCCCTTAACTATGAACATGCAAGACATGAAAGAGTACCTACCGCCCCTTTCGGAAAAGATGGCGGAGCTAGATAAAAAAGGGTACACTACCCAATTTAGGTTTGAACGCGGCGCACTGAGGCACCGCTCAGCGGATAAGAACTACCAGTCGCAGGAACTGACCATCAACGAAGAGTTTCGCTTTGAAGGTGAGAGTAATCCCGACGATATGTCTATTCTCTATGCCTTAGAAGCCCGCGATGGCACCAAAGGTACGGTAGTAGACGCTTACGGCACATACGCTGACAATGACTTAGGCGAATTTATGAAGCGGGTAAAAGAAAGTGAAAACTTAGAGAGAGGAAAAAA
>JBBSOG010000021.1:0-23208 GCA_038259985.1 Cytophagales bacterium
CGCTTTGATAGTTTGTAAGCCTACCGTAAACCAGGCAATCAGCAATGCGATAAGCCCGGCACCAATAAAGTACCACCATTTCAGATCAATACTAAAGGCAAAACTTTCCAGCCACTGCTGGGTAATGAAATAACTGAGTGGAAGTGCGATAAGTATGGCAGCCAGCACCATTTTGGTAAAGTCGCCAGATAATAAACGGACGATACCTAAGTTGCTGGAACCCAAAATCTTTCGGATACCAATCTCTTTTAGCCGTCTTTCGGCAGTGAAGGCGGCTAAACCAAACAAGCCCAGGCAGGAGATCAAAATCGCCAGCCCGGCGAAGTACTGGGAGAGAGTGGAGACCCTTTGCTCAGCAGCATATAGCTGTTGGTAAGCTTCGTCTAAAAATTGATATTCCAGGGGAAGTCCCTGACTGTATTGCTGATAATAATCCTGGAGCAGGGCGAGAGTTTCCTTTTCTTTTCCAGCATCAATTTTTACCAGTACATTGGTAGCGTTGGGTACTAACCTGAAAAAGCAAGGTTTGACCGGGGTATAAAGTGATTCATAGTGGAAGTCTTTAACGACCCCGATTATTAGTTTGTCTTCCCCCCATAAGTTGATGGTTTTCCCAATCGGATCATCAATTCCCATATCATTGACGGCAGTTTGGTTCAAAATGATCTTGGCACTTTCCGAACTAAAGTCGCGGGAATAAGCCCGTCCCTCTGTCATTTTCATGCCCAGGGTTTCAAAGAAATTATAGTCAATACCCAGGTCCGTAAATTCAATTTCTTCACCAGCGTCTTGTCCTTCCCAGGAAATTCCGCTGCTGTGGTTATGCTCCCCACTGGTCAAATTACCGTTCATGGCAGATGCATTGGCCACGCCGGGTATACCTTTGATTTCTTGTAGAAATGTTTCAAGTTCTTCGTCTTGTTGCCCTTCGCTATTAAAAGTGATGACATTTTCTTTCTCATATCCCAGGTTTTTATGTTGTATAAAGGCAATTTGTTGGTAGACCACCCACACCGATACAATCAAAATAACAGATAGGGTGAACTGAAAAACCACCAATCCTTTCCTTGCCCAAAATTCACCTACCGAACTGCTGAATTTACCTTTCAGTACCACCGCCGGATTGAACCCGGAAAGGTATAGGGCTGGGTAACTTCCGGCAATCAGACCAGTAAATAAAGAAATGCCCAACAATGATAAAATCAGCGTAGGATCATAATACAAACTGAGTTGCTTTCCCGTAAGCTGATTAAATTGAGGCAGGAGCAGGCCCGCCATGATGATCGCTACCAATAATGACAAAAAAGCCATCAGCATTGATTCACTCAAATATTGTATGACCAGAATCTTTCGGCTGGCACCTACCGCTTTTTTGATGCCTACCTCTTTGACCCTTCGCGAAGCTTTGGCAGTAGATAGGTTCATGAAATTGATGCAGGCAATCAGTAAGATAAATATGGCGATGATAGCAAAGAGCCGGACGTAGGCGATCCTTCCTCCTGACAATTCACCGTTTTCATAATTTCCATATAAATATTGATCGGAATACTTTCTGATAGCTAACGTATTGTTGATTTCCGGGGCTTTGCTTTGGATAAGCCCGTCAATCTTCGCAGCAAATGCCTCCGGGGCAGCTTGTTCCTTCAACATTATATAGATGCTGGGGGCATTATAAGACCATTGATCTAATTCAGGGTGCTTGTCACTAAATACCTGATAATTGAAAAGAAGGTCAAATTGTATGCTGGCGTTGACAGGGGCTTTTTCAAAGATGCCCGAAATGATATAGGGATCATCAAATTCACCCTGTTTCCAGTTTAAAGTTTTGCCTACTAGATTCACTGTGGTATTGAACAATTTCATCGCCAACTCGTCCGAAATTACTACCGACTGTTTGCCTTTAAGCACCTGTGCTTTATTTCCCTGGATAAGCTGATAAGAGAAAATGTTAAAATAATCACTGCCTGCGTATTTAGCTTTTGCTTTCAGGTGCAAATTTTCTGTGGACAGGATACCCTGAAATGTATGAGTTGAAGGGGGAAATACCGTGGCAACATATTCAACTTCAGGCATTTCATCGGCCAATGATTGCGCCAAAGGACTGGGTACATATTCCAAAGTCCTGATGCCGGAAGGGTTTTCCGCATTGAGCATCACTTGATAAAGCTGGCTGTCGTTGTCAAAAAACCTATCCACCCCCAGTTCATCGTTTACCCAGAGATAAATCAGCAGTATACAGGTCAGCCCAGTGGATAAACCAATCAGGTTGATGAGAAAAGTGCTGCGGAAGCGTTGGAAATTGCGGTAGATCAGAAGTAGATTATGTCGTAGCATCGGGAGTGAGTTTGTAGGTATACAAAAAGTCAAAAGCATACTTTCAAACCCAGTGCCAGATGCCAAACAGGCATTTAGAGAAACTGGATGCTATGATAAGGTGAACTTATTGTTCATAAACGGTCACTTGTTGCCCGTATACGTCCACTGTTTGGGCTTTTTGTTTACAATAATCTTGGTAACCGAGCCTGATTAAGCTTCAACCGCTACTTGCCAGTAAAATAGCACTTCAATATGTTGGCAGGTTTCCAGTTCTACCTACTTCCCCACCATTACATCCTTCCCAAAATCTTCAGACAAGTTGCGCCAGAGGGAATGGACGTGCCAGGACTCATAGCTGCGGTTATCGTACTCAATGAGACAGGCCGGGCCTTGGATACGGTAGTATCGGGCATCCCGCTGGCCTGTGTCACCTGCCCAGGCAAACTGTAGTTTATCTATCCCCGCCTCGTTGATGCGTTCCATTTCTTGTTCCGCCAGTGGATAGCTGAGATTATATACCCAGCCACGTACCAGTGTAAGCACATCTGCTTTTTGCGCTTCGGTCATTTGGGAAAGTGGCAGCCCGTAGCTTGACTTGGTCACTGGCTCAGTCCCTTCCCGGGCTAACACATCATCGGGCATTTTGCCTTCCAATAAGGCGGTTTGTGATTGCTTTTCATCTAATGAATTGATCAGCCTACCGGCAACAGTGGTTTCCTCGTGCATAAAGGTATACCCGGCATAAGGCCCTTCGGTAATTTCACGAGGGTCAACGCCCACAAACATCGGGGTGACGCTGATGCCTTTGGGGGTTAGGGTAAAGTGCAGGGAGATATGATGCCCTTCAAAACGCCAGCCCCAAGGTGAATTTATACTGGGTTTGCCAAAGAAGGTCAAGTAGTAATAATCATGTCCGTACATGGTCATATTGGTATCAAATCCTTCTTCCTCAAACACTTCCATCCGGCGGTGCTGGTCCTGTTGGATGACGTTCTGCACCTTGAGGTAGCCTTGCTCGCTCAGGGCAGTTTGCAGCAGCGCGTGCAGGGCCATCTTCTGCGCAGCATTCAAATCACCCAGGGCAAGCCCTTGCCGTAAGAAGCTGTGGGTGGGCAAATTATTCCAGACCTTACGTTCGTCCTCTTCAAAAGTATGCCGTATTTTCTCTAATTGTTCCGCATACAATACGCTTAATAAATGATTGCTCGCCTCTACCATATCTTGTTTTACCCTTTCCACTGGGTCGTAGGATTGGCTGAAACTTGTAACGGACAGGCTTAATAATAGTAAAAAGATAGTGTACAGCTTATGCATAATGAGTTTTAGTAATACTTGAAGATTTGAAAGTAATAAAATTTCGTGGAGTAGAGAAGAAGGCGGGAAGAAATTAGTGCTGAACGATTCTTCACAGTGAAAACTTGATGATCAAGCTAAAAAAAGCCCTGTCAATGACAAGGCCTTTTTATTAACAACTAAAACGCACAATGATGTGCTTGAGTAAAGTAGCTACCCTAAGGCATTTAGAAAAAAAAAATCGTTGAACGACGGTTTTTTTGGGTTTAACGACAGTTTGTACCCTCTCTAGCTCAGAAGTTTTTCAGTAAATTCTTCTTTAAATGCCCTGCCGATAGGGATGACGGCCTGATTGGTCATGTACAACTGATTACCCGCTACTTTGACAATTTTAGACGCATTTATAATATAAGATTTGTGTACCCTAACAAATTGCTGGCTGTCAAGCACTTCCAGCCATTTCCTCAGTGGTTCGGAAGATAAGTACTTTTTGGCAGGTAGGAATATTTCGCTGTAGTCTGCATCGGATTTGATATAAATAATTTCGTCCACGGCAATTCTAATATGCTCGTAACCCGACTTGATAAATATCTCCGGACGGCTTAGTGCATGGTCTTCGTTAGGCTCTGCCTTGGAGTGGTTAGTGTTTTTTGCCGGAACTTTAGAAATGGCTTTGACAAATCGCTGAAAAGAAAAGGGTTTTAATAGATAATCTACCACATTAAATTCGTAGCTCTCTAAAGCATAATTTGAGAAGGCAGTGGTTAATATCACCGGGGGCAGATGGGGCATACTTTTGAGCAAATCAATGCCCGACATTTTAGGTAAATGGATGTCCAGGAATATCAGGTCTACTGGCTCAGCTTTCAGATATTCCATCGCCTGCACCGCATCAGTAAAGGCTGCTTTTAATTGTAAAGCGTCCATATCTTCAATGTATTTTTTCAGGATACGCTGGGCGGGCGGCTGGTCTTCAATGATGATGCAATGCATAGGAAACAGTTTTCTTGAGTTGCATATACAAACTTACTTCGTAATCATGATCAGTTTGCCGGATATCCAGTTGATGGGCATTTGGATAGAGCAATTGTAATCGTTTTTTGACATTTTCCAGCCCTATTCCCTTAGAAGTATTGTGAATATTGGCAACAGGCTGAAAATTATTTATACAATGAAACGCTAGTTCTCCATCTTCTGACAATTGAATATCAATATCAATTATGATATTGTCGGACTGGCCGGACTGGCTGTGTTTGAATGCATTTTCAATAAAAACAATCAATATCAGTGGCGCGATTTGAAAGTGTTCCTGAATGTTATGAGTAGAAAAATTAACCACGCCCCGCTCCTCAATTTGTAATTTACTGAGCTGGGTAAAATTTTTCAAATGTTCAATTTCTTTAGACAGGGAAACATATCTTTCCCGGCACTCATACAACATATAGCGCAGCACCGAACTCAATTCCAAAATGATAGTGGGTGTTTTGGGAGAATTCTCTATGGCATAGGCGTACAGATTATTGAGGTTGTTGAATAAAAAATGCGGATTGATCTGAGACTTTAAAAACTCCAGCTCACTTTCCTGGATAATGGCTTTAAGTTCGTCTACCTGGCGTTGTTTAGTCAGCGCGTCCAAGGCAAACTTAAACCCGGACAGAATGACAATGATGGGCAAGACCTCACCCAGACTGAAAATGATTCCCGGAAAACCCGCGCCCCGGGAATCAGGAAAGTATATCTTTTCCAAAACGAACTCTTCCATGAGGATCACCCCGGCAATGGTCAGTAATGTAAAAGCAAAAAAGTGTAGTTGTTTTTTTCTGTAATAAAATTGAGGTAAAAGAAAATAGCTAATGAAAGCATTAGCCAGTGTATAGTTGAGGAAGAACACAAATTGATAAGCTTCAATATGAAATTCAACATGCGGATTTTCCCTATCGGATACATAAAAGCTAAATACCAGGGCGTGTAGCACCAGTTGGAAAAAGAGCTCCCGGGAGGAGATTAATATCATTTTTGCTTTTTGCACCATTAGTCTAAGGTAGACATTTAGGCGGAGTAGATAAAAATAAACCGGATGAACGACATAGTTAGTCCCCTCAACAGCATTTGCTTAACTTTAAGCTGTAAAGCTGTCGTTCATAGGAAAAGATGTGCAGTTCAAAGAAGTTATTTTTTCATTTGAGAAAAGGTATACTTATTTGTCTCATCAGAAAATTTAATCTATTGCCTTATGAAAGTCCTTCCCGTTTTATTATTGACCCTACTTATTAGTTTCCGCCCTTTGATGGCCCAGGACAAGGCCATAAATATCAGTGGGAAGGTGGTGGAGAGCAGCAGCCAGCAACCCTTAGATTATGCTACGGTCAAACTATTGGATGCCCAAACTGAGCAGTTGATTACCGGTACAACTACCGCTGCGAATGGAACTTTCACCTTAGAAACGGAAGCGACGGATTTTCATGTAGAGGTTGGTTTTATCGGTTTTGTTGCGAAGACAATCAAGGATTTTACTATTGCCAACGGAATTGTCAAACTTGGTAACATCGCCTTATCCGAAGATACCGAAACACTGGACGAAGTGGTGGTACAAGGAGACAAATCCCAGACCGTATTCAAGTTGGACAAAAGGGTGTTTAACGTAGGGCAAGACCTTAGCAGCACCGGAGCCAGTGCCCTGGAAGTGTTGAACAATGTACCTTCGGTAACAGTGAACATTGAGGGGCAAATAAGACTGCGGGGAAGTGCCGGGATCCAGATACTCATTGATGGTAAACCTTCGGTGCTTACCAGTGAGCAAGGTAATGCCCTGGGCACCCTTACCGCAGATATGATTGAGAGCATTGAAGTGATTACCAATCCTTCGGCTAAATATGAAGCCTCAGGCACTTCGGGCATCATCAATATTATCCTCAAAAAAGAAGAGAAACGAGGGCTCAATGGCTCGGTGACGCTGAATACCGGTGTGCCCAATAACCATAGCCTGGGCTTTAGCTTGAATAACCGTACCGAGAAATTCAACCTCTTTAGCCAAATAGGCGTCGGACACCGGACATTCCCCGAACAATACAGGAATACTAACCGGAACCTGGAAGATAGCACCACCATCAACAGTAATGGGGAGAGCGATAAAAACGAAACCTTTTTTAATGTAATCCTGGGAACGGATTATCATATCAACGCACAAAACGTACTTTCGCTCACCGGGAGCTTTGCTTATGAACTGGAAACAGAATATTCCAATACTGCTTTTCTCGCAAGGGATGCATCTAACACCCTAGTTTCTCAATGGGATAGAAACGAAGTCACCGAGGCTACCAATCCTAAATATCAGTATGAGTTGCAGTACAAAAAAGATTTTGCTGACAGCAAAGATCACACACTTTTGTTCAGTGCCATAGGAAGCTTTTTTGGTAAAGACCAGTCTTCGGAGTTTATCAACACGCCTGTTTTTGGCGAAGAAACTTTGAGTGAAAGACAACAGACTCAAAATGATTTTAAACAAGGGGAATACACTTTCAAACTGGACTATACACATCCATTTAGCGAAGCAATTACCCTGGAAACTGGTGCTCAATACCTGATTACTGACGTTTCCAATGATTACGCTATCAGCGATTGGGCGGACTTTCAGTGGGTCGTAAATCCTGACTTAACCAATATATTTGATTATAACCAAAAAGTACTGGGGGTATATGGCACTGGCGCTTTTGAAGGGGACAAGTTTGGTGTAAAGCTAGGTTTAAGGGTAGAAAATACCGATCTGAGAACTTTACTTGTGGATGGTAATCAGAGCAATAATCAGCAGTTTACCAACCTTTTTCCTACCGTACATACCTCCTATAAAGTGATGGATAATTTCTCTATGCAGGCAGGTTATTCCCGGCGTATCTCCCGTCCCCGCTTATTTGACTTAAACCCCTTCTTCAATATCCGCAATAATTTCAGTATTCGCACCGGAAATCCCCTGTTGATGCCGGAGTATACCGATTCTTATGAAGTAAACGGTATTTTTGACCAGGGGCCGGTATCCTTGAATGCGGCAGTTTACTACCGCTACACAACTGATGTAGTAGAAAACGTTACCACTTTTGCAGACAACGTAAGCATCACCCGCCCGGAGAACGTGGGCACCAACCAGGCTACCGGAGTGGAATTCAATGTAAAGTATGACCCTACCAACTGGTGGTCACTCAATGGTGATTTTAACTACAACTACTTTCAGCGGGAAGGCACCTTTGAAAATACATCCTTTGATTTTAATGCAGATCAGTGGTCAGCCCGTATGACAACTAAGTTTAAGCTGCCTGCTAAAATAGATTTTGAAGTTACGGGTAATTATCAATCTGCTTATCAAACATTTCAACGGGAAATATCCGGTTACTTATTTGCGGATTTGGGTGTACGCAAAAAAATAATGAACGGCAAAACCATTCTGAATTTGAGTGTGAGGGATATATTTGCCAGTAGAATCTTTGAATCGGAAACTGTACAGCCGTCCTTCTACCTGTATGATTATCGCTTACGTGGCCGCTTCGTTACAGTGGGCATTAGCTATGGTTTCGGCAAAGGGGAAGCGATGCAGTTTAGCGGACAAAAGCGGTTTTAGAAATTACCCAAAATATTATTTAACCAGTAAAAATCAACCATGAAAACAAGAAAAATGTACTTAGTAGCCAATATTGTGGCATTTGCCCTGATGATGAACACCATTACACTGGTGGCTGGTGAAGAGCCGGGAAAAGAAGGAGATACTAAAACTACTGCTACCCTGAATGTAGACCCGACTCAAAGTCAACTCACCTGGACTGCCAGAAAAATAGGAGGGGAACATACAGGTACTGTAAACATTGCCAAGGGAACGCTGCAAGTTGAGGGAAATAAATTGCTAGGCGGTGAATTTCTCATGGATATGACCAGCATAACGGATACTGACATTACCAATGAGATGATGAATGGCAAGTTAACCACACACTTGAAGTCGGAAGATTTTTTCTCGGTAGAGAAGAATCCAACCTCTACTTTTGCCATCACTAAAGTTGCACCTGTTGTTGGTGCTAAAGCAGGGGATGCTAATTATACCATCACTGGTGACCTGTCTATCAAAGGGATTACAAAGTCTGTTACCTTTCCTGCCATTGTAAATATTAAGGATAACATGGCTGAGGCTACTGCCACCTTTGATATAGACCGTACCCTCTGGGATATCAAGTATAGGGCTGCTATTATTGGTACAGTAGCGGATAAAGTTATTGAAGATCATTTCACTATTGCTTTGAAAGTGGTGAGCATTGGTGTCTAAACTATCAAATGCATTCTTTCAATAAATAATCTTCTTTTAAAGTAAGGTTGTAAATAATTTGATAAGGTAAAACATCTACTCCATATACTGTACAATAATCAAAAACCCCAAAACTATGAATTTGCTTCGGATAGAACTTCCTCCTCGTTTTCAAGATTACGGCCTACTCATCTTGCGCCTTGCCTTCGGATTTGCCATGATATATGGACATGGCTTTGGTAAATTGACCCGACTGTTTGGTTCAGAAGAGATTAGGTTTGCTGATCCTTTTGGTCTTGGGCCGGCTGCTTCCCTTGCGTTGGCTGCTTTTGCTGAAGCCATTTGTTCCTTGCTCGTCATCGCAGGACTCTTTACCAGGGCTGCAACCATCCCCTTGATGATTACAATGGCGACGGCTTTTTTTACTGCTCATTTTAATGACGAATTTGGGCAGCAGGAAAAAGTAATTCTATTCGGATTTGCCTTTCTCACCTTATTTTTCACCGGTCCGGGACGTTTTTCCCTGGATGCACAATGGCAAAAGAATAAACCGTATATTGAAGAAAAGTTTGACCGTTCAGTCCATTAAACACAACCACCATGAAAAAACTTAGCAAAGAAGATATCAGTCAGGAAGTCTTTGACCTGTATGATGATTACGCCCATAGCCGCATCGGGCGCAGGCAATTTATGGATAAGCTTTCCACCTATGCCGTGGGTGGAATCACCCTTGCCTCGCTACTCAGTTTTATCATGCCTGATTACCAAGACAAAATCCAGGTGGCCCAGGATGACCCCAGGTTGAAGTCCGAATACATCGCCTACAAATCACCCAAGGGGGGCGGAGAAATCAAAGGCTTGCTGGCCATGCCCGCCAATATGTCCGGAAAACTACCGGGCATTGTGGTGGTGCACGAAAATCGTGGCCTAAACCCGCATATTGAAGATGTATGCCGCCGGGCTGCATTGGCAGGGTTTATCGCTTTAGCACCCGATGCCCTTACTCCCCTGGGAGGATATCCCGGCACTGACGATGAAGGCCGTGAAATGCAAAGTAAAAGAGATCGGGACGAGATGCTGGAAGACTTTATTGCCGGCTATGAATATCTGGCAGGCCATGAAGACTGTACGAGTAAAGTAGGGGTGGTCGGCTTTTGTTTTGGCGGTTGGATTTCCAATATGATGGCGGTGAAGATACCTGGCCTGGATGCCGCTGTCCCTTTCTATGGAGGGCAACCAGCTGCGGAGATGGTGCCTGACATTGAGGCCCCCTTACTCCTGCAATATGCCGGGCTAGATACGAGAGTGAATGAAGGCTGGCCGGAATACGAAGCTGCATTGAAGAAACACGACAAAGAATATCAGGCCTATATCTATCCGGACGTAAATCATGGTTTCCATAATGATACCACACCCCGTTATGATAAAGCTGCTGCGGAACTAGCCTGGGACCGAACGATAGCGTTTTTTAAGGAGCACCTTACCTAGTATAGGGACATAATTAATTTCTTAATAGCCTAATAACCACGGCTTATAGCTATGCTTAGCTCATAGAAAGGCTATACCTAAGCATAGGTCCGATTCTTGGAAATATGCTATTCATATGGATTTTATCTAACCTCATAGCTTTCAGTTAATTTTCATGAACCATTTCCCCCACCTTTACATTTGAAGTATAATTGAAATTAAAGTAAGTTTGCTTCCTCATGCGTTTGATCGCGACCATATTATCTGTATATGTGCTGCTGCTGGCCTTTGTGCCTTGTGCAGATGAGTTTTCTATAGAAACCTCTCAGGAACAGGCACTCTTACAAGATGATTACCATCCTGATGAGGAAGGGCACAGCGACTTTTGCACCCCTTTTTGCCATTGTCATTGCTGTCATTCCCATGTCACCTTTATGGATACAAACTGGCACGCACAAGTGATTACACCTTTTAGCGAAAAGCGGTCCGCGCATTTGGAGCGGAAGGAATACCTCTTCCCCTTTTCTATTTTCCAGCCACCCAGGGTTTAGTACAGTTTACAGGCTTTTTAAGTTGACAGTATGATTCTTCTTTGAGAAGGAGTGTACTGCTATTGGTCTATTTACTGATACTAAACATGTATACATGATTAATAAAATCATTTATTTTTCAATAAAGAATAAATTCATTGTGGGTTTGGGTACGCTGGCACTCATTGGAGTGGGGATATACTCCATGTACACGGTCAATCTGGGCTCGGTACCTGACATTACCAACAACCAGGTACAGGTGATCACCGTTTCGCCCAATCTGGCTACCGAAGATATTGAGCAGTTCGTCACCTATCCTGTGGAGTTATCAATGGGAAATTTACCTGGTGTTGACGAAATACGCTCCATATCAAGGTTTGGTCTTTCGGTAGTGACCATTGTTTTTGAGGACGATATGGGTACGTATTTACCCCGTCAACTTGTTCAGGAAAAACTCAACGAACTAAAAGAAACCATCCCTGAAAAATTTGGCAGCCCAACCATGGGGCCAATATCTACCGGACTAGGTCAGATATATGAATACACTATTCAGCCACAGATGGGTTATGATTCCATGTATACTCCGATGGAGTTGCGTACCATTCAGGATTGGATTGTTAAGCGGCAATTAACCCTACTTGATGGTGTGGTGGAAGTAAATTCTTTTGGTGGCTACATCAAACAATATGAGGTAGCCATCAACCCGGAGAAGCTCAATGCCATGAATGTGAGTATTTCCCAGGTGTATGAAGCTTTGGCCAGAAACAACGTTAATACCGGAGGGGCTTACATAGAAAAGAACAGAATGTCCAACTTCATCCGGGGAGAAGGCTTGGTGCGCTCATTGGATGACGTTCGCAAAATTGTGATTAAAAATCAAAACGGTATTCCGGTGATGGTCAGTGATGTGGCTGAGAAAGTACATTTCGGCAGTCAAGTTCGCTATGGGGCATTCACTAGAGATGGCAAAGAAGCGGTGGGCGGTATGATTATGATGCTAAAAGGCGCTAACCCTAATGCCGTCATCCAAGAAGTAAAAGAACGTATGGAGGAAGTGGAGAAATCCCTTCCTGAAGGGCTTAAAATAAGTGCCATTATTGACCGAAGCGACCTTATTGCCAGAACCACTGATACGGTTACGCAAAATCTTTTAGAAGGGGCCCTGATTGTTATTTTTGCCCTGGTTATTCTCTTGGGTAGTGTGCGGGGAGGGATTATCACCGCTACTACCATTCCACTTTCACTGCTCTTTGCATTCATCCTGATGAAGCAGTTCAATGTGTGGGCCAATCTGATGAGCCTGGGTGCCATTGACTTCGGGATTATCATAGATGGTGCTGTAATCATCATTGAAGGTACAGTGTACGAAATACAAAAGCGGATCCGTTCAGGTAAAATTAAATTTAACCAGGGCGTAATGGATGAAGTGGCTTATGATGCCGGAAGTACCATGATGAGTTCTGCTTTTTTTGGACAGATTATCATCCTCATTGTATTTGCACCCATTTTATTCCTCACTGGTGTAGAGGGTAAAATGTTCCAGCCCATGGCCTACACCTTTGGTTTTGCCATGATCGGGGCGATCATTTTGTGCCTGACCTATGTACCCATGATGTCTGCCCTTTTCATGAAGCCCATCCAAAATAATAAGAACTGGTTTGGAAAATTTGAACGGTGGTTGGAAAAAGTGAGTGACAAAATTATAGGGGGAATACAATGGATCTACCTGCCCCTACTAAAGCGTGCCCTGAAGTTTAAGGCCATTGTCATCCTTGTGGCTATCGTACTACTTGGGCTGTCGGGGTTTATTTTTTCACGTATGGGGGGAGAATTTGTACCTCAATTGGATGAAGGAGATATCGCCATGCAGGCACTGATCAGGCCGGGGAGTTCATTGAGTGAATCCGTAGACGTATCCATAAAAATTGAGAACATTTTGCTGGACAATTTTCCGGAAATCAAAACAGCCACTGCCCGGATAGGTGTGGCAGATATTCCAACCGACCCTATGCCCATGGACCTAGCTGATATGTATATAATCCTGGAAAAGGACAAATCAAAGTGGGTCACTGCGGAAAGTAAGGATGAGCTGATTGCTGCCATCAAAGAAAAGCTAGATCAACAACTCGCCGGGGTAAACCTGGTATTTACCCAGCCAGTAGAATTACGGTTTAATGAACTTCTTGAAGGGGTTAGGGAAGATATTGCCGTCAAATTATACGGTGATGATTTAGAGATTCTGGCTACCAAGGCACAGGAAATGGCAGATATCATTCAAACCGTTCCCGGGGCCGGGGATGTAAGCGCGGAACGTACATCAGGCTTACCCCAGATGACTGTTCGTTATAACCGGGATAAAATAGCGCAGTACGGACTGGATATTCAGAAATTAAACGAATACGTAAGCTCCGCTTTTGCCGGAGGTGTGGCCGGGCTAATTTTTGAAGGAGAAAAACGATTTGACCTGGTGATCCGCTTTGATGAAAAATACCGAAAGAGTATTGACGACTTGCGCACCTTATATATTGATTTGCCCGATGGTACACAAGTACCTATTAAGGAAGTAGCCGATATAAGTTATGTGCCAGGACCCATGCAGATTTCCCGTGACAATACTTTCCGAAGAACGTATGTTGGGGTGAATGTAAGAGGCCGTGATGTAGAGTCGGTTGTCAATGATATTCAGAATAAGCTGGATAGCGAATTGGAATTACCGGCAGGGTATTACATCACCTATGGAGGTGAGTTTGAAAACCTGGAACGTGCCAAAAGCAGGCTTCAGATTGTAGTGCCAATAGTGCTCTTTCTGATTTTTGTGTTGTTGTATTTCGCCTTGCAGTCATTTTCACAATCGTTTATGATTTACATCGCTATTCCGTTGGCGGCCATCGGGGGAGTGCTTGCCTTATGGTTAAGGGATATGCCATTCAGTATTTCGGCAGGCGTAGGCTTCATCGTTTTGTTTGGGGTAGCCGTATTGAATGGGTTGGTACTGATCAACCGCTTCAATTCACTAAAAGAAGAAGGGGTGAGCAGTATCCGTGAGCGTGTTTTCACCGGTACCAAAGAAAGGATCAGGCCAATTATGCTTACGGCTACCACGGATATATTTGGATTTTTACCTATGGCCTTTTCCGGTTCAGCAGGTGCCGAAGTGCAGCGGCCATTGGCAACGGTGGTGATTGGTGGTATGCTTACTGCCACACTGCTTACCCTGCTGGTGCTGCCGGTACTTTACACTTTTGTAGAAAGCAGAAAAGATAAGAGGAAGAGCCTGAAAGCACCGAATGCCAATGTCCTACTGATATTGATTGTTGGCAGTGGCCTATTCGGGCTACCCTTTGTGGCAAATGCACAACAGCAAGAACAGTCACGGGACAGTTTACCGACGATTACACTGGATCAGGCCAGAAATCGTGCGGTGGAAAACTATCCTCAAATTCAATCGGCCAGGCTGGAGATAGAAAACCAAGAAGTGCTCAAGAAAACCGCCTGGGACTTGGGTAATTCACAGGTATTTACCGGCAAGGAGGAAGCGGGCAATGGTTCTGATGGTATTTACACCCAAATTGGCATCCAGCAACAACAGATTGATGTGTTTGGAATAGCCCCAAGACTGAAATTGCAAAAGGAACGGGTAGCCCTGGCCGAAAAGGCACTTGACCTATCCATCGTTGAACTAGAGCGAGAAGTAAGCCAGGCTTGGGCGGCAGTTTATGCTACCAAAAACAACTACCAAGTCTATGAGCAGTTAGATTCAGTATTTACCGATATTGAAAGGGCTGCCAAATTAAGATTAGAAGTTGAGGCTACTTCCAAACTGGAATACCTGGCTACTTCCAACCAGGCCAATCAGGTAAAGATACAAAAAGAGCAAGCTTATCGGGATTATCGGAGCGCATTGCAGCGGTTGAATCTTTGGTTTGCCAGCGATACACTGTTCACCGTACCGGATATTCCAACCAATCAATTGGACGAGCCGATCAATGATGTAGCCGGTTCACTGATGAACCATCCCTTGTTAAACGTGTCAGAACAACGAGTGGATGTTGCGGATGCCACCATACAAGAGAGGCAATCACAGTTTTTTCCTCAATTGCAGGGGCAGTATGGGCGGCAGCAGATTGCCGGGCAATCGGGATTTTATCAATACCAGTTTGGCATTCGCGTTCCCTTATTTTTCGGGCCCGAACTGGGAAGGGTTCAGTCGGCCAAAATCCAGCGGGATATTGCCGATCAATACTTGCGACAAAACCAATTGGAACTTCATGCAGCTTATCAAGACATGAAAGAGCAATATTTAAAATGGCTCAACTCATGGAATTATTACCGGGATGAGGCACTTCCGCTGGCCCAGGAGCAACGGAACGGAGCCATTTTGGCTTACCGGGAAGGGGCTATTGATTATGTGACCTTTCTGCAAAATATCCGGGACGCCATTCGCATTGAGATAGACGCCTGGAATGCCTTTGGCAATTACCTGAACAGCCGCTACCAACTGGAATACTACTTAAAAACATCCAATTAAAAATAAACTGATGATCAGATTTAAAAATAGGAGCATTATGATAAAGCCAATCATATATTTAGTTGCACTGGCACTGATGGTGTCGGTATTTGCGGGTTGCGACAGCAAGTCGGCGGACAACTCAGATGAAGCATCCAACCATGAACACAGTGAGGGCGAGGATGGTCACGAACACGGACATGATGAAGGAGAAGGCGGACATGATGAAGAAGGTATGGCCGAGCTACATCTTTCTGATATGAAATTTGAAAGTTTGGGCATTAAGATAGACACCCTGCCTACCCGAGCGCTCTCAGGAGTGGTTGAAGCCAACGGCCAGTTGGAAGTTCCGCCTCAGCATGAAGCGACTGTAACGGCTATACTTGGCGCCAATGTAACGTCCATAAAAGTGATTGAAGGAGATAAGGTAAGTAAGGGGCAGGTATTGGCCTATCTGTCACATCCAAATCTCACTAATTTGCAAACGGGCTACGTAAAAGCATACAGCCAATTTCAGTTTCTGGAAAAAGAGAACCAACGACAGAAAAGGCTCTATGATGAAGAAGTAGGTTCTGGAAAAAGCTATCAGCAGGCCCAGGCAGATTTTCAGGCCATGAAGGGCGAAGTGAAAGGTTATGAAGCCCAATTAAAACAGCTAAGCTTGAATGTAAAAAAAGTACAGACTGGTGATATCTATCAGTATGTTCCGGTAGTAAGCCCGATTGGTGGTTACATTGAAAAGGTAAAAGTACAAATTGGGCAATATGTAGACCCGCAAACCGAGATGTTTATGATCGTTAATACCGATCACATTCATGCTGATTTGATGGTGTTTGAAAAGGACATCCATAAGGTAGAAAAAGAGCAGGAAGTTACTTTTACCGTAGAATCTGTTCCGGGTAGTTCGCTTTCAGCCAAGATTTATTCAGTGGGTAAACAGTTTGAGCAAAATCCTAAGGCTGTACATGTGCATGCGGAGATTAATGACAAAGAGGATTTTCTGATCGCAGGGATGTATATCAATGGTCGGATACACACCAAAAGCAATATGATGAAGGCCCTGCCCGAAGAAGCCATTATCCAGGAAGAGGGCAAGCCTTATATTTTCATGGCAGAAGCGCATGAAGAAGATGGAAAGGACGAATGGACATTTAAAGCCTTAGAAGTGCGCACAGGTATAAACGAAGATGGTTGGGTAGAGATCAAATTATTAGAGCCACTTCCTGAGGGTACCCAGGTAGCATTGAACAACGCCTATTACCTTATCTCTGAAATGAAAAAGAGCCAGATTTCTCATAGTCATTAACAAAAACGTCTGACATGATCAAAGAGTTAGAGCAAAATTTAAAATCTTACCTAATCAAGCCCACCGCCATGCGCTTGCTGGTATTGGATTGTTTACTGGACAGAGAAGCTACTTTGAGCCTTACCGATTTGTACGAAGCGTTTGAGAAATCCGACCGCACTACACTGAACAGATTACTACAAGTATTTGAGGAAAACGGCATGGTACATAGCATAGTTGATGGTACGGGAGTGACCAAATATGCACTTTGCTCAGCTGCTTGTAATTCTGGAAACCATGATAATGCCTACATTCACTTTCATTGCGATCAATGTGGAAAGAACTACTGTCTTCCTAAGTTTAAAATACCAAGCTATGAACTCCCTGAAAAATTTAGCAAGCGCGAAGTAATTCTGGTGGTAAAAGGGAAGTACGCTGATTGTACGAATTGAAAAATGCAATTCCTATGCAATATAAATTGACATAACTTCAGAGCATAATTTAAAACAGAATGGAAAGAATAAAATAATGAAAAAACTACAGATCAAAATACCACTCATCCTTCCCGAGGTACCGGATGAAAAAGACCAATGCGTTGATAAACTCATCCAGAAGCTGCAGGAGCAGGAAGGCATGGAAAAAGTGCATGTGGCCGATGAAACCGATAATGGTGTGCCACAGCTCTGCTTTCACTATGATCCGGAGTTGATCTCTATAGATCATATTCAACAATTGGCTAAGCAAGCCGGAGCGGAAATCACCAAAAAATTTGGCCATAAACTCATAGAAGTAGAAGGGATTAGGCATACACGCCACGCCCGTAGCATTGAGACGAACCTTCGTAACAAAGTAGGAATTCTAGAAGCTTCTGTGTCAGGTTCCGGCATGGTAAGGCTGGAATTTGATACCACCAAAATAGAGGAAGCAGAAATACTCAAGGCATTGCGGAATGAAGGCCTGGACATTCCGGATACCAAAGTAAGTGCTGAACGATTTCTTCAGCAAGCCAACAAACCTAAACAAAAGGAAACTGAAGAAAAAGAGCATGACCATGAACATGCAGAAGGTGAGGCGCATGACCACTCACACGGTGGTATTTTCGGCAAAAATACCGAGCTTATCTTTTCCATTATATCCGGGGCATTACTCGGAATTGGCTTTGGATTGTCTTATGTAGAAACTATATCCTCGTGGGTAAGCCTCATTATGTACATCGGGGCATATTTCTTCGGGGGCTTTTTTACCGCTAAGGAGGCCATAGAGACCGTATCTAAGGGAGGCTTTGAGATTGACTTCCTTATGCTCGTGGCAGCCATTGGTGCGGCCATTTTAGGCGAATGGGCAGAAGGTGCCTTATTGCTATTCCTGTTCAGCATGGGCCATGCCCTGGAACACTACGCCATGAACAAAGCCCGTAAATCCATAGCCGCTTTGGCAGAGCTGGCCCCTAAAACCGCCTTGCTTAAAAGAAATGGGAAAACGGAAGAAGTAGGTATAGAAGAACTGACCATTGGAGACATCATCGTAGTGAAGCCCAATAGCAAAGTTTCTGCCGATGGGGTGGTCGTCAATGGTTCAAGTAGCGTTAACCAGGCTCCGATAACCGGGGAAAGCGTACCGGTAGATAAAATACCGGTGGATGATCCTGACAGAGACTGGTCGCAGGAACAGGATATCAAGGACGAAAACCGGGCTTTTTCGGGCACGATCAATGGCAACAATACGCTGGAAATAAAAGTGATAAAAGTAGCGAAGGACTCCACCCTCTCCCGTCTCGTGAACCTGGTAAATGAAGCCCAGACCCAAAAATCACCTACCCAGCGACTCACCGATAAATTTGAGAAGTACTTTGTGCCTTCAGTATTGGCACTGGTGGTGTTGCTAAATTTCGCTTTTCTGGTCATTGATGAGCCTTTTAGTGAAAGCTTCTACCGTGCCATGGCCGTATTGGTAGCAGCCAGCCCTTGTGCTTTGGCCATAGCCACTCCCAGTGCAGTGCTTAGCGGAGTGGCAAGGGCAGCCAAAAGTGGTGTGCTTATCAAAGGTGGACGTCCGCTGGAAGATTTGGGTGTGCTTACCGCCCTTGCATTTGACAAAACCGGAACGCTAACAGAAGGTAAGCCAAAACTCACCCAAGTGGTAGCCCTGGGAGATATTAGTGAAGACGAATTGTTGAAAATAGCGGTAGCGGTGGAAGCATTGAGCGACCATCCGTTGGCAAAAGCAGTGGTGCGTGATGGAAAAGACAGGTTGAAAGGCATGGTTTTTCCTCAAGCCAGTGATCTGGAAGCTGTATTGGGCAAAGGAATCAAGGCCGCTTTGGGCAATGATAAAATCTACATAGGTAACCTTGATCTCTACGACGCGCTGGACGATAAAAAGCCGACTAAAGAAATAGAAGAGCAGGTCAAAAATCTAGAATCTGAAGGGAATACCACTATGCTGATCAGGCAAAATGACAATTACATCGGCATTATCGCACTGATGGATACGCCTAGGAAAGAAGCCAAAAATACACTGGAGCAACTGAAAAAACTGGGTATCAAACGAATGATCATGCTTACGGGTGATAACCAGAAAGTAGCTGATGCGGTAGCCAAAGAAATTGGCCTCACGGATGCTTGGGGAAGTTTGCTGCCCGAGGAAAAAGTAGCGGCCATAAAAGAATTGAAAGAAAAAGAATCTAAAGTGGCCATGGTGGGTGATGGTGTGAATGATGCGCCTGCCATGGCCAACAGTACAGTAGGCATCGCTATGGGGGCGGCAGGGAGCGATGTGGCCCTTGAAACTGCTGATATTGCCCTCATGGCAGATAAGCTTGAAACACTGCCTTTTGCTATCGGTTTGAGTAGAAGGGCAAAAGGTATCATCAAGCAAAATCTCTGGGTAAGTTTAGGTGTGGTGGCTATTTTAATTCCACTTACCATCTCCGGCATTGCCACCATAGGGCCTGCCGTATTAATTCATGAAGGCTCTACTTTATTGGTAGTGTTCAATGCTCTGCGATTGTTGGCTTATAAAAAATAAGAAAAATGAACTCACAAGAAAAAACAAATAAAAAGATGGACAAAAGCAACTATACCAAATTTGTGCTCATGCTGGCAGCATCTTTTGTCGCCATGTACATTACCATGTATCTGAACTCTTATGAGATTGACCATGTGTATTTCAGTCTTACACGTTTTTATATGAGCTGTTTGGGTATTTCAGCCATGGCCATTATCATGTTTGTCGCCATGCGCAAGATGTACCAAAATAAGAAGAAAAATATAGCCATTGTAGTAGGTAGTATAGCGCTTTTTGTGAGTGCTTTGGGATTGGTAAGAACCCAAGCCCCTATTGTTGGAGACATTTTATGGATGAAAGCCATGATACCACACCACTCCATTGCGATTTTGACAAGTGAGCGTGCAGCTATTAAAGACCCAGAGGTCAAGAAACTGGCCGAAGAAATTATTAAAGCTCAGAAAAGGGAAATTGAAGAAATGAAGTCAATGATCAATCGGCTTCAAAAGGGAAATGTAAAAGATGGTTGAGGAGAAATGAATCTAAACGGAAAAGAATTATTAAATTAAACCTAATATGCTACAGATTTTAGAATTTACCCAAGGAAATGTCATTGCTACCCGGGCTACCGATAAGGTGACGGGAGAAGATTATGAGAAGGTCAAGCCGATGATCCACGCCATCACAGAAAAGGGCCAGAAAATCCGCTGGTATTTTGAGTTACAAAACGAAAAGGGCTGGAATGCAGAAGCGATATTGGAAGATTTGAAAGTGGATGTCAAGCATGCCAGCGATTACGAAAAAATTGCGGTAGTGGGAGAAAAAAAGTGGCAGGAAATGATCACCAAAGCTTTCAAACCTTTTACTGGAGCAGAGGTGAAATTCTTTGAAATGGCTGAGAAAGATAAAGCAAGATCTTGGATCACGAACTAATTTATCAAAAAAATTAAAGTAGTAGATCTGCCAAATCTAAGTAATGGTAACGGATAGGCTTGGCAGATCTTTTTTTAAGACTGATGTTGCTCGCGCAGCAGGTCATTGACTGTCTTTACCGGATTGAAGGTAACGATCGGCACTTCCACGAAAATAGTATTCCAGTCAGACATGCTGCCGTTCCAGAGGCCAGGCAGTTCCAGCGCCTTTAGCTCTTTACCATCTTTAGATTTGCGAGAAATAAAGCCTGTTTGTGGATCTATAAAGCGCTTGAGGTCAAATTTATTCCCTTCAAAATCCTTCAGCGAACAGACAATATCCACTGGATTAAAGTGGGTAGAATTCTTAAGAATACCCATCTGCTCAGCATCGCTTTCATCTACCTGGGCACTTTCTACGATCTGAAGCGAGGTAGAGCCATCGTTATTCTGGGCCCAGAATGGACCGCCGCCTGGTTCCCCTTCATTTTTTACCATGCCACACACCCGGATAGGGCGGTCTAGTTTCTTAAAAAGATAAGCGACTTTCTCAGCATCTTCCATTGTGGAGAATACTTGCGGAGAAATCGTACAAAGCTGATTTTCTACAAAATGTTGGATTTCCTCTAACTTTTCAGCAGACAAGTCATCTGACTCATGAATCAGCTTAAGATAAGAAAAGATAGTTTCCTGGTAGCTCAGCAATATGCCACCCAGCATTTTTTTGTTTTGGTAAGTAGTTTCCTTGATCTGGTCAGGCACCACATTATCAATATTTTTGATAAACACGATATCTCCCTCCAAGTCATTCAGGTTCTCTATCAGCGCTCCATGTCCTCCCGGACGAAGCAAAATGCTGCCGTCTTCATTGCGAAAGGGCTGGTTGTCCATATCCACGGCAATGGTGTCTGTAGAGGGTTTTTGCTCAGAAAAAGAAAGATGATAAGTCACGCCGAACTCTTTTTCGTAAGAAACTTTCACTTCTTCAATATGTTGCTCAAAGCTCTGGCGGTGCTCCGGCGATACAGTAAAGTGGATAAATACTTCATTGTTATCATTTTTGCAATAGTTAGCCCCTTCCACCAGATGCTCTTCTACGGGGGTACGGGTAGTATCTGCATAAGCGTGAAATTCCAGCAAACCTTTAGGTAAATTGCCATATCGCATGCCATCCTCCTCCAGCAAGGTCTGCAATACGCTTACATATTGACGTTGTAGAATGGCTTCATTTAAGCCTAACTTATGCTTAGCTAAATGTTTTTCTTTGAGGGTATTATAGAAGGCAAAACCCTCAATATTCTTAAAAAAGTTGAAAATTGGCTGTGATTTTTCATCACTGACCAGTTTTTGATAATCTGCATCGCTGCCACCATAGGTGTCCATGAAGCTAAACAAGGCCTTAAACATACGACTGGCTGCACCGGAGGCAGGTACAAATTTGACGACCTTGTACCGGGGTGCATCGCGTTCGTAAGTGCGAACATACTCATCCGAAAGGTGATCGTCAGTCTTTAGCATGCCGTCATTGATGGTGGCCGCTTTAATAATTTTTAGAAAAGGAAAGCCTTCCTCAAACTGTTGGGCCTGTTGTTTGAGCGTGTCCGGGTCAGCACCGTATCCTTTGAGTTGATTTAAATCCTGGTCAGAAAACATAGTAAAAAAATTAGTCGGGTTGAAAAAGATGTTGCGACTGAAAAATAGTAATAAAAGCTAATATTACACAAAATGCTGGTAGGAAATGAACGATTGTCCTTTTTTGAAAGGAGCGTTATTGCTTTAACTGGTAATTTAATTCGCCTCCATATAATATTCTTGTATAAGTATCTCTGCGGGGATGTTTAACTCTTTGTGTATTTTTCGGATCATTCGGAGGCTAAGTTTTCTTTTCCTGTGTAGAATTTCATATTTGCGCTGCCTACCACCTAAAATTCTATTGAGCTGACCTTCTGACACACCCATTTGGTCAAGACGAAACTTAATGGCCTCAACTGGGTCGGGTGGAGATACTGGGTAGTGCTTACTTTCATAATCTTCTATGACCAAAGCCAAAAGCTGTAACTCCTGGTCTTCGTCACTTTCCGGCATAAGTTTGCTTTGCATAAGTTCATAAGCACGTGCCGTTGCCGAATCATATTCATTTTCGTTTTGTAAAACTTTAACCTTCATAGCTTATGTCTTCTATATTTACTTTGTCATACTCAGCATGAGTCATTACCCTAACTATAAAAACTAGACCTATACGGTATTCTACGTCCACAACAAGCCGATAATGATTGCCTTTAATGTTGAATACCACCCGTTTTTCGTTGATAATATTTACTGAGCGAAAAAACTCTTTAATATCATTGGGCCTTTGCCAAATTGCTTTTTCTGCTTCGTCATGCCAAGCCAACAAAGGTTGACTGGCAGTAGCATGTTTACTAGCAAATTCCAGTAAAGTCTTTTTTTTAATTACCCTCATAGATGTATACTACATTGTCACCATTTTGGTTACATCACAAATTTTTCTTTGTATATTTGCTTGAAGAGTATTTCCATCTTTTTTAAGAGGGATATGTTAATAAAGATGTGGCGCTACGTTTTACCTATTAACTTTTTATATAAAAAAATGA
>JBBSOG010000022.1:0-23059 GCA_038259985.1 Cytophagales bacterium
GCTGGTGCCTTGCAGCGCCACGTTAATATCGGCTAAAGGATTTCCTTTAGAAGATTGTATGCTTCCCTGGACCGTACCGGTAGACTGGGCATGGACATAATCAAAAGGGAGAAATGCCAGGCTGGCCATCAGGATGATTATGGTTAATAAGTAATTGGTAAATGTGTGTAACATGAACTGGTTATTTAGACTGATTATAAACAGTTCCAAAAGTAAACCAGTGGGAGATACCAAACAATCACCTTGATTAGCCTATTTAAACCACTAGACCTAACAATACTATTAGCGAAAGTTAGTGTGTCGTGTAGCTAGTTATAGTATAATTAATCCAACTGTATGATCTTCTGCTGCATCGCCTTCACGATCATTTCCACAGGGGAAGTGGCATCTAATTTTTTGAGGATATTTTTGCGGTGGGCGTTGATGGTGTGGGGGCTCAGGTTGAGCAGGTCGGCAATTTGTTGGGTGCCTTTGCCTTTGGCAATAAGGCGGATGATTTGAATTTCCCGTTCGCTAAGTTCTTTCGACAAATTATCTGTATCCTGCTTGTATACCTTTTGATCCATGAGGACATCCAGTACACGATTGCAGAAAAACTTCTGTCCTTTGACAATGGCATGGAAAGCACTAAGGATTTCCTGTCGGCTACAGTCCTTGGTCAAAAAGGCAAGCACCCCCGATTCCAGCACCCGCATGATATGCTCTTTCCGATGATCGGAAGTAATCACATACATTTTGAGCTTTGGGTATTTATCAGCTATGTGGAGGCAATCCCCGGAAGTAAAACCCTCTAGGTTCGCATAGTCCAGCACAAGGACATCCGGAGTAAGCTGGTGCAGCATTTTTTCCAACGCGGTTTTACTGCCCGCCTGGCCTATAATTTCAAGGTTTTTTTCCCTGGAAAGGATATGGCTTATTCCGGCAATGCATAAATCCTGGCGGTCGGCTATCAATATTTGGGTAGGTGCGATCAATTGGTTATTTTCTAGTAAAATAGATAAAATCAGCTTATATTTATTTAAACTAATTTTAAATAAGAGTAAAGTTAAGTGCTGAATCCTAAGAATGCAATGCATCGCGCAGACTTTAGAAAAGAAAATTATGTAGCCTATTATCCTGGAAGCAATTCAAAATGTGGAAAAGAAGGTATTTATTTTTTACCTTACAGCCCTTTGTTCTTTTAGCGAACTGGCATAGCTTTGTCCTTCGTTCTTTGACCGTTTCTACATTAACCGTAATCGGTTTCACTTAAGCTGAATTAATAGGGAATCGTGTGCAAATCACGAGCTGTCGCGCAACTGTAAATGACTTAAGTTTTGTCCTGGGGATTACCGTGCCTTATAACGTTTGATCGTCTTTACAGCATGGGTATGTTGTATCCACTCCACACTACTTTACTCAAATTTCGCGGGGGCTTTTTGAAGCTTGGCAAGAACATTTTCTAATTATTTACTAAAAATTTTGAAAATGAGAACGCACAATCTGGGGCACCCGCTCCCACAGCGAATGTCGGTTCTCCGAATCAATCAAAAGGTCGCTACTGGGATGGACTATTTACCAAGTTGTTCTAACGGGAAAAACTGTAATGATATACTTTACAATCATTCCATAATTGGGCGAATGGTATGTACACTAATTTATATCTGAGGGCATAATGGGCAGCGAGACGGTGAAGGTTGTCCCTTCTCCTATCACACTATTTACTTCCACTTTTCCACCTAGCGCCTCTACCTGGGTTTTCACCAAATGAAGGCCCATACCCCGGCCTTCCACATGATGATGAAAACGGTTGTAGAGGCCAAAAATTTTCGCCTGATTTTTGTCTAAATCAATGCCCATTCCATTGTCACTGAAGGTGAGGAAAATCACATTTTCTTTCACTGTTGAACTGATATTGATGATGGGAGTACGGTCCACAAACTTGTATTTGATGGCGTTGGAAATCAAATTGTGAAAAATACTATGCAGATAACTTTTGACCGTATAAATCTTCTCAACTTCAAATTGAGTGATAATTTTTGTTCCGGAATCATGGATAGCGGGTGCAATCAACATCTCTATGCTTTCAAGAAGGTCTTTTAATGTTACTGGTTCTCGTTTCGCATCCAGCGATTTTTGATATTCTAAAATCTGGTTAAGGTCCTGAATAATTTCATCCATTTTTTGTGCGGTATCCCGAATATGTTGGATGGCTTCCATGTGCATCTTGTTAGAAAACGAACTCTCATCAAATATTTCTACCAGTCCTAGCAAGCTCGCAACCGGACTTCTCAGGTTGTGGGAGGTAATGAAACCAAATTGTTGCAACTGCTCATTTTGCCGTATCAACTCATGATTCAGCGCTTTCTCCTGTATTTCACGCTCCAAGCGTACACTTATATCCCGCATAATAACCGTGAAATAGGTATGCTCATTGACTTCTACCTGGGAAATAGATGCTTCAATAGGAAATTCAGCACCCTGGGCATTTATGCCATACACCGCTCTGTTTTCACCCATTTTACGATTGGGTTTGCCTGACAAGCTGAACTCACCAATATTGGCTTGATGGTTAGTGTGAAAGCGATTGGGAATAAGACGGTCAAGTGGCTGGTTGATGATTTCTTGGGAAGCATAACCAAACATATGCTCCGCTGCCTTATTGAAAATCAGGATGCGTTGATGCTCGTCAGTAGTAATAATGGCATCCATGGCGGAATCAACAATGCCTTCCATACGTTGCTGTAGCTCTATGATCTTGTTTTCGTATGCTTTGCGCTCGCTGATATTCCTGAAGTGCCCACCAAAATATTCTTTATCCCCGTATTTTAGGTAATTAGTACTGATTTCAACCGGGATCTCCTTTCCCCCGGCAACACGGTGCACGGTCTCAAAGTTTAGCGACTTTTCTTTTTTGATTCGTTCCCAGTGCGCAGCACAAGTTGCCGGAGTAAAGGTAGGGTCCCACTCAGGCAGACTCATAGAAAGTATCTGTTCCTCAGACATCCCAAAATGCCTGCAAGCTGCTTGGTTGACATAGGCATAACGAAAACCATCATGTGGGTCAATCCAATAGGTAGGATCATTGGTTTGGTCTATCAGGTACTTAAAAAAACGGTTGGTTTCTAAAGCTTGCTGCATGGAAGAGATATCAACTGTAATGACGGAAATGCCCTCAGTGGTAGGGTAAGCATTAACTTCGTAAGTCCGATTTCCGTAAGCTTGCCCTATATTATGAACAAACTTGCTAGCTTTGCCACTTTGCATCACTTGTTGGTAAAAGTTATCTAGAGGTGAATCTTTTAATTCGGGATACAAGGAGTACATATTTTTTCCCAAAGCTTGTTCTGCAACTATCCCACTTAAGCGTTCACTGGCTTTGTTCCAATAAGTAAATCGAAAAGTAGCGTCCAGGGCAAAGAAAATATCTGAAATACTCTCTGCCAAGTCCTGGTATTTTTGCTGGTTTTGCAGAATTTCTTTTTCAGAGAGCCGCTCTATTTCCTCTTTGGCAAGGGCCAGTTCTTCATTGAGTTGGGTAAGTTTCTCATTGGCCGCTTGTAACTCTTCATTGGAAGCGTACAGTTCCTCGTTGGTGGCGCTGAGCTCTTCATTGGAACCATTAAGTTCTGTGTTCAGATCAACCCACTGCTTCCCCGTGGGAAGAGCCACGATCCGGGGGGTAAATTTGATCAATACCGCAGCCGTGCCTATGGAAGCCAGGGCCGTAATGATGCGTGCTACGGAATCTATGTAATAAATGGGCCTCCAGATGTTGATTACGTCAAAGATGTGGGTAATTCCACAACTCAATATGAACACAGCAAAAAGAACGAACACCCAACTATAAGTGAACTCTCTTCTTTGCTGATAGATATATAAGAGTGAAATAGGAATAACCATGTAGGCCAGTGCAATGATACTGTCTGATAGGGCATGGGACCAGAGAATATAGGGTTCCCAAAAATAACAATGCCCATGAGGCATAAAATTGGACATAAGAGATGATTCTTGCATAAAATAAAAATAGTTAGACGGTACAGCAAGGGATGAAAGTGCAAATTATTTGCCGGAAATAATCCCCTGAAAATAAAGCAAGGTTTCCCGGATATGCTGTTGCCAGTAAGTCCATTCATGGCCTCCCGCAAACTCTTCATAGATATGGGAAATCCCAGCTATTTCTAATTGCTGATGAAGGCTACGGTTATAGCTTATCAACTGATCAGCGGTGCCGCAGTCAAAGCGCAGAGGCGGCAAATGCTCAGGATAAGCTTGAATGGAAGCCCATACACTCCGGGCAGCTTGATCTTCCGATTGATAGTGGGAGGGGTGTTCTTCTACAAAAAGTGACATTTGTGCCACATCGGTAATGGCAGAATGGGCAGAAACCCCCTTAAACTTTGAACCATACTTAGCCCCCAAACGCAAAGCACCAAATCCACCCATGGAAAGCCCGGAGATAAACAACGGTGAATGTTCGCTTACCAACGGAATATTTTCCCTGATAGCGGCCGGCACATCTTCTACGATCCAGTGTTCAAAATCGTAACCATCGTGAGGCAGATAGCCGGAACCGTCGCCCCATAAGCCATCTGAAGGCATCGCGATCACCATCGGCTGGATTTGCTGCTGCTTTATCATCTGCATTGCAGTGATATGAACCCCCGCTTTTTGCGTCCAAACCCAAGCACTGCCATACACGCCATGCAGTAGAATGACCAGCGGGAGATGCTGTTCCCGGGGAACTGGTGGCACAAATACACAAATATCCCCCCTGCCTTTTAACCTGGGTGTTTTGACCGTTATAAAACGGAGGTTATTGGCTTCAAAAGCAGGGTCGGATATTTCGGTAGTTCTGAACATTTGCAGCCAAATAGTTTAAAGTTACAGGTTAAATGTTTGAATGATTTTAACGCTTGCACTGTACCCTCAGTTATTCGTAACTTTTGGCTTGCTGCCTGGATGAACCTAAGCCTTCGATCCCTAACTCAATAATATCCCCTGGCTCAATAAATTGGGGTGGCTTGAACCCAAGTCCTACCCCGGCAGGCGTACCGGTAGAGATGACATCACCAGGCATCAGAGACATGAACTGGCTGAGATAACTCACCAGATAAGGAAGCTTAAATATCAGGTTAGAAGTATTGCCATCCTGCTTGGTTTCACCATTCAAGGTCAACCACAGGCGGAGGTTATGCACATCGGCTACCTCATCTTTAGTCACCAGATAAGGGCCCAATGGGGCAAAGGTGTCGCAGCTTTTGCCCTTCACCCACTGGCCGGAGCGTTCTAGCTGAAATGACCTTTCACTATAATCATTGTGTAGCACATAGCCTGCCACGTAGTCCATGGCTTCGGCTTCGCTTACATAACTAGCCCTTTTGCCAATGACTACCCCCAATTCAACTTCCCAATCAGTTTTCTGGCTTCCTTTGGGAATGATCAAGTCATCATTAGGGCCAACAATGGAAGAAGTAGATTTAAAGAAAATGATAGGTTCTACCGGAAGCTCCATATTACTCTCGGCAGCATGGTCACTGTAGTTGAGGCCGATACATACTATTTTGCTGGGCTTATAAATAGGGGAGGCGAGCCTTTCCTGATCACTTACTTTCGGGCAATTACTATGTTGATCATCCAGCCATTTTTTTAGTCGGTTAAGCCCGTCATTAGCAAAAAAATCTTCACTAAAGTCTTCTCCAAAGGCTGACACATCAAGTTTTTGTTCACGGTGCAGTACGCCCGGTTTTTCGGCTCCTGGCTTGCCAAAACGAAATAATTTCATCTGGTTTTAGTTATTGGTTAGTGTAATGATTAACTGTTAAGCGTGACAAAGCCCCCATCTATGGGATAGTTGCAACCAGTGATAAAACCGGCTTCATCTGAACAAAGATATAAGGCTAAGTGGGCAATTTCTTCCGGTTCTCCCATCCTTCCTATGGGCTGGGTTTTGGAGAGTTTTTCAAACATCTCACTTTCTTTTCCCGGATAATTTTTCTTCAGAAACCCATCCACAAAAGGGGTGTGGACCCTGCCGGGTGCCATGCAATTGCAGCGGATATTTTCGCTAACATAATCTTTGGCTACTGATAAAGTCATACTCAGTACCGCGCCTTTACTCATAGAATACGCAAAGCGGTCAGCGAGACCAATTACAGAAGCGGCAGAAGCCATATTGAGTACAACTCCACCACCCTGCGCCTTCATGATGGGCAGGCAAGCATGCAAACAGTTATAAACCCCCTTGATATTGATGTTATAAATGCGGTCCATATCCACTTCGGTGGTATTTTCTGCATTACCGATATGGGCTATCCCGGCATTATTGACCAGGATATCAATTTTTTTACTTTCATCGGTAATCTGCTTCATTACCTTTTTTACGTCTGCTTGTCGGGAAATGTCACAGGACTTGAACCAGGCCTCCCCCCCTGCCGAGTTTATTTGCGCCACAACTGAAGTAGCGGAGCTTTCATCAACATCCAGAATATATACTTTAGACCCATGGCGGGCAAAAACTTCGGCAATACTTTTACCGATGCCACTCGCCGCGCCAGTGATGACGGAAATTTTTTGTGAAAGGTCAAATGTTGGCATGTAAAAAATTAACTAGTCATTTCAAAAAAGGGGATCATTACAAAAGTTGTCGCCAAAACTACAAATAAACAACCTATTTGCCTTAGTATAGCAAAAAAAATCAATCCTTCATATTTCTATTGTTTTATGCAGGTCTATTGAGTGTAAACACTTTACTTGATCAAGTGAAAAATACAGCTTGTATAATTTGCTGGAAGTATAGTCATTCTAGTTTTATCAGAAAAACTTAATGTTTTTATTCACGCGTACATTTATGAGCACAAATATTACATCTAATTGTAAGCCTTGACTGTTTGGGAAAACAGAAAACTTATCGTTTCTATAACCTTACTAACCCATCCATAAATTAAAGTAGGTAGTCAAATCACAAAAATATTTCATACAAAAGTTGATGTGTTTTTTGACATTTTTGCCTCGAGTTTCTTGTGTAGTTTTGCCTTTAAATCATTCTAATAATCTAATATAAAATTTATGATTGCAACAAGTAAAGCTATCTACAGCGATCCTAGTGCTGAAATCACTTTTGATGATACCAACAATATTATCATAGCTAAATGGAAAGGTTTTTTAAAGCTTGATAGTACTCAGAAGGGCTGTGATTCTATGGTTAACTTTGTCAAGAAAAACAGAACTACCAAGCATTTGAGTGACCAGAGTAACCTCAAAGTGCTTTCTAAAGAAGTACAGGGCCATCTGGTAGGTGAAGTATTCCCTGAACTTGACAAAGCAGGTTTAAGAAAGTTAGCCGTATTGGTTTCCGAAGATGTGTTTGCAAAAGCAACCGTTGATAACGTAAATACAGCTACCAAAATGGGTAACATTACTGTGAAAACATTTAATACACAGCGGGACTGTATTGACTGGCTTAACGAATAATCAGTGCGCCAAACCGGAAGAAAAAACTTCCGGTTTTTTTCTTAAGCATAATTCTTATTAAAAAATTACTTCTCGTCCAATCCTAAATTATTATGTCAGTTACCACATCAGTACAAGTTGACCCATTCAAAATCATTCAAGTAGGTTTAAGCTTTTGGTCATCCAAAACACTGCTTGCGGCTACTAAACTTGGCCTGTTTACATTGTTGAGTGAAAAACCTCTCAGTGCCGAACAAATCAAGATCAGCCTCGGGCTTAATAAGGAAGGTCTATACGTCCGGGATTTCTTAGATGCGCTTTATTCTATGGGCTTTTTGGGAAGACTGGGAAGCGGGGAAAGTACCCTCTATGAAAACACCCCTGATACAGCGATGTTCCTGGATAAAAACCAAGCGAGTTATCTGGGCGGTTTCCTGGAAATGGCAAACGATCGTGAGTACAAATTCTGGGGGGATCTTGAAGAAGGACTGATCAGTGGGAAGCCACAGAACGAGATCAAATACACTGGGAAATCTTCTTTTGAAGCGATTTATGAAAAACCGGAGGCCCTGGCACAGTTTACAGAAGGCATGTCAGGTATACAGAAACTGAGTTTCATGGCTTTTGCTGAAAATTTTGATTTCTCAGGTCATAAAACACTATTAGACGCTGGTGGGTCGGCAGGACTGCTTTCTGCCCTGGTTGCCCAAAAGCATCCCCACATGCAGTGTACCACTTTTGATCTGCCTCAATTGGAACCTTTTGCCAAAGCCACCGCAGAAAAATTTGGGGTTTCGGGCCAGGTAAGCGTACTGAATGGAGACTTTTTTAATGAGCCTTTTCCCCAATCGGATATAGTGACTATGGGTAATATCCTACATAGCTTTGATATGCCAACCAAAAGAATGCTCATCAGTAAAGCATACCAAGCTTTGCCAGCAGGTGGTTGCCTGGCCGTCATAGAGATGATATTAGATGACGAAAGGAAAGAAAATACTTTTGGCCTGTTGATGTCCCTTAACATGCTGATAGAGTCGGACGGGGGCTTTAACTATACACAGCAGGAATTCAAGCAATGGACTGCCGAAGCAGGGTTTCTGTCGGTAGAATTTATCCCTCTGGGGGGACCAGTAAGTGCTGCCATCGCTTATAAGTAAACCCAATCCTGTTTTTATATGAATATATCCATGACTGATCTTCTCCGCTCACCTTCCCTAGAAGTTCAAAAAAGAGAAGACCTTTATATTTGCGACCTTGACCCTTTGCGGGCAGACAATTGCCTGAGAATGGTGCCAGCTTTCAACCAGGATAAGGACACGATTGCCCTTGTTTTGATGCTGGTGGATATGTTGCCTTCCATAAACGAAGCAACGGGGTTTGATTATTTTCAGGCTTGTGCGGCAATGCGCGACCTGGGGATTATGTTGGGATCGCTAAAGCGTCACGGCGTAGAGCCAGTACACGTAATTCCCGAACTGGAAGAGAAACTGAATATATTAGGTAATCTCACAGACCTCCCGCCTCGGGATACTTTGATCCACTATGTGCGCTGGAACCCGGTAGGCCCACGCATCCGGACATATACCGGTACAGAAGATGAACGGCAACTTATAGAAAGTGTACGCCTGTCTATTCACCCTTTGTACGAAGCGATTTTATCCATCAATGATCTATACAATATTCCGCTGGATGCCCCGGATTTTGTTCCAAAGTGCGCTACGGTAATTGAACAATTTGACCACATGGTGAAGGGGGTCGTCCATGCAAAGCGTAGTGTAAGTCCTCAATATTTTGCTTCGGAGTTGAGGTTTTATTTTGACCCTATTGTCCTGAATGAGCGGGAGTACCTGGGCCCTGGGGCCGTGGAGATGCCGGTATTTTTGTTTGATCACATCCTCTGGAACTGTGATCTGGAAGATGAAACATATCGCGAATTCAAAAAAGCCTATGTGCCTTATAACCAGGGTATGATCAGGGATTTGTACCATACTTATGAAAGACGGCTGAGTTTGGTCAACAAAGTAATCCTGGAACTAACAGAAAGCCATTCTTTCTCCGAAGCTAAACTTCAGGGGGCCAAAGCTTTGATAGGCGTGTTCAATTTGCTGAAAAGCTTTCGTGCACCTCATAAAAAACTGGCTGACGAAGCCTATGAACATTCACAAAAGAGTGAGGATTATCGCGAAAAAGGAAGCGGGGGATATGAACCGGGGATATTGCATTATATTCTTCAACTGAATTTGCAAGCCCTGGATAGATTAAAAGAAAGCATTAAAGTTTACGAAAACTGATCATCGCATTTTTTGAAAATGAAAAAGCCTGCTCGAATTTGTTCTAGCAGGCTTTTTTAGTGTTGAGCATATCCTAATATGCCACTTGGAAAATCAGTTGTTTACTTTCTTAAGCTTGTCCTTAAAGACTTTTTCAAATTTCTCTACTTTAGGGCGGATCACAAAAGAGCAATAAGGCTGGCTACCGTTCAGGTTAAAATAATTCTGGTGATAATCATCTGCCGGATAGAATTTTTCAAAAGCGGTAATCTCAGTGACGATAGGTTTATCATAAGCACCGGCAGCATTGAGTTCTTTTTTATACTTTTCAGCTTTTTCTCGCTGCTCCTCATTGTTATAAAAAACTGCTGAACGATACTGGGTCCCCACGTCGTTTCCCTGACGGTTAAGCGTAGTAGGGTCGTGGGTTTTCCAGAACACTTCCAACAACTCATCGTAGCTGATGACCTCCGGGTCAAAAGTGATTTGTAAAACTTCCGCATGCCCGGTAGTCCCCGAGCAAACTTGTTTGTAGGTAGGATTCTCTACCTGTCCGCCGGAGTAACCGGAGACGGCTTCTTCAACCCCATTTAAATTCTGAAATATGGCTTCTGTACACCAGAAGCATCCGTTACCAAAAGTTGCAATCTCCATGATTTTGTTTTTTATATCTAACACATTCACCTTAACATTGTTAGCCACAGCTTCGGATTCTGATATGACAAGCATGCCCAGGCTTATCCATAACGAAAAACCAAATGCCAGGTTTTTCAACATCTTTAATGATGATTTAGTCCGCTCAATCTACGATTTATTCTTAAGAGTAAATTGTGGTATACAATACGATTGCCGTTAGGAAGATAAGATTGTCAGAAAGCGGACTCAGTGAAACATTTCCTGCAGACCCCTATGCTTAGCCTGGATATAGTCAGCTTATCTTACAAAGGCTTTCTAATATGGCTTTCGCCGTATATCTTATGTTCAAAACAAAAGTATATGAAAAACATATTGTTCATCGTGTTTCTTAGCCTAATAAGCATGACAGCCTACGGTCAATCCCGGAGTGATATAAAATTAGGTCTTGGCGTTTCCAACTTAGGCACTGGTGACAAATTGATCGGCAAAATAGAAGGCGAAATCACAAAAAATGGAACAGGATAATAAGTCATTCCTTCTTGTTGGGCTTAGGTTATGGAGATTTCTATTCCAGAAAAATCCCTGTGCCTATAAATAATTCTGGTGATATCGTCTTTAGTCAAAGGGAGTTTAGCCCTTCGTTTGTAACCCATCTGGATGCTAATTTTTTCGCCTCTCCCTTTGGTAACGATAAGCTTAACAACTTGAAAATAGGCACGGGGGCTTCGTTGATGTATGTGTACGATAATATCGGGAACGAGCGGGCTGATCACAGGATAACCTTTGGGGTAAATGCGATTATTGAAAACGAGATCAGTATCCAGCAAAAATATCTACTGGGATTGAAAGCCATGCTACAACCCTATCTCAACGGGGATATCAACATTAGCTTGATGATTAAGTTTGGAAAAAAAGGCTGAGTTCCTAACTTGGGTAAATTTCTAAAGCAACAGGGGTATGTCCTTCGGGAAAGTCAAAATTTCAGATACCAAATTTACAAATCGTTATTTTGTGGATGTTCAGCTAAGCATACAACTGGCCAAAATCATTTTCTACCTGGCTTTGCTGTTGCCATTCAACGTATTGGCCCAAGAGAAAGATAATACAGCACCTATTGATTCCCCTGGCTACACTTCCCAGTTGGAAATTTCTGCTTATAAAGGTTATATCATGATGCATGGGGAGGGCATAGGACACCTGATCAAAAGCCATCCACATGGGTTTAGGGTCAGCTACCTTCGTAATACTTATGGTCAAAGATACTGGGAACAAGCGTTTGGTTATCCTGATGTGGGTTTCAGTTTTTGCTACCAGGACTATCTGAACCCGGTTTTGGGCCAATCCATGGCAGTAGAAACTTTTCTTAATCTTTACCTTTATCGTGGAAAACTGAGCAGCCTCACCGGGGCTTTGGGAACAGGCATCGCTTACCACACCCATCCGCACGATCAGAAAGATAATAATAGTAATGTAGCGTTAGGCTCTTCTTTTTCGTTTGCCCTGTATACTGCCCTCAAATACCAGCTTAGGATTACCGATTATTTGTCGGGGGGTATTTTTATTCATATGGACCATTTTTCTAATGGGGGGATTCGTAAGCCCAATTCCGGTATCAATATAGTGCAGACCGACTTGTCCTTAAAGTTTGACCTTCATGCTGAGAAGCCAGAGTTCAAGCGATGGTCAAAGCAAAGTTTAAGTGATAGAAGTCTTTATTTTACACTGCTACCCAGCTTTTCCTTTAAGGAAATAGGTCGGGGTGGGGGCGTGATGCATCCCTGTTACAATTTGAATCTGGCTGTGAATAAGCCACTTTCCGTATTCAGCACCATCAATCTGGGAATGGACGGGTACTATGACATTGCTATGAAAAAATGGATAGTGGAGGAGAATAGTGAAAACCAGGCTGACTTCAAAAGTGCAGCGGTCACCCTGGGGCATCAACTGATGATCGGCAAGGTTTCCTTTCTGACCCAATTCGGTTATTACTTTTATCGTCCATATCGGCGCATTAGTTCCGATCTCTACCAACGCTACGGACTGAGAGTTCACGTTCATCCACACATCGCAGCAAGCGCCAGCATGAAGACTTTTTTAGGAAAAGCCGAACAAGTAGAATGGGGGCTTTTGTTCAGCTTATAGCATTCTGAACAGCATAAAAAATACTGAAAAACAGATTCTCGAATAGAAATGTATCTCAGCCTATTATGGTCAATTATTAGCTGTCAATTCTTCTTCTACCCGCCCACATTTTAGCATTCGGTCACCGAAGTAGGGGTTGAGAATTTCTTGCTGGGCACTAAGCCAGTACGCGCCCTGGTTGTCAAATGCCATCGGGCAGTATAGTTTATAGAGGGGTTCCTCAATACTGATATTTTTAGGATCCTTAAGGTTTTTATATAAACTGGTAGAGAAGCTTTTAAAAGACTCTCGCTGGGCTTCTATATCATCAGTCCCAGCGATTTCCTTGATCGCTTGCTGAATTTCTGGCATCGCGATCGCGTCAACTACTTCCAGGCTGGCCACGGCATATTCTTTCGCTTCCACTTTATCAGAGGCCACCAGCGCGTCTTTAATCTTGAGGTAACCTTCTACCACGTCGCCCACTCTTTTGACTTTGTTGGCTTCTGCTTTTGTTTCTGTAGTATCAGTATTATTTCCTGACGGGTTTTCCGGTGTACTTCCGCAGGCACTTACCCAAAGCAAGGTGAGTACAAATAACACAAGCTTTATGTTGATGGTTGTTGTCTTCATGATTTAAGTATAAGAAAATTTACGGATTAATAATATTTTCTACATGACCGCACGTTAGCATCATATCCCCATAATACGGATTTCTGATTTCTTCGGTTTGGCTCAGCCAGTTCGCTCCTTCGTTGTCATCTGCCATCGGGCAATACTGTACGTACAATTTCTCTGCCGTTCCAAAAGCCAGGGCAGCCCGGATGATGTCTTTGGATAGCTTTTTAAAATATTTACGCTGCACATCAATATTCTTTGCGTCAGCAATACTGTCGGTCATTGGTTTAATTTCCCCAACAATTTCCATCCAGTATATATGCGGATCATGGGGCAGTAGTTTCATATCTACCTTTTGTAAGGAAGCACGTAAAGCGTTGGCTTTCTCTTGGGCTAACTCTTCCTCCGAGTTGATCAGCGCCTCTTTCAACAATAGGTATTGTCCCAGCACGCCTTGCAGTTGCTGACTGAATGCTTCAGGGGTGTCACTTACAAAATCCGGCACACTGATTTGAAGTTTACTGGGTAAACTTTCCGTTTGCTTTACCCGAATATTCCGGTTCATCATACTGGCTTTGTTGTTCAACTGGGCAGCGGCATCTACGGTAAAAGCACCGTTAGTCACTACTTCTTCTCCTGAAGCAAGGCCGTCTTCCACCAGATAAGCATTGCCCAAATTTGTACCCAGGGAAACTTCCCGCATCTCGTAGGTAGGCACGTTGGTCAAGGGGATTTTTACATATACCACCGAACGTTTGCCCGTCCACATCACCGCTGATTTAGGGACTAACAAATTTGCTTCCGCATCCGGGGAAATAGGCTGTTTCTGATCGCTGCTCAATATGCCACGGATAAACATAGCGGGTTTAAGCAGATTTTCGGCATTGTTCACTTCAGTTCTTACTTTAGCCACTCTGCTTTGTGGGTCAATGAAAGGGTCAATAAATTCCACCTTGCCCTCAAATTCCTGATCTGGATAAGCAGCGGCATTAAACTTGATGATATCGCCTTCTTTAATCTGGTTCAGGTTACTCTCATAAGCATCAAATACCGCCCATAGCTGTCTAAGGTCAGCTGCTTCGTAAATCACGCCCCCTTCCATCACATGCTCGCCACTTTCCACATTGATTTTGGTGACAATGCCCGAAGCGTGTGCCCGCAAAGGCCAGGAAGTGATGACCTCTTCTGTTTGCAGCACCTGATCAATTTGCTGCTCCGATAGCTTCCAGTTTTTGAGTTTGCGCCGGGCAGATTCCAACAGTTTAGGGTTAGAGGATTGAAATTTTTTGGCCTCCAGCAATTCCTGTTGAGCGGTGATCAGTTGCGGGGAGTAAATGAGCGCGATAATTTGTCCATGCCCCACTTTCTCCCCTTCATAAGTAAGATACATCTTCTCTACTCTTCCTTCAAAGTGAGCGGTCTGCGAGACAATTTTATTTTCATTGAGCGCAATCTTACCATTAAGCAGTAGTTCACGGCTATCTTCCGAATAGGTACCGGGACTTCCGATTTTAGTCGTCTGTATATTAGAAAGCTTAACCGCTTCGGCGCTCATCGTGAGCTGATAAGGGTTTGTGGCTGCTTTATCTTCTTGTAAAGGAATCAAATCCATGCCACATATCGGGCAGTCGCCAGGCTCATTCTGCCGCACTTGTGGGTGCATAGCGCAGGTCCAAACAGTGTTGCCTTCAGCAGTTTCGGTAAGAACTAATTCGTGTTCATGCGCAGTATGCGGAACAAAAAACAGCCAGCCAAGAAGCATGCCCAGCCCAAGTATAAGAGCGTATCTGAGTATTGTTTTAGATCTTAAAGTCATAACGCTAGTTCGTTGATATTTAACATTGCCGTAATGATTTTTGAACGGTCATCTTTTAAATCTGTCCAGGCAAAAAACACCTCATTTCCGGCTTTCTCCATGATAGGAAAACCGCTGGAACGGGAGTCAGCCGTATTGGCTATTTGACGGTCTATGATCAACTGTTGGTTCGTACTTACCACAGCGGCACGTATTTCGGCCCCTTTATCGGTAGCTTCCAGCCAGCTTACCATCGCGTGGTCATTGTCCAGCATGATCACATCCACCCGGCCGAGAGGATTTCCGTGATGTATTTGAACAGGCTCAGTAAAAGAAGTACCATAGTCATTAGAAAACACTATCTGAACTTTGGGTATATCTTCAGCCGCAGTAAACCAGGTTATGGCTACATTTTCCCCCTCCGCAGCGATGGCCGGGCCATTCACCGGACAAGCCTTAATTTGCCAGTTGTCAACGAAAACAGGTGTTGGGATTGTCCATTTTCCATCCAACTCACGGGTGATATAAATGTCTCTGACTTCATTTTCTGAACGGTCGCGGTACACGACGATTAAACCTTGAGCAGTATTTACTGCGTCAGTCTGGCAGCAGTCGCAGATTCGGTGATCCAGGGCTATTTCTTTACCCATGCTTCCTTTCTGATCAAAAGTAGTGGCATATAAGGACATCGCTCCTCCATGAGCATGTTCATTGACAGCAGTTGATTTTGAGTCATTTTCTTTGGTGAAGCGGCCATCCAGCCAGACGGCAAAAATTCTTTCCTGATCAGGCAACATCGTCACAAAACCGTGTTCGGCAGCGATCTCATCCCGGTGCAGCACGAAAGGAGGTACCCAGCTTTTGCCAAGATCTTCGGAAAGAGCCACTTTCACTTCATAGTCGTAGGTGCCTTCGGCACTTTTAGCCAGCCAATGAGCAGCCATAAAGTTTTTGTTGACTGACAGCGAAGGGAAATCCGCCCAGTTGACAAACCAGCCACTATCCTGGGCGATGGTTTGTGGCGCTGACCATTGCATGTTCTCCCATTTTGCAAAGCGGAGGGCATGTTCGTCATTTTCAAGCGCATCAATCCAGGACAGGTAGACCTCTCCCTGATCAGCAACAAACAAGTTAGGCTCACCGCTTTGGGAAGACACCGGGTTTTCTACGGTCGTCAACTGCCACTTGTTATCCTCTGCTTCCTCATGTGAAGTAGGCTGACAAGCCAGCAAGCACAGGCTTAGGAAAAAGAATAGATAGGCTTTCATAAACTTTTCAGTTCTTCAATATGCGCTTGAGTATCCCATTCCCGGCTGCCCACGATCTCGGACAGTACTTTACCATCCCGGATAATCCAGGTGGTAGGCAGCGCTGTGATCTGTAAATTTTGCACGCCGGTTTGTAGCTGCACAAAAGGCAAGTCTATACCTTGCTTCTCCCTGAACTTGCTGATTTTTTCTATGTCCTCGTCGGATGCCAGCAGGAATATAAAACCTTCACCCAGTGAAGTGCTTGCCGCTTCCATGGAAGGCATTTCCATAATGCAAGGCTTACACCATGTTGCCCAAAAGTTAAGTACGATGGTTTTTCCCGCAAAGTCATCCAGCTTAACCGAATTTCCTTCCAGGTCAGTAAGTTCAACATTGCTCAGCGGATCAGTTGGCTGTTGCTCATTACTCCCTTCACTCACATCTTTTTGTCCGGAAGAATCACAAGCTGCCACCAGCAAAAAAACAATTACAATACTTACCCTAAATTTATTCTTCATGATTATCTATTCAACATTTAAAATTCATCACTCATCCACGGCGTCATTCATGGTTATTTCCACCGCAGTAAGTTCATCCAATTTAGCTTTGGCTATCCTGCTTTCGGTAAGCGCTTTGTTCAGCATTATGCTGTAACTCAGATGTTCAAGCTGAAACTGCAGGATGTCCTTAAAACGTTCACTGGTGGATTCATAAGCACTATTAAGAATACTGATCGCCTGCTGGGTGCTTTCCATCTGTGCTTCGTACAGTTGTATGTTGTTCCGCGCGATTTGATAATCCTGTAATACTTTGTTTAATGTATTGATCAACTCATTTTCTCGGGATGCGACGGTCAGTTGGTTTGCTTCCTGTTTCACAAGTATTTCTTTTCTCATGGCCTTGTATTTTTGCCGGTTAAATAAGGGTAGAGAAAGGCTCACCATCGGCATAATCACGTCCTTACCGTTATCGGGCATTTCCATATCGCTGCGGTTACCGACGATCACATAGTCTAAACCCACCCCAAGATTGGGTTTTCCACTGAGTTGCGCTAATCTTTCCTGTTCATTGAGCAGATTTGCTTCTTCTTTTAGTACGCTGAGCGAAGGGTGCCGGGCAATTATTGCATCGCTAATTTTATCAATATCCTCCAAAACCAATGTATCATCCAGAAATGCAGGTACCTGTACCTCAGTCAGCGGAGAACGGTTGAGCAAGGTGTTAAATGTTGAGCGTTGAGCCTTCATTGTTTCGGCTAAAATTAACAATTGGTTTTGTTCCTTGCGAATCTGCATCTGTACTCTCAGGATATCTACCATTGTGCTAAGGGCATTTTCATATTTCTGGGTGGCCAGTCGCTCATAAGATTCCAGCACTTTGATATTTTCTTCGGTAAGCTTCATTTCCTCCCGGATGTCAAAAAGTTGATAATAACTTGCTTTGATGGTGAAATACAACTCATTTTTAGCCTGCATGAACTCTTCAAAACGTACTTTAGCCTCCTGCGTAGCTGCGCCTTTCCGGGCATCCAGCGTACCGAACCAGGGAAGCATTTGCTGAAGGGAAAACCTCGACCGCTGCGGGCCCACTCGGGTCTCCACCGGACTGATGAAATAGCCAAAACTCAAACTGGGATCTGGCAAAGCCCCCGACTGGGGAACCCTTTCCAAAGCAGCCAGATACTGCTGATATTTAGACTTTAATGCCGGGTTATTTTCAGCAGCAGTTTCAAGGTAGTTATTTAAAGTCTGGGCAAAAGCTTCTCCTACTCCTGAAAGGGAAATACATAGAAATAGGGAGAAATAAATGGTTTTGGACAGGTTCATTTATTTACATTTTTGGTGGTTGAAATGAAATTATTGAGCTTCACTTGCAGCTTCTGGTGTAATTCCATCATCTGTGTATAATCTTGGTTCATCACTTTATTTCTTTCGTGCATCAAATCCAGCCAGTGTTCAATAGCCTCTGCTAGGGAAGCCCTACTGTAGTAATAAAACCTCACCTTATCCATATAATGAAAACGACTGTAGCCTTCTGCGATATTAGCACCTACTGAGTCTATTGACCTGATAAACTGCTCACCCATCGTTCTTTTCTCCTCATAATTCATCTTATCGTAAATCCCCCAAGCCAATGCAGATAGCTTCCTGGAAAGTTGATAAACCTCCAAATCTTTTAGCGTGATATACTTCTTCGGTTCCATATTAGATAATTATAAAGTTCCCAACCATTTATTTCTATTTATCTCCATTTACATCTACTTACTTCTTATTTCCCCTTATTTTTAACTCTCCCTTCTTCTCGCCAACAATACAGCACCGGCACCACAAAAAGTGTGATCAACGCAATACACATACCTCCGAAGATTGGAATGGCCATAGGGATCATGATGTCCGAACCGCGGCCTGAGGAAGTGAGTACCGGCAACAAAGCCAGCAGCGTCGTGGCAGAGGTCATCAGGGCGGGACGGACCCGTTTCTGCCCGGCTTCTACAACGGCTTCTCTGATTTCAGGAATCGTCTTAGTTATGTTTCTGTTGAAGGATTGATCCAAGTAGGTGGCGATGAGTACGCCGTCGTCGGTAGCGATGCCGAAGAGGGCGATAAAGCCTACCCACACCGCTACGCTGAGGTAGATCGTCTTGACCTGAAACAGATCACGGAAGTCGGTGCCCAACAATGAAAAGTCCAGAAACCCATCCATGCCGTAGAGCCAGATCAGGATGAAACCGCCGGAAAAAGCCACAGCTATTCCACTGAATACCATCAGTGAAGTAGTAACAGAACGGAACTGGAAATAAAGGATCAGGAAAATAACTAGCAGACAAATCGGTATGACAATGCTCAACCTTTGTGCTGCCCTGATCTGGTTTTCGTAGCTGCCCGAAAAGCGATAACTTACGCCGGAAGGGACTTCCAGTTCACCGCTTTCTATCTTTTGTTGCAGATAGGCTTGGGCCGCCTCCACCGTTTCTACTTCCGAATAGCCAGAACTCTTGTCAAACAGCACGTAGGAAATGAGAAAGGTATCCTCGCTTTTGATCATCTGTGGCCCTTGCGTATAGTGAATATCACTCAGCTCGCCCAAGGGAATTTGCGTACCGCTGGGAGTAGCAATTAATATTTGATTAATCATTTCCGGGGAATCCCGTAGCTCACGCGGATAGCGCACTCTGATCGGATAACGCTCCCGCCCTTCTACGCTGGTACTGAGTCCGATACCACCAATGGCTATTTCTATATAGCTTTGCACGTCCTGAACACTCAGTCCGTAGCGGGCTATCTTTTCCCGGTCAATCTTAATTTCCATATAAGGCTTGCCTACAATTCTTTCGGCAAAAACTGCTTCTTCTTTGACTGCTGGTATTTCCTTGAGATATTGTTCAAGTTCCAGCCCGAAGGCTTCAATGGTTTTCAAATCCGGCCCCTTTACCTTGATGCCCATAGGGGCGCGCATACCGGTTTGCAACATCACCAGACGGGTTTCTATCGGTTGTAACTTGGGGGCAGAAGTGACGCCCGGTAAGCGGGTAGCCTTGACGATCTCACCCCAGATATCATCGGGTGACTGGATATTATTCCGCCACTGCCTGAAATAATGCCCATCATCATCGGGAATGAGCCTGTCTATGTTTAGGTAAGGTGCTTCATTGTCGGCTATGGCAATAATCGTGTCTTCTCGCTGTACTAAGAATTTTCCTTCCTCATCGGTACGGAAGCGCATGCGTCGGCCATGTTCATCGGTCAGGTACTCACTTTTGTAGTTGATCACATTCTCGTACATAGAAATTGGTGCCGGGTCTAGGGGTGACTCTACTCTCCCAAGTTTACCGACTACCGACTGCACTTCGGGAATGGCGGTGGCCAGCATATCCAGTTTTTGCAGTGTGGCTTTGTTTTCTTCAATACCGGCATGGGGCATGGAGGAAGGCATGAGCAAGAAAGTGCCTTCGTCCAAAGCGGGCATAAATTCTTCCCCGATCCCGGGAAAAGCATGTTGTAAGCTGGAATAAAAGCCGTTGCTATGCACATTGACATTCACTTTTTCCATACCCCGGGCAAATAATCCAAAAACGCCGTCAAAGCCCTGCCAGATGATCAATCCAAAGAGGATCAGGGAAGCGGGCAGTGAAATGAAAACCATTTTATGCCGGAGGCACCAGCGCAGTATGCGGGTATAGTAATGATAAAAGAGCAGGAAACTGCCCAAAATAAGGGTTATGCCGAAAATGACGAAGAAAAAGTTAAGGAAAAGGCTAACCCCGGCCCCCAGTGGCAACCACTCCGCCGTCAACCAGAAGGTAATGAGTGCCAGGGTGATGCCTATATTTATCCAAAGCCGGTAAGCGGATGCCCACCAGAGTTTAGGATGGTCCCAGACAGCCAGGAAATTAATGATACCGATCAATAGCAGAAATATGCCCGGCCATATCAAGCCGAAAGACATAGCGACTATGCCCAGAACAACAAACGCCAGATGAACTGCCAAGCGCACTTTCTTTTTATTGATCTTGATAGAAAAGAACCAATACGAAAAGGTAGGCATAATGATCAGTGTGATAAACACCGCAGCAGCCAGCACAAAAGTTTTGGTGAAAGCCAGTGGTGTAAATAATTTACCTTCCGCTGCTTGTAAACTGAATACCGGAATAAAACTGACGATCGTAGTGGCTACCGCCGTCACGATAGCGGAGGCCACCTCTATGGTGCCTTCGTAGATGATATCCAAGTAGGATTTACCACTATTCCGGTGGGTCTCAAGGTGTTTAAGGATGTTTTCAGTCAAGATAATCCCCACATCTACTACGGTGCCGATGGCGATGGCAATACCCGATAGCGAAACGATATTGGCTACCACTCCGGTATAGCGCATGGCGATGAAGCACATCAGCACCGCCAGGGGCAGCAAGGCGGAAATTAGCAGGGAAGCCCGCAGGTTGACAACCATCACAATAATGACAATGATGGTAATCAGGATTTCTAAAGAAAGCGCTTCTTCCAGCGTACCCAGTGTCTCCTGAATAAGTTGGGTACGGTCGTAGAAAGGAATAATTTCCAGATGGGAAACGGTGCCATCCTCTAAGGTTTTGGTGGGCAGACCGCCTTCTATCTCTCCAATCTTTTCTTTTACGTTGTTAATCACCTCCAAGGGATTTGCCCCATAACGGGCGACTACTACGCCGCCCACCGCTTCTGCTCCAGCCTTGTCCAGAATGCCCCTACGACTAGCAGGTCCGTACTGCACCCGGGCTATATCCTTGATGCGTATCGGCGTATTGTTTTCTACCTTAACCACCGCATTCTCCAGGTCTTCCAGGCTTTTGATATAGCCCAAGCCCCTTACGAAATACTCCGCATTATTAATTTCTAGCGTCCTGGCCCCTACATCCAGGTTACTATTGCGGACACTCTGGGCTACCTGCGCCAACGTTGCTCCATGCGCCTTAAGGGCATCAGGGTCAATCTCTACCTGATATTCTTTCACATATCCCCCGATGGAGGCGACCTCCGACACCCCTTCGGCGGAAGCCAAGGCATAGCGTACCAGATAATCCTGCGCCGAACGCAACTCCTGTAGATCCCAGCCTCCGGTGACATTGCCTGCCTGATCCCTGCCTTCCAGCGTGTACCAGAAAATCTGTCCCAGAGCGGTAGCATCAGGTCCCAAAGCGGGCTGCACGCCTTCGGGTAAGGTACCGGAAGGCAAAGCATTAAGCTTTTCCAGGATGCGGGAACGGCTCCAATAGAATTCAATATCTTCGTCAAAGATGATGTAGATCGTAGAAAAGCCAAAAGCCGAGGAACTACGAATAGTCTTTACGCCCGGCATCCCCAGCATGGCAGTGGTCAGTGGATAGGTGATCTGGTCTTCCATATCCTGCGGGGAGCGCCCTTTCCATTCGGTAAAAACAATCTGTTGGTTTTCACCGATATCCGGGATAGCATCTACGGAAACAGGGTCTTGGGGAAGAAAACCAAATCCCAGATTAAAAGGGGAGGTCATGATACCCCAGCCCAGTAGGAACAGCAATATGAGCACCGTCACCAAACGGTTGTACAGAAAAAACTTAATCAGTTGGTTTAACATCTTTCATTTCCAGTCAATAAACCCTAAAGAAATAACAGGCTAAAGCTTAGCATAAGGATTTGGAAATGACCTACAGAAGAAAAGATTGCAACGACACGGGAATGTCCTTGACAATAGGAGGGGAAAGATAAGGCTTAAATTCAGGTTCATGCTCATCCTGCGCTACAAAAAGTGCGGAGAGGTCAAGATACGGCAATAAAGCAGTAGCGGTAAGTAAATGGCAGTGAAACTGAAAGGAGGAGAGTTGAAAATCTTGTTCTACCGAAAAAGTAAGCTGCTCATCGTGACAGCAATCACTGGGCATTTGATCAGCAGATTCATCACAGCAATGAATTTTTTCATGTCCAACCTTCACCGCCGAAAGCTCACCTCCACAGTAATGCTTACTAATGGCTAGCCCGGTGGTGGAGAGCAGCAAAATCATGCTGAGGGTGATATGGACAAACTTTCTGATCATGGACTATGATGATATTCGGCTAACGCAATTTACGGGTATTAGGTTTCATCAATATATTCAGCGGATTTGAAATCCGCAGAGTAACTCTTTTTGGACGCTTCGGTGCACCGATTACAATCGCATTGGCGACCGATCCGAAAAAGCAATGGCAGTGGTTAGTTTCCCGTCATTGCGGTAGTCCGGGTTCCGTCATTGCGAGCGGAGCGAAGCAATCTGTTAGACTTTAGCAAAGGTCTAACAGATTGCCACGGGCTAGAGCCCCGCTCCGGCTGCCCGGTCGCAATGGCGGGAAACCCATCCTTTCAATCCCTTTCCCTACCAGGTAATAAACCAATCCTATTCAGCAGAATTATTAGCCAGGCTCTGCCCTATCTTTGGTAAAAAATTAAAATAC
>JBBSOG010000023.1:0-22948 GCA_038259985.1 Cytophagales bacterium
AGGCCCAAACAAAGGCTCAAAGATACCCCCGTTGGCATCAAATGCGGCTGCGTACAGAATAGTATCTTCCATCCCCAGGAATTCGGAAATCTTTTTTTCCAGCGTTTTGTGGATATCCTGGGTACCGCAGATAAAGCGTACCGACGACATGCCGTAGCCATGTGTATCTATATTTTCCTTAGCGGCGGCTATCACTTTGGGATGCGCTGAAAGGCCAAGATAGTTGTTAGCACAGAAGTTAATCACTTCTTTGCCAGTACTTGTTTTGATCACCGCGCCTTGCGGTGTAGTAATGACGCGTTCATTTTTATACAGACCGGCTTCTTTGATTTCGGCCAGTTCTTTATCCAGGGCAGGTTTTAAGGTATCGTACATAAGGTATGCTGTTTAAATGCTGCTTCACTAACTATACAGCTTGCGTATCGTTATATAATAAGTAATATTTTAGCGTTGAGTGATCCTAAAATTTTACAAATTCTATACTTTTGCTTTCAAAACTAAGCAGTTCATTGTTTAATATTTAGTAAATCATCAATATAAATTTAAAAAATACCTGACAGCGAGATAGATATGACAGTGAAAACAAAAATTTTGATTATCGGGGCAAATGGGCAATTAGGCACCGAACTGACTACCGCTTTGCAAGATAAATATGGGTACGGACAAGTGATTACTTCTGACATTCACCCTCCCCAAAAACAAGATGCGCTTTTTGAGCCACTAGACATACGGGATAAAAACCGGCTCTATGAACTGGTAGAAAAGTATAAGTTTACTGACATCTATTTGCTCGCGGCGATTTTGTCCGCCAAAGGAGAGCAAAACCCGATGCTCACCTGGCAGGTCAATATGGATGGGCTGATGCATGTATTAGAGCTAGCCCGTGATGGAAAAATAAATAAAGTCTTCTGGCCGAGTTCTATCGCCGTGTTTGGCAGCACTACCCCCAAGCAGGATACCCCCCAGGAAACCGTTACTTCGCCTACTACAATGTACGGCATCAGCAAACTGGCCGGCGAGAGGTTGTGTGCTTATTATGCGCAAAAATTTGGGGTGGACGTGCGCAGCCTTCGCTATCCAGGATTGATTGGCTACAAAGCTTTGCCCGGTGGGGGTACGACTGACTTTGCGGTAGAGATTTATCATAAGGCGTTGGAAGAGGTGACTTATCACTGCTTTTTGAAAGAAGACACTATTTTGCCACTCATGTACATGCCGGATGCCGTACGGGCTACCCTTGAACTAATGGAAGCTAACGAGGAAAAAATTAAGGTACGCTCCAGTTACAATCTAGCAGGATTTAGCTGTTCTCCAGCCAATATTGCTGAGATAATTTGCCAGACTATGCCCGGTTTTGAGATAGATTACCAACCAGATTTTCGCCAGAAAATCGCTGATAGCTGGCCCAATAGCATCAATGACCAGGCAGCGAAAGAAGACTGGGGCTGGAAACCTCAGTACGATTTGCCAGCCATGTCAGCCGATATGTTGGAAAATTTAAAAAGGCTGAAGGAAGAAAAAGCAATGGTCAATCATTAAAAAAACCCTCAGTGCGTACATACTAAGGATTTTTCAAATAGTTGCGATCTGGCAATTCCACGATATTATCGGATATTTAATTTTTCATTATCGCCTACGTCTTTAGCAGATTCTCCGGTGATGACTGCTTTGGCAAAGGCATAGAGTTGAACCATTTTGCTGGAAGTGACATCCCAATATTCCGCTTTTTCAGCAGTCACCTTCAGCAAACTGATGTCAGGCGTATCCAGACCGTCGGCAAACCAGGCTTTGAGAGAAGGGTTCCAGAGTTCTTTCATCTTGGCCTTGTCTTCCACAATTTCTGCTTTACCAGACACTGAGATATAGGTATTGGAATCCGGGTCGGCATACGCCAGGTTCACTTTCCTGTTTTCATGTTCAATGACATCCGCCTTGTCAGACTCATCACTGGTAAAAAACCACAATACGCCATCATCTTCTATTTTGTTGGTGTACATCGGTCGTGAGCGCAGATTTCCGTTTTGCTGTTCAGTGACAAGCATCGCTACTTTTACTTTTTCTACTTTCTCCTTAAGCTTTTGTATAGCGTCTGTCTTTTGAGATTGGTTATGCATGATGTTATTCATTTAAAGGTCAAAAAATCAATTTAAAGTATACACTCAAAACCGAAAGGACTGACGGATGTTTTGGTTTGGTACTATAAAGTACGGCTAAGTCTCTGACAAAAAAAACTCACCATTGGGTGAGCTAGTTATGTGACAAAGTATGTGTTCTTAGCTTTCTTTGAGCTGTATTTTTTCATGGATTAGCAGGATTAAAAAGCTTGTTCAGCCAATCCACAAAATGCTGGCACAGTTCCGTATCTGTTGAAAGAACTCTCCTAGTGATAGCCGACCCTAAAGGAGTTCCTGGATTTTCCTGCCAAGCCAGCCAGGTATGTATCAGGGCTTTTGCCCGATGATTGGGTACGTATTTTTGCAAACCCTGGCTCTCTAAAGTACTCAACGTTTCTTCTGCAAATGCCAGACTTTCATCATCAATGGGAACTAACAACCGGATGAAATCTTCCAACATCCCAGGGAGTTCATTATTGGGCATCAGCCATATACCAATTTGAGGAAGCCCAAGCGCAGGAGAAGATAAAATTGTACCTGATAGTTCAGGTTTTTGGGGAATATTATAGCCCTTATTTTCCAAAATGTGTTTGAGTTGCTTCCATCTTTCAGTTAAACTTTGATCGGCATCCAGAACAATTCCTAAGCGAGTGTTTTCAGGACGGGTAAGGAGATTAATTTCTGCCGGAATGCTGGCAAGCAGTGAATCCTTGCCCTTTTTATCAATGATTTCAAAACTTTCCAACACTGAAAATCTTTTGCACAAAGCGGGAATTACATAAAAATCGTCTTTCCCTTCCACTAAAAGCCTATGCCTGTTTGCATTAGTTTTCGGCTTCATCGGGTTTCAATATGCTGGTCAACGGCTACCTCTAATTCAGATGGTGCGTAAAACACAGGTTTGATTGATAGCTCTTTTCCCTGTAACTCGAACTTTTCCAAACGGAAATATAAACCCTCTGACTGATTAGCTTCATTTAATACATTTTCAAAAGCGCGGATACAGTCATTACTATGCGTAGTGGCAAAAACTTGGACATCTAATCTTTTGGCAAGATGAAAGACCATTTTCCATAAGTCTTCCTGTACACTATAATGCAGTCCATTTTCAAATTCATCAACCAGCAGATAACCTCCTTCCGCGTTTACCAAGGCAAGGATGATGGTTAAAATTCGGTTCATACCATCGCCCATACTTTTGAGAGGAATTCTACTTTGTCGGATTCTCACCACAGCTTTTCGTTCATTATTAGAACTTTCATCTTTGACGAAGTCAAGGCTCTCAACATCTTTCTCTATTAATTTCAGAGCCTCAACCAAATACTTTTCCTTATCCGTTGAAGCAATATGGTCCCAAACTTGGGCTATTTCCTCATCCGTGTTGACAGTCCTAACAAATTGAACATTTGTTGGACTATTGCTTTTTTTAATAAAAAAAACTAAGTCATTCTTTCTATCTAACTCATCTAGCTGATAGTCACCCCCCTTTCTATCAAACATAATTTTTAGACCTTTCCTCAAAATCTGAACTTCCTTGGTATCATCATCTTCATTTTCTAAAGGTTTCCAAAAAGTGCGTTTGAAGGTTTCGTTAGTGGATTCATCTTTGAGGACGGATTCTACCTGATATAACTTCACAAAGCGTATATTTAATGCATTGTGTAGAAAAAGCTTATTGGTTGGGTTCTCAATATTTTCTAAAGGACCAATGAGTAATCTATCATCTTCAAAAAATTTTATCTCTCTATTAGGAAATAGAGAGGCATAACTCTTCTGATTATTATCTGAACTATTTTCTAAAGCGCTATAAAATTCTCCTCTTTTCTTTAATAAAGAATCAATCCAATGCAAACTCCCTCTATAAGCGTACATTGAAATAGCCTCTAATAGCGAAGTCTTCCCGGTATTATTTTTACCAGCAATCAGATTCACTCTGCTTAAAGATTCTATCCGAAGGTCTTTAAGGTTTCTATAATTTTTACACTCAATGAAGGTAACATAGCATCTGTTTTATAACTCTTAACGCTAATAAAAGCAAAGACGTTTCCATATCAGTTAGACCGCTTCACCATCAGTTCCAGTTCGCGCAACTGCTCTTCGGAGATGGTGGAGGGGGTATCAATCATCACATCGCGACCGGCGTTGTTTTTAGGGAAGGCGATGTAGTCCCGGATAGAGTCGGCACCGTTAAAGAGTGCACACATGCGGTCAAAGCCGAAAGCAATACCGCCGTGGGGAGGCGCACCGTACTCAAAGGCATCCATTAGGAAGCCAAACTGCTTCTGTGCCTCTTCCTGGCTAAAGCCCAGCTTTTTGAACATCGTGTTCTGCAACTCCCGGTTATGGATTCTGATGGAACCGCCACCGATTTCAACGCCATTAATCACCAGGTCATAAGCATTGGCGCGTACATCACCGGGATGGCTATCCAGTTGAGCAATATCTTCCGGCTTAGGTGAGGTGAAGGGATGGTGCATGGCATGAAAACGCTCATTCTGTTCATCCCATTCCAACAAAGGAAAATCTACGACCCATAGAGGTTTGAATACACTTTTATCCCTCAAACCCAGTTCGTTTCCCATGTGCAGGCGCAGCTCATTCAGCGCTTTACGGGTTTTGTTGGCTTCTCCGGCAAGTATCAACAATAAATCCCCGGCTTTGCCCCCCATCGCTTCCATCCAGCTTTTTAGGTCTTCTTCTGCATAAAATTTATCCACTGAAGATTTAAAAGAACCATCGCTATTGCATTTCACGTAGACCAATCCCTTGGCGCCTACCTGTGGACGGGTGACAAACTCGGTCAGCGCATCTAGTTGCTTACGGCTATATTCGGCACAACCCTCAGCGCAGATACCTACGACGAGTTCGGCACTGTCAAATACTTTGAAACCTTTGCCCTGGGCCACCTCATTGAGTTCGGTAAACTTCATCCCAAAACGGGTATCCGGCTTGTCGGAGCCATAGTATTTCATGGCATCCGCATAGTTCATTCGCGGAAAATCTATGATATCTATTCCTTTTACTTCTTTAAATAGATATTTAGTCAAGCCTTCAAAGGTGTTGAGAATATCCTCTTGCGTCACGAAAGCCATTTCACAGTCTATCTGGGTGAACTCCGGCTGGCGGTCGGCCCGCAAGTCTTCATCACGAAAGCACTTGACGATCTGGAAGTAGCGGTCAAAGCCGGACACCATCAGCAATTGCTTAAAAGTCTGGGGCGACTGGGGCAGGGCATAAAATTCGCCCGGCTGCATACGGGAAGGTACCACAAAATCCCGGGCCCCTTCCGGCGTGGACTTGATCAGCACCGGGGTTTCCACTTCTATAAAGTTTTGCCCGTCCAGGTAGCGGCGGGTGTGCTGCATCATCTTATGGCGCAGTTGTAATTTGTTGCGCACTACGGTACGGCGCAAATCCAGGTAGCGGTACTTCATGCGCAGGTCTTCGCCACCGTCGGTATCGTCTTCTATGGTGAAAGGGGGCACTTTTGAGGCATTCAGTATATTGAGTTCGCTGACCTCAATCTCCACTTCACCGGTGGGAATTTTGGGATTTTTAGAAACTCGTTCAATCACCTTTCCCGTGGCTTGCAACACAAACTCGCGGCCTACTTCCCGGGCCTGGGCAATCAGTTCAGCAGTTGTTTCACCTTCCTTAAAGATGAGTTGCGTCAAACCATAACGGTCACGCAGGTCAATCCAGATGACGCCGCCTTTGTCCCGCACACGTTGTGCCCAGCCAGTAAGCGTTACTTGCTGGTTTGCGTCTTCTATCCGTAGTTCCCCGCAGGTATGGGTGCGTAGCATATATTGAGGTTTTATAGTGTATTGTCAAAAAATTGGGTGGTAAACCCTGAATAAATTTCAGGGCAAAGTTAGAAGATTTTTTGTTGAGGGGAAAGCATTCATAAATTCCCTTTAGCGATCTTTCTTTTCATAAATTACCATCGGGGCAAGGAAATAGATATCCGAAGGGATTGTATCCAGCAACGTATAATTGCTTAGATCATAAGCTTTGTCGGGAAGTGAATCCAGTTTTAAGAATAGCATATCAGCCTGTTCATAATCATTTACTTGCCGAGATGCCACATCATGTTTTTCCGAAAGATACCGATAGTACAGGAGGACATGAATATCGGACGGTTGTACGCCTTGGTAAACGTTAGCTTGGGTATGCACTGCCTGGGTATAATAAAGTTCTATTTTCCGGTAAAACTCGTTGGGGAGCATAGAAATTTCGTACCTGTTTTTTTGGTACTGAAAGTAAGCAAGCACCGAGACGACAATAATTAGACTGGTGTAAGCCATGTATTTTAAATATTCAGTGGCACCTATTTTTCTTACCCAGTAAAGCACTATGATTGCAAAAGAACTATAAATAAAATAAGTAGAATAAGTTAGCGTGCGTTGATAGGGAAATCTTCTAGCGACTATTGCATAGACAAAAATTACTAAGAAAAAGCATAAGCTTAATACTATCCATTTCTTATGTCGCTCACTTACTTTTCCATATACCATCAATCCAAGTAAGCCAAATACTAAAAAAACCGCCCAGCCCTTACTAGGAACAGTAGCCAAATAACTTAATGTTTCAGCGGAGGCTACAGGATATATGAAGGTAAAAAAATCAGATCTACTTACTGGAACTACAAATTCGTTAGCAGTAATAGACTCAATACCACTGAATAAAAACATCGGTAAATAGCAAAAAAATACACCCAGTCCAACATATAAACTATTGATGATGAGTCTCCTGAAAAGGGGTTTGTCCTTTCTTCGGAAACTTTCTATCGTGCCAAAGGAGACTAACGCCAGATAAGGCACCAGAAAAATCGGGACAGTAAAAGCGCCCACCACAGAAGCACCAATAAATATAATGAAAGCCTCGTTCCGCTGGCGGTCAAGCCTCATCAACAGGGCAAAACATGCGATGATGGTACACAAACTGAGAATGGCATAGCCCCTCGCCTCAGCCGCGTATATACCGGAAGGAAAAAATAAGGTGCATACCAATACGGAAAATAGCGCTACTGTGCTGTCTTTGAGGTAACGCAACAGACCAAAAAAAAGCAGCAAGAGCATTAAATGAAAGCTCAGCAAAGAAGGCAATCTGCCCGCCAAAATAGGATCATCTACAAAAGTGTCGAAGAACAGATAGGTATAGTTGAAAAAAACATGGTTGTTGGGAAATGGATAAAAAACAGAAGTGAGTAAAAACCCTTTTTTCACAAAATAAAAGTAAGTCAGCAATTCATCAATTTGCACCGGCAGATAGCTGAGATGATAAATGTGTAATATCCCGGAGAAGGCAAAAACAGAGAAAAAGGCTGTTTTCTCCAACTTGTTCAGCGCCAAATAAGCTAGTACACAATTACGGATTTGGTCTTTCAGGAAAATATATAGCTGAGAAAAAAAAGCGAAATAATAGTTTTTGTACCGTATTGCCGCAGTACCTAGTAAGCCTCCCATTAACCACAACCCCACCGCTACATATCGGCTGATTTTGTACTGCTCAATAGTAAAGCGCTTGTCGTAGTGTTCAAAGCTGTACTGGAAAAAAGCAGTATACGCCTCTTTCCAGGCGGCAATTTCTTCGTAAGAAAAAATCCAAGCCATTGAAATTATCACCATAATGGTGAGGAAGATCAACGCGAGAACGATGAGCGTCGCCCACGCGAATATTTTATTTCCCTTACGATCTTGTGTATGTTGGGCTGTTAATTGCATATTTATCTTAGCGGATTCAACTATAAGGTGGTCAGTGATCGGATTCCTGGTATTCCTGATCTGAATTTATTTTCCATAGATCTATTGGCTCTCCCATCACCTTTTTGGCCGCCAATATTCCCATCAAGATAGAATGGTCCTGATTATTATATTTAAAAGATCCGTACCTGCCAATCAAACTTAAATTACTGATCGTATCCAAGTAGCCGGACATCACGTTTAGATGGGAGGCGTAGCCAATTTCGTAGACCGGGTAACAGCGGGGAATGCGCAAAACATAGGTTCCGGAGATTTGGGTAGCTGGCGAAACCAGCCCAATCTGTTGTAATTCTTTCTTGGCCAGCACCGAAAGTTCCTCGTCAGGGGCATGCCAGATTTTGTCATTCTCAAAAGCCCAGAATTCCATGCAAAGCACTGTTTTGTCACTGTCGCCATACAATTCAGGGCTCCAGTTGCGAAAATTCGTGATCCGGCCATGTCTTACTTCAGGGGAATGGATGTACAGCCAATTATCCGCAAAAAGATCAGTGCCTTCCACTTCCAGATAAACCAGGATCGTATGCCTGAAATAGAGTTGATTACTGGCGTTGATCACTTTTTCAGGTGCTTCTGGTAAAGCTTTGATCAGCAAAGTGATTGGCATAGTAGAAATCACATAATCAGCATAAACTTTGGAGCCGTCCGCTAACTCCACCCCGATAGCTTTTTTTTCTTGCAGCAGAACACTTTTCACCGCTTTTTGCACATGAATCCGGTTTCCTCTTTCTTCAACGTACTGCCTGGCCCGATTATAAAGCATTCCTGTTCCCTGCTTTGGATAGTTGAAGCGGTCTACTAGAGAGTGATGTTTGTTGTTGCGGTTACCACGGAACAAACCCTTCATAGCCTCTAGCAACGACAATGATTTGATTCTTTGTGATGCCCAGTCGGCGTCAATCCGGTCACAGGAAATTCCCCACAGTTTTTCCGAATAATGTTTGAAAAAAGTGTTGAACAGTTCTTCACCAAACCTGGCGGTGATCCAATCTTCCAGGGAACGCGCGGGTTTTTTAGGGCGGAGTTGCTGTAAGATATAGGAATAAATAATTTTGAAAATCTTGGCGATGCTGAGAAGCGACAACACATTGGCCAGTTTTAGTGGATAATCAAAATACTGGCCTCGGTAGTAAATTCTGGTCAGGCGGCTGACCGTCACGTAATCTTCTCCCAGCAGTTCATGAAAAAAATCATTGACGAGGGTGTTTTTGGTAAAAAAACGATGCGGCCCACAATCCACTGTTTGTCCGAAAACCTCCAGGCTACGCGCCATACCACCCACCTGAGGGGCAGCCTCATAAACTTCTACATTTAATCCTTTTTTGGTCAATTCGTATGCTGCTGCCAAACCCGCCGGCCCGGCACCAATGATGATTACCTTTTTTAAGTGGTGATTATTTGCCAACAGAGAGATGGTTATAAAAGCTGCAAAACTATTGAAAATCCTCCCAAAGATGAAGGTTTAAGTTTGTAATCTCACGCAGTTTTCTGACTTCATCCTGATAAAAATCCCCTACCCATTTCCGTAAATTATTATCAAGATGTGGGGCAACAGTTTGAGAACCCATCTTATATTTAAAATGATTCAGCGCATGAATTAACCGTCTCCTTACATAAATCCTAAGTCTATCAGGAAATACAAATCTGTATAAATGTTTATAAATATTATCGCTTTCGCTTGAGAGAAGCACTATCATTTTTCCGTAGAAAGGAGATTTTAACATAATGCTTTTATTCTCATGCCTAATTTCCACATGATTCAAAGGAGACAAGCCTAAAAAGACAAAACAACTATTTAGAGACGCAAGGGTATTTGATTTCAGATTTTCAAATAGTAATAGGTGTACATTTTCATTACCGAATACATCAAAATATCGGCTGATCCAAGTATAATACAACCCTTCTGAGTAGTAAGAGGGTTGATCGCATAACCTACTCATGAACTGTTGGTGGCTACTTAAAAAAGCTTCTTCAAAAGTCCGGGTTTCCTGTCCTATTCCTTTCAACCATGTGAAATGAGAAAATGCGCGGTCAATGGGATTTCTTAGTATAAAAATAAATTTAGGGTTTGTTGCTGTTTCCTTGATTCTCTGTACAGCATCGACAGACTGCATATAATCTGTGCTGGATTCCCCTCTGTACCGTTTATCTTTTCCTTTATTGAAAAGTGATAAATAATATTGCTGACTCTTTCTACTTTGATAACGCTCCGTACGATTAAAAAAAACCGGTTCTTTTTCTTCAGACATCCAGATATCAGGATGCTGTTGTAAATAACGGTGGAGCGACGAGGTGCCTGACTTAGACGCACCCGGTACAAATAAATTGGGCCAAGGTTCAGTACTTTGCATTCAATATAATTTGCCGGTCAAACTACCGCTTTTTGGAACAAATAAGCTAAAGCAAACATATAAAAGCCCATCCTAATTCAGGATGGGCTTTTTAATAACTTTATGTTGAAACCATCAAACTTCTACCCGCACGCTGTCATTGCCAATCAAAATGGGCTGGCCGAAGCGGCCTTCTTCCTGGCCATTTTCCAGCTTAAGTACACCGCGCGGACATACAGACGAACATACGCCGCAGCCTACACAGGAAGAGCGGACAATGTTTTGTCCGCGTTGGGCGTACCAGCGTACATCTATGCCCATCTCGCAATAGGTGGAGCAATTGCCACAGGAGATGCACTGACCACCGTTGGTAGTGATGCGGAAGCGTGATTTGAATCGTTGTACAATCCCCAGATACGCCGCCAGCGGACAGCCAAAACGGCACCACACCCGGTTACCCATCAGTGGATAAAAGCCGGTACCAATCACCCCGGCAAAGCCTGCTCCGATAAAAAAGCCGTAAAACTCTGCCACGGTATAGGTTGGAATGCCCACCAGGCTCCCACTGTCGGTGAAAAAAGTGTAAATCATGCCGATGGTCATCAGTACGGCAAAGGCCAATACGCCATGTATCAGCCAGCGTTCAATCCGCCAGGCTTTGAGTGATTTGTCGGAGAGTTGGCGGTAAGGGTCACCTAAAGTTTCAGCCAGGCCACCACAACCACACACCCAGGAGCAGTACCAGCGTTTGCCATAAAAATAAACCAGCACTGGCACACCAATGACGATCAGTAGAATGCCCCAAAAAAGCATAAAGGCGCCCAACCCTCCGGCGGAGATGAGTTCGTTGAGACTGCTGGGAAAGAAAAAGTCATAGTCCAGGGGCCAGATGTTTTTGAAATCAAAGTAGGGATAACTTAGTCGGATCAGTATTTCGGGAATCAAAAAGGCGAAAGCCAGTTGGAAGAACATTACTGAAGTAGTACGAATGAGGTGATAGTTGCTGTGGCGATACTTCATGTACATGCGTATGCCCATCACCAGAATAGCCAGGGTGTACAGAAATCCATACAGAAAAAATTCCCCCGCCGGATTGCCACTGAGTTGAAGACTCACCGGATCTACCAGGATGATCCAGTTGGTCATATAATAGGGATAGAAGTACAAGATGATATAAAAGACAATCAGAAAACTGCCCAGCAGAATACCGATCCAGCCCCGGTTTTTTAGCGCACTAAAGAATATACCATTGTGCTTGATGCCTGCGGGTTCATTAGCTTGGGGTAAAATATACAGTAAGGCCCCGATGACTGACAGCCCAATGCTGAGCAGTAGTATCATTACCGTATTTTCTGCAATAAACCCCACGGTAGAAGCCTTCACCACGGAGGTATTCAGCGATTTTTTGCGGTAGCGACTGATGCCTTTTTGTCCACTGATATCGTTGTTCACGCTACTAACTGTGGTTTGTAACTGTGAACGCACTTCGTCTTCGCTGCCAAATTTTTTACCTTCCAGGAAACCCGTATAAGCCAGAAGTTTTTCTCTTTTAAGCTTAATGGCTTCATCTTCCCCGCTCAGGGTATTATTTACTACTTCGGCGGAATAGGTAAGGTCGTTGGCTGCCACCACGGATGCCAGTTGGTCTATTTCTTCTTTGCTGATACCGTAAATATCTTTGATACGGACATTTGCCGATTCCCAAACCTGGTTCAGATCATTGATGAAAGCAAAGTTAGTGGCATAGGTTTTTCCTACCATGTTTTCCGCTTCCTGTAGGGCGATGCGATAGGTGCTGTTTTCATTTTCACTGTCTCCTTCAGCATCCGGGTGGGCCGCACTCGGCTGGGCCTCTCCAGCCTGAGCCGCACTCGGCTCGGTATCTCCCGTAGGAGCAGTCTCCGGTTGGGCAGCATTGGGGCTGGCCTCGGCCTCATCGGAAGTAGCTAGTTCCTGCCGGAATATTTCGGGTTCTAGCTGATAATCCGACATAAAGAAGACACCGATAAACAAGCCAAAGCCTGCCAGAAAAACGATTAATCCGAAGAGGCGTATGCCGTGTACTTTGTTCATAGTGTGTAATTTAAAAACCGAAAAGGGTAGCGATCATGCTTTTCTTTCTGGTATGCTGTACTGATCTGTCAGGAAACTCCTGATTGAATTTTTGAATAATTTCTGCTTCGTAGCGTTTGAAAAATTCCGGGTCAAAGTTGGCTTCTTCCAAATGTTGCATCACAAAGCTGATGTCGCTTTTCTCTTTGATCCAGCGGGCGCAGACTTCGTGGCGGTAACGGATACCCATCAGGTTAAAGCCTTTAACAGCACCGCTATTTTTGTCAAAAGCGACCCGAAAGGCTACTTCTTTTTCCTCATTGATCCAGTAAAACTGCGCTTCATTTTCTTGCCGCTTCACGTTGATTTCACCGTACACCTGATATTCTATATCAAAAAATTTCGCGGAGTTAAAAAATACACCGGGAATGTATTTCATCTTGTTACCGCAGATCGTCTGGGCGACAGTTTCGCCCTGCATCCGTCCACTATACCATATTTGCTCCAGGTTTTTTCGTCCGGAAGGGGCTATCTGGTGTTGGGCACAATCACCAGCTGCATAGACATCGGGTATATTGGTTTCCAGAAACTCATTGACCAAAATGCCCCGGTCGGTGGCTATGCCGGAATCTTTCAAAAATGCGATATTAGGTTTTACGCCAATCGTAATCCCTACAAACTGGCAGGAAATCTCTTCTCCATCTTCCAGCACCGCCGCTTTCGCCCGTCCCTGCTCATCTCCCCGGATTTCCTTAAAGTTAGCCCCTTCCCTCAAGTCAATGCCGTGCTTACGGATGTGGCGACTTACCATTTCGGCCTCTTGCTGAGGCAGCACGTGGCTCCAGTAAGCATTTTCACGAATCAGCAAAGTCACCGGAATGTGGCGCGAATGCAGGCATTCTGCCATCTCTATACCGATTAGCCCACCCCCTACAATGACACCTCGCTCAATGTCTTGGGTATTTTCATCCATCGCGTCAATGTCCTGCTTGGTGATCATGCCCTGCACTCCTTTTAGGTTTTCGCCCGGCCAGCCTGCCCGGTTGCCTTGCGAGCCGGTAGCCAGCAGCAGGATATCGTAAGGCATTTCCCCTCCGGCTTTCAGGTGAAATTTTTTCTCCCGAGTATCCACTTTCTCTACATAGTCGTGCAGCAATCGGATGTCGTTTTTGTCCCAAAATCCGTCTTCATAGGGTTTAGTATGTTCGTAGAGCATGTGGCCCATATAGATGTACATGAGCGCCGTGCGGGAGAAAAAGTGCTCAGTCTCGGCAGAGATTACCGTAATGCTATATTCAGAAGCAGGTTTTTGTTTGCGGATATGGCGGGCTGCCGTAATGCCTGCGATGCCGTTACCAATGATGCAAACTTTTTTCATGAAACAAAGGCTAAGGTGAATAACTAAAAGTAAAGCTAAGTTGGGCTTAATATATAAAATGTCAAGCAGTTGACATCCATTACACTTATCTTCTGCGTTATTTATAGGAATACTTTAAAATTTAGGTTTATGAAATACTTATTGATATTGTTGATGTCCACTAATTTTGCTTGTGCTAAACCGCTGGCGGTGGCAGATTTTACGCAGGAGGCCGATCAGTTTTTGAACAAATATGTAAAAAACGGTCTGGTAGACTATAAGTCTGTCAAACAAAATATGGATGGAATAGAGGGCCTTTACAAGCAGGTAGGCGAAATGTCAGTGCAGGATATGGGCAAGATGGAGAAAAAAGCTTTTTACATCAATGCTTATAACTTAATTGTGATCCGGCAAATTGCCAAAAATTATCCACTGAAATCCCCAATGGATGTAGAGGGATTTTTTGACAAACAAAAACATAAAGTCGCGGGGGAAATGCTGGCCCTCAACGAACTGGAAAAGCAGAAACTGATAGCCCCTTACAAAGACGCGCGGGTGCATTTTGTGCTGGTATGCGCTGCATTGAGTTGTCCTCCTTTGACTGCCCAGGCTTTTCAGGCCGATAAGCTAGAACAGCAGATGAACGAGCTTACCAAGAAAGCGCTGAACAATGGTGCTTTTATCAAAGTAAATTCCAAGAAAAAGGAAGTGGCGATCTCCAAAATATTTGATTGGTACGGCGATGATTTTAAGCAGGAAGCTGCTTCTGTATTAGCTTACATCAATAAATACCGAGACAAAAAAATTCCCACTTCTCACAAAGTCAGCTTCTATGAATATGACTGGACCTTGAATGGGCAGTAGAGCTAAAGCTGCCCGTGAAGCTGGGTCTTGTTGGCGTTTTTCTTTCAGGTTGTAATTTTCTACTGTTTACCGACAAGCTTTGATATGCTTATTCCTGTCCGGTTGAGGCCATCTGTTGTTGGAATTAGTTGTTTTCCTCTTCCCTTAACAATCAGTCCGTTTTCAGTTTTGTAAATGTGTATTTCGTCTTTCTTTTATTTGGCCGCCCAAGGCGCATGTATTTTTCCTCGAGTTTAAATGGAAGATAGATTCTTATTGAATTCAACAAGTCATAAAACTCTTCGTTCGCAGTTTCAAATGGGAAATATAAGTTCGGACTACATATACAACTTCTAGACAACCAAATCATAAGACTGGACTCTAGTCCTTGAGTTGAAAGTTCGATCTTTGTTGTCGGGTCAATAAGTTTAAAATGATATGTCAACAACAGTTCAATAGGCCCTAATGTGAATTTTGGCCAAGGTTGTCCTTTTATTAAATAGTCAATTACTTTCTGTAAGTCTTTTGCTTCAATTTTCCATTCAGTTTTTGTCTGCTTGTCGGGAATGCCACTTGGATAGGCATAAGATACAGGGTCAGTCTGTCCTCTGTCAAAAAGTTTTCGGTATCTTGAATGATTTTGTTAGAAATCTGGGGGTTTGGGTCGCCTTGAAATGCTGTATATGCAGTTAGTGAAATCCTTGTTGGTTTGTCTGATTTTGATGTTGTGCAATTTTGCAGGAATAAACAAACATTATCCCAAGCGGTTTCTATTTTTAGTCCACCGTTAAGTTGTTGCGTTGTCCGGCTTTTTGGAAGTGAATAAAATATGAATGATCTATCTGCTATCATCTCTGATTATGTCGTTCTACAATTACTGCCGATCCTGCTAATGACGTGGAGTCTCGTACCAAAGACTCCACTGGAACAGAACTGCTGATCATTCAAAATTTTATGGAATTGAGATCTGCCAAATTTTAAAAATTTAGCAGATCTATTTCACTTTCTCAGAATTGGCGCTATCCACTCCGGGAGTCGCCACTCTGGGAGCATCCACTCCGGGAATCTCCATATAGATGCCACATTGATCACAGGTTCTCAATTCTTTGGAGTTGTGAAACTTATTGATAATCGTTGGTAGCTGTTCTACGATGTTTTCCAGGGGAAAATACTCTTCGTACATTTTATGGCCACAGTTTTCGCAAAACCACATCAGTCCATCAGTATGCAAGATACTACGTTTGCTTTCTATCACTAGGCCGATGGTATTGGCCGGACGTCGTGGGCTATGAGGGGTCTTGGCCGGGCACAGAAAAATATCTCCTTCCTGAATTACTATATCTTTGGTTTCTCCATCTTCACGAACCTTTACGGTGATCTCTCCCTCCAACTGATAGAAAAATTCTTCCGTCTCGTTGTAATGAAAATCTTTGCGGGTATTAGGGCCACCCACCACCATCACAATGAAGTTATCCGTTTCTTCGTACACCTGAGCGTTGCCAACCGGTGGCTTCAGTAGGTCGCGATGTTCGTCAATCCATTTCCTCAGGTTAAATGCCTTCTTAATAGTCATATATGAAATTTGAAATTTATAGGAATACCTGACATTAATAATAAGTCTTTCTACTAAAATGTTAAAGCAATTGGGTATAATTATAAGATATCCGGCTATTTTGGCCGATCAGTACAAACAAAGTTGCAGATTTCTACTTATCTAATAAGGTTGACATTTTTTTGACTTGCCGCACTGGCTTTGTAGCATTTTTTACGCAAAACGAGTTTTTGCCAATATTTTTTGAAAATGGCCGATTCTTCTTTTTTTCACCGACAAGCCATTGCCCATACAGAGGCTAAGGAAAAGCTTCGGGCAAAAGTAGATAGTCTGCGCCAAGAATTATTTGAAGCTGAAAAAGCCTGGCTAAATCTCGAGAAAGAACCACAGGAAACTACTCATATAAAAGACAGCGAGGCCGTACTGGCCAGTCATCATAATCCTCATAAATTGGGTGAAGAAGGGGAGATGAAAGATATGAGAGAGTTTAAGTTTCTGGCTGAAAATATGGCACAGCTTGTCTGGATTGTACGTACAGATGGCGAACCGGAATACTTCAACAAGCGCTTTTTTGAGTATACCGGTTATAGTTTACAAGCGCTGAAGCAGCAACAATGGCGACAAGCTGTTCATCCTGAAGATTTGGACAGAAGCCTTGATATCTGGAAAAATGCATTAAAATCAGAAATCCTTTGTGAAATTGAGTACCGGCTTAAAAGGGCCGCTGACCAAACATACCGCTGGCACCTGGTCAGAAGTGTGCCGATGAAAAACGATGCCGGACAGGTCATACACTGGATTAGCTCAGCTACCGATATCCATGAGCGAAAGATCCAGACGGAGCAAATTGAGAAAAAAAACCATCAGCTTAATCGAATCAATCAATATTTAGATGATTTTGTGCATGCTACTACGCATGACCTGCGCGTGCCGGTAACCCGCCTTCAACTGATGGTGGATACCTTTCAGGAACTTTCTTCTGAGCAAAGAGAAAAACTTCTACCTAAAATCGTTCGGAGTGTATACCATCTGGATTCAACCCTAAAAGGATTGATACAAGTGATCGACTTGCAAAGCTATGAAGAAAAAGCCGAACCAAATATTAGCCTCAAACAAACCATAGGGTACTTACTGGAACAGCGACAGGATGCGATCCGTGAAGCCGGTGCCACAGTGAACGTACACGAAAAAAATGCGTGTGATGTCCATTATGTAAAAAGTTATTTATACACCATTATTGACCATATGATCAGTAATGCCATCAAGTACCGCCATACTGAAAGGGACTTGCAGCTAGATATCCATATTGAAAAAACAGATGATTATTGCCTGCTAATATTTGAAGATAACGGTATTGGTATTAATTTGAGTAAGTATCAGAAGCAGCTTTTTCTTCCCTTTCGCAGAATAAGTAACCGGGTAGAAGGGCTTGGATTAGGGCTTTATGTAACCCAGACTATTCTGGAAAAGAATGGCGGGCGTATAGAGGTTAATAGTCAACCCGATAAAGGATCTGTTTTTAAGATATTCTTAAAAGAATATTGCTAATTTTACGCTACTATGATATTTATGATTGATGACGACGATGACGCCCTGGAGATTTATTCTATGCTGATAGAAAAGTCTGGCCATGCCGATAATTTCATCACATTTAACAATGGAACGGATGCACTTGATACCTTAGAGAAAATGCATATTGATGGCCAAGGATTTCCTCAGTACATTCTTCTGGACCTTAATATGCCCGGGCTGGGCGGAGTAGAATTTGTGGAAAAATACGAAGAGCGCTACCACGGGCATTATCCTCAGACGGAAATTCTGATTCTGACTAGCTCTGTACGTGAAAAAGACAATGAAAAAGCCCTCAGTTACAGTTCTGTGAGCCATTTTATCAGCAAGCCACTACCTAAAGACAAGCTGATTGAAATGTTATCGGAGAGCGCTTCCTAAATAGCAGTGGGTTTAAAAGCATAAAAAAAGCCTTTGTCATAGCGACAAAGGCTTTTTTAGTAGTCCGTAGGGGAATCGAACCCCTGTTACCAGGATGAAAACCTGGCGTCCTAACCCCTAGACGAACGGACCGTCAGACGCCACTGTAGGTCGCGTAGACCATCAGTGGCGCAACATTCTCAAGTGCAAACAGTGAGAAAGTGAATAAAACAAAAAACTTAAGTAGTCCGTAGGGGAATCGAACCCCTGTTACCAGGATGAAAACCTGGCGTCCTAACCCCTAGACGAACGGACCGTATCATGCTAACCCTTTTGGTTTTGAGACCGCAAATATAAAAGGCTTAATTTATTTAACAAAATGCTTAAACCATTTTAACTAATTTATTAAATGGGTTTTATGCTGATCTTTTCACAAACACCGATATTCCTAAACAAGTTTACCTGAATCTAGTATAATCGAGAAGTAAGATATCCTTTAAACAGTCATCTAAAACTTGATTGTAACGCGAGGGATTGTATTTTTGTCGAACAATTACTTTTAACTCTAAATAAAGACGCTCACATGAAAGTAGCTATTAATGGTTTTGGCAGGATTGGAAGGTTAACTTTCCGAAGACTGCTTACTAAAAAAGATATTGAGGTAGTGGCCATCAACGACTTGACCGATACTGAGACACTGGCCCACCTGTTGAAATATGATTCAGCGCATGGAATTTTTGCGCATGAAATCTCTCACGACAGTGATTCTATTACTGTTGACGGAAAAAAAATCAAAGTACTTGCCCAGAAAGACCCTGCTGCCCTTCCCTGGGGTGATATGGGCATTGATGTAGTTTTGGAATCTACCGGTAGATTTGTAGATGTAGAGGGTTCCGGCAAACACCTGAAAGCTGGCGCAAAGAAAGTAGTAATATCTGCGCCTGCCAAAGGTGATATTCATACTGTAGTACTAGGCGTGAACGATGATACACTGACCGGCAAAGAAACGATTCTTTCCAATGCCTCTTGTACGACTAACTGCCTGGCACCGATGGCTAAGGTATTGCATGACAAATTTGGTATTCAAAAAGGTTTTATCACGACGATCCACGCATATACTGCGGATCAAAACCTACAGGATGCCCCTCACAAAGATCTAAGAAGAGCCCGTGCTGCTGCGGTAAATATAGTGCCTACCACTACCGGCGCTGCCAAAGCAGTAGGTTTGGTGTTGCCTGACCTGAAAGGCAAACTAGATGGTAATGCGGTGCGCGTGCCTACCATTACTGGTTCATTGACTGACCTTACTTGTGTAGTTAGCAAAGAGGTTACTGTGGAAGAGATTAATGCAGCCATGAAAGAAGCAGCTGAAGGTGCTATGAAAGGTATTTTACAGTACAGCGAAGAGCCTTTGGTATCTTCTGATATTATCGGAAATCCCCACTCTTCTATCTTTGATGCCCCTTTTACTAGCGTCAATGGCAATATGGTGAAGGTGATCTCCTGGTACGACAATGAAGCTGGTTACTCTGCCAGAACTGCTGACCTGATCGCTAAGATCGGTACGATGTAATATCGTTTGATTTAAAAAGTAAAAAGCGCTGCCCACGGTAGTGCTTTTTTTGTGCTTGTACAATTACCAGATTTCTAATCGGTGCCAGGATTCTCATAGATTTGTCCAGACAACCCTTACAGAAGCTACATTTTATGATCTGCATTCCTTCAAAAGTTTGGACAGCACTATTAAGTGCTAAGTCTTCATCTTCACTACTTCTTTGCTCTGCATTACCTCAGCGCCTTTTCTCTCCAATTCTTCCATTGCTTTTTCAAAATCGCCTTCCTGCAAGTTTACCGCACGCGTAGCATCTTTGATGACAATCGTCTTAAAGCCTTCTTTCAAAGCATCTAATGCTGTAAATTTCACACAGTAATCTGCTGCCAGGCCAGCAATGAAGACACGTTTCACGCCCTGATCTTTCAGATAGCTGGCAAGTCCGGTAGAGCGTTTATGACCGTTGTCGTAAAACCCGCTATAGCTATCTATCATTTTATCCAGTCCTTTCTTGACCACTGTAGTTACTTTATCTATATGCAAATTACTGGCTAATTCCGCACCAGAAGAACCTTGCACACAATGCACAGGCCAGAGAATCTGATCCAGTCCATCAAGTTTAATGTGATCTCCCGGCTTCTTACCTGCGTGGTTTGCCGCAAAACTGCCGTGATCAGTAGGATGAAAATCCTGGGTAACAACGATCCGTTCAAAGTAAGTTTGCAGGTCATTAACAATAGGAATAATCTGATCTCCCTCTTTGACTTCTAAGGCTCCGCCTGGCAAAAAATCATTTTGAATATCTATTAATAGTAATGCGTCCATAAAAGCTATTGGTGACTGGAAATTAACACTGTGTCCATATTTACAACTTAATTTTATGGTTTAAAAATTCACAAAAAAGTCTCTGCTCAGCTTTTATTCATTCTCTAAGCAGATATTACAAAGGTTGGCTTATGCTTACTGTTTAAGGACTTATGGCTACGCTTGTGCCTACCTTGTCTGATTGAAATTGACATCCAAAGGAATTTTATGCGAACCGGCCGATATATTTTTGCATTCATCGTCATCTTCACAGTGATCCAGCGCGTACAAGCCCAGGCGCCTGTCATTAACAGTATTGACAAACAGTACGGTACTGTCAACGAAATCGTCACGATTGCGGGAAGTGGGTTTGGCACTGATCCCGCAAAAATCCAGGTGATTTTTGGCGCCACTTCCGGGGGATTGGTTTCCTTGTCTGAAAATACAATTAAGGTGAAAGTACCACCCGGGGCTACACACGGAAGCATTTCTGTGACCCGACTGGACTCTCGGCTTACTGCTTATTCCGCCCAAAATTTTACCCTTAGCTTTGATGGGGCAGGCTTTGAAACCTCCCGTCTGGATGGTCCCTATTCTTTTCCAAGCTCAGATAATAACTTATATAACCTATGCATGTGCGACTTTAACCTGGACGGAAAAGTGGACATCATTACTTCTGATACTGACGATGATGAGATTACCGTTTTAGAGAATTCCTCGCCGGATATCAATTCGGTGAGTTTTGTACAAAGAGAATTTAAGATTAGGGCTGATACCCGCTGGGTACGCTGTGGCGACCTCAACGGAGATGGCAAAGCGGATATAGTTTTTTCTGCTTCTAATACCAATATCAACAAAGAACGTATCTATATCTACAAAAATATCAGTACCGAAGGTGGCGCTATTGAATTTGATTTGCCTACCCCCCCACTTTCCTATACTTTAGATGGTAGCTCGGCGGCACGAATGGATATGAAAGACCTGGATGCCGATGGCCTTCCGGAAATTGTAGCGGTAAGCATTTCCGATGCCGGGGGAATCTCGGTATTCAAAAATACCAGTAGCGGGGGAAATATTAATTTTAATCCTACGCCAGTTTTGCCTTTTGACCAATTCAATGTCGCCGACGAAAAAATTAGTGGGGTAGATATTGAAGATTTGGACGGAGATGGCAAACTGGACGTAATTGTTTCTGAAGATGAGGGCAGTAGTCTACACATTTTCAAAAACAGCAGCACGCCCGGCAATATTAATTTCGATGAATACCTTCCCTTGAGTACTTCCGGCGCGACTACCAATTTGAGGGTAGGTGATCTTGATAGGGACGGTAAGCCTGAGTTGGTGATTGTCAATGAGCAGTACGTCGGTATTTTCAAGAATAATTCTACCCCTGGCAATCTATCTTTTGCTACCGCAGTACGCTTTGATCAAATCAGTATCCGGAGGGAAGGACTAGAACTGGCGGATATGGATGGCAATGGCAGATTGGATATTATTTACTCTTCTGCCACCAGCAATCGCGTGGTAGTCTTGCTCAACCAAAGTACAGGTACCAACCTGGATTTTAATACCAAAAAAACCATTCTGAGCAGTGAGGGGGTACAAAGCGTACGTGCCGGTGACCTGAATGGGGACGGCAAACCTGACCTCGCTTATGCAGAGACAGGTAGCGATAAAATTACAGTCCAACTCAACCGTAACTGTGTCAAGCCCATCATGGAACCTCAAGCTGGCTTAGGAGTATGTGACCAGTTGCCTTATCAGCTATCGGTAACGCAAGCGATTGGTGTCACTTACCAGTGGGAAAGCTCAGCAGATGGCAATACTTTTGCGTCCCTTGCCGCAGCGGCAGATTCTACCATCACTTTTACTACTGAGGATGAAGCCTATTACCGGGTAAAGATGTCCTCTTCACACAATGGATTTGATTGTATCGAGATTGTCTCTAATATAGTTCACGTCACCCGGCCTGATGGTTTTGTTCCCAATAAACCCACCATCATTAACAAAAACCCGGTGGAGCCAATCTGTTTTGGAGACAGAATTATCCTAAAAGCAGAAAATGTCAACGCCCGTTTCTTCTGGGAAGGACCTGCTAATTTTGCTTCCAGTGAGCAAAACCCAGTCATCAACAATGCGAGCAAAGCTAATGAGGGTTGGTATAAAGTATATGTGCAAGCCAGCGAAGCAGATGGCAATTGCCAAAGCGCAAAAGACTCCACTTATATCAAAGTAAGTGAACCCAAATCCATTACGATCACTTCCAATGATCCCCTGGTAATTTTTGAAGATGGGCAAGCCACCTTAAGTGTAGAAGCCGTTGTGGGCAGCACGTATAGTTGGAAAAAAGATGGTCAGCCCATTAGCGGGGCTAGTGGAGCAACACTTACCGTGAATAAGCCTGGCAGTTATACCGCTACCATAAAAAATGAGACTGGCTGTACCAAAGAGAGCAGTCCGGTGGCAGTGGCTTACGCCCAGTTAAGCATACCTCAAAGTAAATGTCTCAATCAAACTGTGGAAGTACTGGTGTCTCCTGATTCTATCAACAGCAAGAAAATCAACTACCGTTGGGATTTTGGCGATGGAAGTCATCAAGAAAATGGGGCTACATTAAGCCATTCCTTTTCAAAAGCCGGTAAATATACTATTA
>JBBSOG010000024.1:0-22677 GCA_038259985.1 Cytophagales bacterium
AAGCAGCTCCATGTATCCCATCTTTGCCAGTAGCTGAGCCTACGATAAAGACTGGGTTTCCAACACCATAAGAGATAGCCGAAGCAGTCTTATCAGTTTCAACTATACCTGCCGAAAAAGCATTGACCAAAGGGTTCACCTGATAACAGGGGTCAAAGTAAAGCTCACCACCTACTGTCGGTATACCAAAAGCATTACCATAGTCACCAATCCCTTTGACGACCCCTTTGAGCAACCATTGCGTTTTTTTATTGCTGATATCACCGAAGCGTAAAGAATTGAGCTGGGCAATAGGACGGGCACCCATTGTAAAAATATCACGGTTAATACCCCCTACCCCGGTGGCCGCTCCTTGGTAGGGCTCTATCGCGGAAGGATGGTTATGAGATTCAATTTTAAAACTACAGGCCAGGCCATCTCCAATATCTACCAGACCGGCATTCTCTTCACCAGCTTCTGCCAGCATCCTATCGGATGATTTAGGTAGTTTTTTTAACCAAACAATAGAGTTTTTATATGAACAGTGCTCTGACCACATGACCGAAAAAATACTTAGTTCGGTAAAATTCGGAACCCTCCCCAGAATCTCTTTAATTTTCTCAAATTCTTCTTCTAAAAGACCTAAGTCTAGGGCGGTTTGTACGCTTGTAAGCTCCTCTTTCAACTTTTTGCCAATTTTTGGTGAATGATGGCGCAATTTACAATAAGTTGATAGGAATAATAAAAAACTTTAAATTAAAGTGCCCACCTGAAAAGCGTCTATATGTCAAATACTAGGGATTATTGCTTTTGATACCAACGGGCAAAATCTTTGGCAAAATAAGTCAGAATAATGTCCGCTCCTGCCCTTCTGATACAAGTCAAAGCTTCCAGCATACATTGCTCCTCATTGAGCCAACCTTTTTCACTGGCTGCTTTGATCATGGCGTACTCTCCGCTTACATGGTAGGCTGCAATGGGTGTTGCGTAATTGTCTTTCAACAATCTGATCACATCCAGATAAGGGATGGCTGGCTTAACCATTAAAATATCCGCACCTTCTTCAATATCCAGGTCGGCTTCAATCAGCGCTTCCATCCGATTGGCAGGATTCATTTGATAGGTTTTCTTATCGCCATACTTAGGGGCAGAATCGAGCGCATCTCGGAAAGGCCCATAAAATGCACTGGCATATTTAGCAGAATAAGACATAATAGACACTTCCGTAAAACCCTGATCATCCAAAACATTGCGCATATACCCCACCCTGCCATCCATCATATCGGAAGGGCCTAGCATGTCGGTGCCTGCTTCTGCCTGAGCCAGTGCCATTTTTCCTAGCACCTCCAGCGTTTCATCATTGAGGATTTTTCCATCCTTAACAATACCATCATGTCCATCAGAACTGTAGGGATCCATAGCCACATCAGTAATCAGACATACTTCAGGAAAATTACTTTTAATCTCACGTACAGTTGAAAGATAAAGTCCTTCTGGATTGTGACTTTCAATAGCCATCGGTGTTTTCAAAGACTCCCGGATAGAAGGAAAGGGGGCAAAGGTCTTGATACCCAAATCCATACATGCCTGGATTTCTTCTAATAGCAAATCTGTAGAATACCTAAAAATGCCCGGCATGGAGGAAACTTCTATTTTTTTGTTTTCCCCATCAATTAGAAAAAGGGGTAGAATCAGGTTTTTAACTGACACCTGGGTTTCTTCTACCAAGTCTCGTACTACTGAAGATTTCCGATTCCGGCGGGGGCGACGAAGCATATCAATCAAAGTTTAATGAGCCAATAATTATAATTACTCAATCGGAGTACATCTAACTTTGTTTCATATTTTCCAACAAAAGGCGATATTGTACTCAGTATCTAGGTAATCGTTTTTACAAGTCTTCATAATATCATTCCCTCCATGTTTCAAAAAGCTAAATTATTGGCTGATTATGCCCTGCGCTTTAACCCATATTTCAAAAAACGTCTTCAAGCTGTTTTGGAGCAGAAGCAGTGGGAAGATTCTCAGTTATTATTACAACAGCACCATGCTTTTGTACATGTATTCAAAAAAGCGGTCAAACATTCCAAATTCTATCAGAAACTTTATGCAGAACATGGCGTCAACCTCCGTCAGATTCAGTCGGTAGAAGACGTGTCCAGCCTTCCTATCATCACTAAACAAGACATCAGGGAAAATATAGGGAATATGTATATTGGCAAACACTGGCTCAAGACACAGGGGCATACCAGCGGCTCTTCCGGTACTCCGTTACTCGTCTACCGTGATTACTACTCAATAGTGGAAGAGGGCGCTTACCTGTGGGCGCAACGTTATGCCTTTGGCTACCAGCCAGGCATGAAAATCGTTTCCCTGAGAGGTGTATTGGATAAAGCAGAAAAAGAACGCTACGATCCTTTTGGAAATACATTGTATTTATCAAGTTTCAACCTGAACGAAAGTAATACAAGCTGGTACTACCAAAAGATCAGGGAATTTTCGCCTTTTGCTATATTGGCGTATCCAAGTTCTGCAGAAATACTAAGCAATTTATTTCTTGATCGGGGCTATACAATCCACGTACCCTTTGTTTTTACTTCTTCAGAATGCTTGTACGAGTACCAAAAAGAGAAAATAGAAAAAGCCTTCGCTGCTACCACTGTGGACTGGTACGGTAATGCTGAGAGAAGTATTGCCCTTGAGCAGAGAGCTGATCGGTACTACCACGAAATGCCCCTTTATTCTGTCAATGAATACGGAGCCAATGACACCATCACCACTGGACTGACCAATACTTCATTTCCGCTAATCCGTTATCGGGTAGATGATATTTTGCTACCAGAAGAAAAAACCCCGGGCAGGATAAGCCGCATCAAGACTATTCTGGGAAGGTACGATGATCAGCTTCTTTTGCCGGATGGCACGCGCATTGGCAGAATTGGCGCAGCCTTCCTAGATATCAAAGGCCTGGAATATGCACAGATACTGCAAGCTTCCAAAGATTTTTTCAGCATCAATTTGGTGGTTAATGATCATTTCACAGCAGAAAGCGAAATAAAAATCATCGACCAGCTAAGACGTAAAACTGGGGAAATAGCCTGCTTTAAAATATGTTACGTCAAAGAGGAAGACATTATACGTACCAAGGCAGGTAAATTCAAATTAGTGATCAACACGGCTAGCTGATGAAGTATCTTCAGGAAGTGAATCCCAAATCTCATAGTCGATAGGTTTGAAGCGGTAGTTGTTAGATTGCTCTGCTGAACAAGCAGTTAGGCCCACAATCAAGTCCATGGCAGCCCGAAAAACCACATGGTCCCCCGACTTGGACAGCGGCGGGGCTACACGGATAGTCCCGTCCAACTGGAATTGTACATTCATAAAAATGTTGAAAGCTACCGGTATCTCATCTGGGGTGATGCCATAAGGTTTTAGATGGGTATGCAGATTTTCAAAACAGCTAGGATGTTCATGCTCCATGCCGTAGATGATTTTGAAAGTCTCTGGACTGCACGGTGCCAGCAAAAAATCGTTTCTCCCATTAGTATCTTTTATGATTTCCAGCATTACCTGACTCCGGTTACTATACAAATTGTGACCTTCCGTGATCAGCAATGTATTGCAGTAATCTAACGTTTTGCCGGAGGATAGCCACTCTCTGGTATCAGCAGCATTGAAGCACACCATATCCGATACCTGTTCTCCTTCCGGGTCTGTCACTTTCAGGTACTGTCCTTTGAGCAGCAGGAAAGCTGCCCCGCTTTGTGGAGTGATTCTTTGTATTTTTTGTTCGTTCATTCCTGAATTATATCTTCTTTGATGGTATCTTTTTTTGAAACATGGAAAGGACATTGCCAATTCTCGCTTACTGCCCTGCCACTATACTGGCGCGCCTCTGAAATAAGTCCAAAATCACTCAGCATAGGATTGGTAAATCCTTGCCAGGCTTGGTCCCGCAAGCGAATAGCCTGTTTCATTTTATCATATTTACCAGTTTCCCTGAGCAATTCAAACTGGCTATGTATGTTGAATACGAGCACTGGCTGCTTGAATTGACGGGCAAACCGCGTACTGTTCTGATGTAGGCCTACCACGAAAAATGCACAACCTGCAAAACTAAACCCAAAATTAGCATCCTCCGGATTAGATGAAACCGAGCTGTCCCAGGGGCAGTGATCTAATTGATGAAGGTAGTCTAACTGTTTCCACAACTGCTCTTCAAAAGACATTTCTTCCATGGCCACTGGTGCTGAGAAGGCGGCTACAAAAGAGACAAACTGCCCGGAAACATCTTTTACCTCATGCAAAAAACTGGTGAGGTCATACTGCAAGCCCAGTGCAGCCTCTTTAGAACCTAAATTACCATAACAGCCAAATCGGTAAGTGTTATTGCGAAAGACTGACTTCGCACCCAGGCAAGAATAGGAATCACTTAGGATCAATTTTTTTAGCTGTTCGTGGAGTGCTTTGGCTTTTTCTATTTGGCGGGGGTCTTGAGACTTGACCATAAGCCCAGCATTCTGGGGAGTGCCATAACAGCTATAGTATTTTGCCCCAACATGATAATGTCCCATATTCTTTACTATTGGTTAATGTACTTAAGTAAGCCCTGCTTAAAAAATGTAACATGTGCATAAATAAAAGACATTTATTACATCATGCTAGGGAAGGAATTTCTTAAATTTTTTAAAGAAAAATTAGGCTTTGCTCCGTAAAGCCTATTTCCCTACAGTAAATTTAGAAAAAAAAGTCAAAATTTAGTAAATAAAGTACATTATTATTTATTGGATGGCTTTGTCATTTTAAAGATTATCATAAAATTCAAAGGGATAAAACCTCTAGGTAAAACCTTAACTTGATAGGCATCATCCGGTTTTAGGCATAACGCGGTTCTTCAAGAGAACCGGTATCGCTGACAAATACTTAAACCAAAAAGGAGCAAGAATTTTTTAAATAAGTGTCCATAATGAATCAACAAAATAACTATTGCGGTCATAGAATTGTTGCAAACATTTAAAACCTGCGTCGTTTGCCATTTGATCAATTTCCTTGACGCTATACTTTTGGGACCTTTCCATAAAAATAGCTTCCCAGGCATCAAAGTGAAAGCTTTCTTCTAGTGCTTTGATGTGAACTTCCTGCGCTGTCTTACTCACCAAGTGACTACGAATGGAGCCTACTATAGGATCATATATTGGAAAATACTGAAAATTTGCCAGAACAAAATTAGCATCTAATTCCCGGTTGATTCTCTCCAAAAGGTTTAGTTTGAATGATTTGGTGATACCTCCCTGATCAAAATATGCGTCTAAAATAATTTCCGGATCTTTTTTCAAATCAAAACCTATCATCAAGCGGTCGCCCGGTTTGAAATAGGAAGCAATTTTTTGAAGGAAAGCGATGCTTTCACCACGATCAAAGTTACCGATATTGGCTCCTAAGAAAAGTACGACATTGCGAACATTTTCACTTGCCATTTCCAACTGATCAAAAGCCTGAAAGTAATCATCACAAATACCCTTTACGGATAAGCCGGGCATGTTCTTTTTGAGATCATCCGTTAGTGTACGAATAATGTTGGCAGAAATATCAATAGGGACATAGCTGAATTCAGCGTTATTTTGCCAAAAGTGTTTCAGTAAAACCTTGGTCTTCATGCCGTCCCCGGCGCCAAATTCAATGAGGTTAAACTTTACTACGTCTTCACTAAAGTATTGAAGCATGTCAGCTTTATGCAACTCAAAAATCTCATATTCGCAGCGGGTCGGGTAATACTCCGGCATATCCATGATCTGCTGAAATATGGCATCCCCTCTTTTATCATAGAGATATTTGGAAGACAAATATTTCTGGTCGGCTTGTAGTCCAAGTTTTACATCCTTGGCAAAACCTTTGTCAAAATCAGCCAGGGCTTTTGTCGTTGAATGGCCGTTGTTCTGCCCAGAATCTGTGTCTGAATTGAAGATTGTTTTCATCTAAAAATGTTCAGCTAGTCTGATTCCGGTAAACTGCCAACGTTTATCCGGTTGAAAAAAGTTGCGGTAGGTAATTCTGATATGGCTTTCTGGCGTGGCACAAGATCCCCCTCTTAAAACCATCTGGTTGCTCATAAATTTACCGTTGTATTCGCCTAAGGCACCCCGTTCCCTCTTATAAAAAGGATAAGGCAGATAGGCGCTTTGGGTCCACTCCCAAACCTCGCCCATCAGTTGAGCTGGAATATGTGAAGTTCCCTGCTTCTGCAGTACTTGGGGTTGTAACATGGCCGTTTCTACAAAGTTAGCCTGGCCCAACTGATGCAAATCACGGTCGTAGCCAGCTAATTTACTCAGCACCTCCCATTCCTGTTCGGTAGGTAAACGCTTGTCCTGCCAGCGTGAGTATGCGTCGGCTTCATAATAGCTCACATGCGTGACTGGGGCTTTAAGATTAACAGGCTGCAATCCTTGCAAGGTATAATGATACCATTTGCCGTCCATTTTGTGCCAGTAATGCGGCGCTTTGATGTTATTCTTGAGAATAAAATCACGGCCATCCGCCAGCCAAAGGTCATAATTTTCATAGCCGCCTCCTTCCATAAAAGCAAGATATTCCTCATTAGTCACCAAACGGTTCAATACCCTGAAATCATGGAGATAAACCTGATGCTTGCCTTCTTCATTATCGTAATGGAAGCCATCTCCTTCAAATCCAATGGAATAGTTTCTGCCTTCTACCTCAATAAATTCCTGCTTCCCAAGATTGCTGAGAGGATTCCATGACGGATTGACCTGATTTTGTTGGTAAATCGGAAACAATGGATTGCTGCCCAATATATACTTGATATCCGTAAGTAATAGCTCTTGATGTTGCTGCTCGTGATGCAAACCAAGTTCTACGAGTTTTCCGATTTCCGAATCAAAACTAAAAGAATGGCTATTCATCAATTCCTGCATCTGTCCATCAACATACTCCCGGTAATGATAAACATCTTCCGTGGAGGGACGGCTCATATTGCCGCGATGGTCGCGCAGCACTTTCTCCCCCATGCTTTCATAGTAGCTATTAAATATATAGTTATAAGCCTCATCAAAAATGGGATATCCTTTTTTGTAGGGCTTAAGAATAAATTGTTCAAAGAACCAGGTGGTATGTGCCAGGTGCCACTTGGGGGGACTCACATCCTGTGTAGGTTGCACTACGTAATCTTCTGTCTTCAGCGGTTGGCAGAGATCGGTAGAGTGCTTACGAACCGCTATATATTTCTTCGAAAGAGAAACTTCATCTTGTATTGTTGCCGTATCCATCGTGATTTTTGGGTCTTGATGTATCATAAAAAACTTAGTAAAATTCCAGACTTATTGTATTAATCTTTAATCTGAAAATGTGTTCAAAAAGTTTTAAAAAATTATCCAAAAAGTCTCCGTGCTGACTTCTTGAAGAAAAAGTCTGAAGTTTAGGAGGCATAAAAAAAAGGTGACACCAGGCCACCTTTTAATCATAACAATAAATGTCAGTAGAATTCAATCATATTCAATTTCAAATTGAACCAGGTTGATGAATTCTTCCACCCTTGCCTCCAGGTCTTCTGCTTTTAACTTGATCAACTTTTCAGGGCCGAATTTCTCTACGCAGAAAGATGCCATCGCTGAGCCGTAAATTACCGCCCGTTTCATGTTTTCAAAGCTAATGTCATCGGTACTGGCCAGATGCCCTATAAAGCCTCCAGCAAAAGTATCGCCAGCGCCAGTGGGATCAAATACTTCATCTAAAGGTAATGCTGGGGCAAAAAATATTTGTTCTTCGCTAAACAGCAAGGCGCCATGTTCCCCTTTCTTGATGATCAGATATTTAGGCCCCATCTTACGAATTTTTTTTGCCGCTTTCACCAATGAATATTCTCCGGAAAGCAAGCGGGCTTCTTCGTCGTTGATGATCATAATGTCTATCATGGTCATCACTTCTTTCAGGTCTTGAATAAATGCCTCTTCCATCCAGAAGTTCATGGTATCCAGCGCTATGAGTTTTGGCCGCTTGTTCAGACGTTCTATCACGGTTTTTTGTACCGATGGGGCCAGGTTGCCTAATATCAGGTATTCACAGTCCTGGTAGCTTTCGGGAATAATAGGGTCAAATTCGCCCAAAACATTAAGTTCAGTCACCAATGTATCACGGGTATTCAGGTCAGCATGATAGCGCCCTGCCCAAAAGAAAGATTTCTCACCCTGCTTAATCTGTACCCCTGCGGTGTCAATCCCATGTTCACGCATCATATCCAAGTCCGCTTGCCGGAAATCCTCTCCCACTACGCCTACTAATTTGGTTTTGTCTGTGAAATAAGAGGAAGCAAGTGAAATGTATGTGCCTGACCCTCCGATTATTTTATCTGACTTTCCGAAAGGCGTTTCAATCTGGTCAAATGCGACACTGCCGATGGCTAATAAACTCATAAAGGTATTTTTATGCTTAAAAAAATCCCGTCAGTCACGGGAAAAAGATTTGGAATCTGCGAAGGTACTATTTAGCATTTCCTGATCAAACTGATATTCAAATTTAACGAAAGTATCCACTAAATCTGAGGTAGAAGGCTTTATAAAATGTTCAAGCCCAGTATTCATCAGCAGAAAGGATTCATAGGATGGCGAAGTCTGCTCAGCTAAAGCTTCTTCTAATTTGCTCAACAAAGCAGCAGGTATAGAAGAGGACTGGTAATCAGGATGAACTAGCAGGGAAAGATTTAACAAAGATTGATTTTTATTAGAGAAACGGGCAACTAATTGCTGAAAGACTGTTTCATTCTGAACCTGGCCGGGTTTAGCGGAAATAAATGCATTTACGATGAAAGCTACTGGCGTTTTTTGATGATATGCTATCCAGATCAATGGAGGAAAATGTTGTTCAAAAAGTAAACGCAACCATTGCACAATATCGGCTACCGATGGAATGGGCGTACTTCCCTGACGGACTGATTTGTACACTTTATGTATATCCTCGGCGATAAGTTCATCATCCGTTTTTTTTATTTTCAAAAATGCATATTCACTTTCTGCAAACATTTTTTCGGCCTGCATACGCTTTTGCTCATTGAGAAGCGATGATACGGAAGGGACATTCAGCAATTGCTCGGATTTGCATATTCTGAAACCATAATTTTCATAGAGCTGGGTCAGATAATTTGTTTGTGATTGAAAAAAAGGAGTGGGTTGCCTGAACTCCGCCTCCATGGCTACTCCTTCAATTTGAAAGGGCAGAAAACTAACCGGCCCTTCCATCATCTCTACTTCAAATTGCTTTAGCCAATCCCTACAGGTATCAAATAACAAAGAGGCTGCTTTGAAGTGGTTGATACATTCAAACAGTCCGATAAATCCTTTTTTCTCTAGTGAGCTAATGCTATGCTCCACAAAAGCAGCAACCCTACCGATTGTTTCTCCCCTGAAATTGTTTAAAATCCAGAATTCAGCCTCTCCCTGTTTAAAAAATGGGGATTTACGATTGATGAGCACCTTCGCATGTTTCTGCTGTGACTTTGACCATAGGCGATGTTGCTGGTTAAGGCGGGCGGGCAAATGGATAAATTCACTCGCCAAATCGTGATCGGTAACTCTGATTACATACATAATTTAAATTTTATTCTAGCATAACTGCTTCTTTCGTTCCTCTCCCAATTCACTGCGTAGTTGTCTATAAACTTAGGTTATTTTTTAAGAATTAAACTTATATATTTGTCATTGTTCTCTTGCAAAACTCCATCCGTAATATATGCATTCTAATCAATTAAATATTTTGAAATTTATAGGTTTGGAACATTATTTAACAAGCATTTTCCAATAATTAAGCTTTCTGATAAGCAATGATTATTGATTAAGTACAAATTAAAGAAAAAAAATCAATAAATCATTTGTAATTTCTACATTACTAAACCTAGCCAATACTATCAATGGGTAAAATCATAGCAATCGCAAATCAAAAAGGAGGGGTAGGAAAAACGACCAGTGCTATCAATTTAGCGGCAAGTTTAGCAGCTCTTGAGTACAATACCTTAATAGTAGATGCCGATCCCCAGGCCAATTCTACCTCAGGCTTAGGATTTAACCCCAAAGAAATAGAGAACAGCATTTACGAGTGCATGATGGACGAGGTAGACGTGAAAGAGACAATTGTGGAAACGGACACTAAGTTTCTTTATTTACTGCCTTCACATATTGATCTGGTAGGTGCGGAGATAGAAATGGTAAGTCTGGAAAGTAGGGAAACAAGAATGAAGGAGGCCCTTACGCCTATTAAAGAAAATTATGATTTTATCATTATTGACTGCTCGCCTTCATTAGGATTAATCACAATCAACGCTTTGACGGCAGCTAATTCGGTGATTATTCCTGTACAATGTGAATATTATGCACTGGAAGGCCTGGGAAAACTCCTCAATACCATCAAAATTATCAAAACCCGCCTGAACACTAACCTGGAAGTAGAAGGTATCCTGCTCACTATGTACGATGTGCGGCTCCGTTTATCTAACCAGGTGGTAGAAGAAGTGAACAATCATTTTCAGGATATGGTGTTTAAGACATTAATTCCCCGCAATATCAAGCTCAGCGAATCCCCCAGCTTTGGTATTCCTACGATTGTTCATGATGCTGAAAGTAAAGGAGCTACAAGTTATTTAAATTTGGCAAGGGAAATATTAGAGAAAAACGGGATTACCATTTAGTTTTGTATCGCGATTAGGAATGAATAGCAATAAAATGTCAGGAAAAAATCCCAGAAGAAAAAATGCATTGGGGCGCGGATTAGGCGCTTTATTAGAAGACTCTGATTCCGGCAGCAAAGAACAGGCGGCCAAAGAAGTAAGCAGCATCAATGAAATCTCCTTGGATAAAATTGATGTAAACCCCTTTCAGCCCAGGACAAACTTTGATAAAGAGGCACTGGAAGAGTTGGCAGAATCTATTAAGGTCCAAGGAATCATACAGCCCATTACCGTCAGGCGGATGGGTAATGACCATTACCAGATTATATCCGGTGAGCGACGCGTACAAGCCTCCAAAATTGCCGGCCTTACCCAGCTTCCCGCCTACATCAGGGTAGCCAATGACCAGCAGATGCTGGAGATGGCCCTAATAGAGAATATCCAGCGGGAAAATCTCAATTCTATTGAAATAGCGCTAAGCTATCAGCGCTTAATTTCTGAATGTGATCTCCGCCAGGAGCAACTGGGCGAACGGGTTGGCAAAAACCGCTCTACCGTGAACAACTATCTGCGCCTGCTTAGGCTGCCCCCCGATATACAGGCAGCGCTGCGGGATAACGGCATTTCTATGGGGCATGCCCGCGCGATTATCAACGTAGATAATGTAGACCAGCAACTCCATATTTTTGAGAAAACCCTCAAAGAAGACCTGTCGGTTAGAAAAGTTGAAGCGCTGGTGAGGGAACTCTCGGCACCCCGCAAGCAAGAAAAGCCTGCGAAAAAAGAAGAAAACCCCGAAACGGTGTACCAAATTCGCGAATTGCAGACCAAACTCTCTTCCCATTTTGGTACCCGGGTTCAGATTCGGAACGGTGATAATAACAAAGGAGAGATCAAGATTCCTTACGTCTCAGCGGATGACCTCAACAGGATACTAGAACTTTTAGAGATGTGAGTGAGATGCAGGGGAAAATTCGTATCATTTGCTTATCGGGCGTGCTCCTGATGCTTACCATCCACATGAGCTGGGCACAGGAGCCGGAAGAAGCCAAGCCGGATACCACAGTCACCTTGCAAGATACCATACCCCTTAGTGGACAAAGCATCGTTGTAACCGATGAGGAAGATGATGCTATACTCATAGAGACTGAAAAAACTTTTAGCGGGGGCATCACTAAAAAAATTCCCCGCAAAGCCGCCTTGTACGCGGCAGTGCTGCCCGGACTTGGGCAAGTGTACAATGGTAGCTACTGGAAAGTACCTATCGTGTATGGCACATTTATAACCTTGGGTTGGTTCGCCAATTTTCAGAATGATCGGTATCAATTATTTAGAAGAGCAAATATCGCCCTAACCAATAATCTGCCGGAAGAAAATCCCCTTGACGGTATAATTAGCAACAGTAATATTTCCAGAAGTGTAGACCAAACCCATAGAGACAGGGATTTTATTTATATTCTTATGGCCGGAGCTTATGCCCTACAAATTATGGAAGCGATTGTGGATGCCCACCTGATTGAATTTGACGTTAGTGACGACTTGAGCATGGAATTACAGCCTTCTCTAGGCCAGTATTTTGCCAGTGCTACGGGGGGCGGAAGTTTTGTGCCCGCTATGGGGGCTTCATTCATTTTAAATATTAAGTAAGCATGAACATTCTCATCCTTGGGTATGGCAAAATGGGCAAAACCATTGAAAGAATAGCCATCGGGCGGGGCCACCATATCATTGCGAAAGTAGATGTAGCCCAGCGGGAAGAGGTGCTGGCAGAACTTGACCCGCATCAGGTAGATGTAGCCATAGAATTTACCCAGCCAAATTCAGCCCCTTCCAATATCCGTTTTTGCTTAAAACATGGTATCCCGGTAGTCTCTGGAACTACGGGTTGGTTGAAAGAGAAGTCCGCCATAGAAGATTATTGTATTGAGCGCAATGGTACATTCTTTTATGCTTCCAATTTTAGCATTGGGGTCAACATCTTTTTCCGGCTCAACCAGTTTTTAGCCAACATGATGAAGTCATATCCTGACTATGAGCCTTCTATGGAGGAGATACACCACACGGAGAAGAAAGATGCCCCCAGCGGTACGGCCATTACTTTGGCGGAGGGCATGTTGAAATCACTTACCAACAAAAATGACTGGCGCCTGGAAGGCCGTACATCCGCTCATCCCGAGCAGGACATTCTCATTACCTCCCATCGGGAAGGCAATGTGCCGGGTACCCATATTGTAAAGTATCAGTCTGAAGTTGATGAAATAGAAATCAAGCACCTTGCCCACAGCCGGGAGGGATTCGCACAAGGAGCCGTGCTGGTCGCGGAGTGGCTCAAAAACAAAAAGGGAATTTTGGGTATGGATGATTTCATCAAATTTTAATTATTTATCTTTAGCAGCATTATTTGCACATTATCAACGTTATTCAACAATATAGAAAGCTTACTCTGAATCAATTTACATGGCGACATTTCTTAAAAAGAGAGAAAAAGAGACAACTGAGCATACCAGTGAAAACCACAGGCCCCAGAAATCTAAAACTAGGGAATGGGTAGATGCCATCATTTTTGCAGTTGTAGCGGCCACCATTATCCGCTGGCTTTTTCTGGAAGCTTTTACTATCCCTACCCCCTCCATGGAAAAATCATTGCTCGTCGGGGATTTTCTTTTCGTGAGCAAAATGCACTACGGTGCCCGTACGCCCAAAACCCCCTTGCAGATGCCACTGACGCACCAAACCATCTGGGGCACTGACATTCCCTCTTACGTAGACTGGATACAACTACCCCAGTTCAGGTTGCCCGGATTTTCGGAGGTAAATAGGAATGATGTGGTAGTATTCAACTATCCGGTTGAGTTTCAACATCCGACGGACCTAAAAACCAATTACATCAAACGCTGTATCGGCTTGCCCGGTGATGTGGTCAGCGTTGCTGATCGCGTGGTGAGTATAAATGGGCAAGAACTGACTTTCCCTGAAGGTGCCCAGTTCAGGTACTTTATTGCCTCCGATGAAGTCATCAATGACCGGGTATTTGATAACCTGGATGTGTGGGAACGGAGTCTTACCCAGGGTGGATATCTCGTTTACTGTACGCCTGAAATTGCTGACGAATTTGCGAAGCTACCTTTTGTTAAAGCAGTTCACTCTGCTGCTTACACTGAAGACCAGGTGAACTCTAGGATTTTTCCCGATGCCACGCTTTTCCCTTGGAATGCTGATTACTTTGGGCCTCTGGAAGTTCCCGCTGAAGGCATGACGGTAACCCTGGATGAAGGAAATATTGCTAAATACAAGGTGGTCATTGAGCACTATGAAGGAAATGAAAATGTAGAAGTTCGTGACGGTAAAATATTGATAGATGGGCAGGAAATCAATGAATATACCTTCAAGCAAAACTACTACTTCATGATGGGTGACAACCGCCACAACTCAGAGGATTCACGTTTCTGGGGATTTGTACCGGAAGATCACATTGTGGGTAAGGCTTTTTTTATTTGGTTATCCATAGATCCCAATGGTAGTTTCTTAGACAAAATACGTTGGAACCGACTATTTAATCTGATTGAGTAATGAAATGAACACATGGCTAAATGGTTAAATTGCTTAAAATTTACAGCAATTTGACTATTTAGCCATTCAAAACTCACCAATCAATTTCCTCTTGGTCATTTTCTTTTAAGTAGGCGTTCGCTTTTTTGAAATGATCGTTTCCAAAAAAACCTTTATCGGCAGAAAATGGGGAAGGATGAGGTGATTTCAAGACCAGATGCTTATTTTCATCTATGATAGCCCCTTTCTTTTGCGCGTAGGCCCCCCACAGCATAAATACTACGTTCTGTGTTTCTTCCGAAATGTGACGAATTACTGCATCAGTAAATTCTTCCCATCCTTTTTTCTGATGTGAGCCTGCCTCCCTGGCTTGTACGGTAAGCGTAGCATTTAACAACAGAACGCCTTGCCTTGCCCAACGTTCAAGATTACCGCTGGGTGGTAATTCTTTGCCATATTCTTTGTTAATTTCTTTGAAAATATTGACTAAAGAAGGGGGCATAGGAATTCCATCCCGCACAGAGAAAGCCAAGCCATTGGCCTGCTTCGGTCCATGATATGGGTCCTGACCGAGAATAACAACTTTCACTTTATCAAAATCCGTAAGGTCAAAAGCCCTGAAAATCTCTTTGCCAGGAGGATAAACGGTATGCTCACTATACTGGGTTTTGATAAATTCTGCTAAACTTAGAAAGTAAGGTTTAGTGAATTCACCGGATAAATGTTCTTTCCACGATGGGGCAATTTTTACATCCATATAATGAAGATTTAAGGCTATTACCTATGATATTTTAAACTAATGGTTATATTTAACCGTAAAAAGGGAAGCACATCACAACATGGTAACAGAAGTAACAGAAGGCGTAAAAGTAACTGTCGTTACAGAATACCAACCGGATTATTCCAGTCCTGCCCAAAACCATTATGTGTTTACCTACCATATTACTATTGAGAATAACAGCCAAAACACGGTAAAGTTATGCAGAAGGCATTGGTTTATCTCTGATGTTGGTTATCCACTACGCGAAGTAGAAGGTGAAGGTGTGGTAGGCAAACAACCGATCCTGGAGCCCGGAGATATTCACCAGTATGTTTCGGGATGTAACCTGAAGTCAGGTATAGGAAAAATGGGTGGCACATATCTTATGGACAGAACGATAGATGGGAAAAATTTCTTAGTAGTAATTCCTGAATTTAATATGATCGCCCCCTATCGGGCAAATTAGTTGGGGCATTTTTCTCTTCTTAAAGGCTATATCCGTCACTGGCTTTGGGCGGTAAACAAGCATTCATTACATGCGCCCTTCGTATATCACTTTTATACACAAATTATTGCTGAAGATAAATCTAAACTAATCTTTGCTCAGATTGAGCATTTCCGGCAAGCTTATTTGGAAAATCAAACTTTTATTGAGGTAGATTCCCCGGGTGCTGCTTCCAGGCTTACCAAAGGCAAGCGGAGAAAAATAAGCGATATCGCACATAATAGCTTGAGCAGTGCCAAATTTTCCCGTCTCTTATATCGGCTCGCTGAGTCTTGCAAACCACGTGTGATTATTGAACTAGGCACCAGCTTGGGTATCAATTCTTTATATTTATCAGCTTCACATCCTGATGCGCAGGTTTATACTTTTGAAGGTTGCCCTGAAACTGCCAGACTTGCCCAAAAGCTTTTTGATAGCTGGCCAATAAAGAATATTACCCTAATTGATGGCAATATTGATAAAGTTTTACCTGAATTTCTCATCCATATTGAAAAAGTTGACTTAGCTTATCTGGATGCAAATCACCGTTATGTGCCTACCCTTCACTATTTTGATTTGTTATTTCCAAAATCCCACGCAGAAAGCATCTTTGTCCTAGATGATATTTACTGGTCGTCTGGCATGTATAAAGCCTGGAAGCAAGTGAAGGGAAGAAGTGAAATTTCGCTAAGTCTTGATTTATTTGATGCAGGAATACTTTTCTTTAGACCCTTTCGTACCAAACAACACCATGCACTTATGTTTTAGGTTTTTGCAAAATCATAAATAATTCCCTGTTACGGCGGGGCGATATGGAATTATAGCATCTCTCAAAAGTAAGTACATCAAAATGAGGCTGGAAGTAAGAAAGATATTCCTGTTTATTTCCTCCGAATGGCGGGTGGTCTTGGAATAATTGGTCATCAAAAAGTACGCCTACTAGCTTGCCACCCGGGGGCAACAAACTGAGCATTTTTTCCGCATAATGAGGTCTTTCTTCAGGGTTTAGGGCACATAAAAAAGTTTGTTCTATAATTAAATCAAATGACTTTTCTAAAGTAAAAAAATCCTGGTGAAGTAATTGTTCTTCAGGAAATTCAGGCAATCTATTTTTAAATGTCTGTAAGGGTTTCAGCGAAATATCCAGTACAAAAGTGTTTTTGAGGCCTTTTTCATATAAAAATGACGCTTCATAAGCATTACCAGCGCCAGGTACCAAAATAGTTAAGTTTTTGTTTGTAATTTGCTCAATATAATTTTGTATGGGTGGCGAAACCGTCCCTAAATCCCATGCTGTACTTTGATTTTGATATCGCTGGTCCCAGTAATTTTCGTCCAGTTTGTGCATCATAAGTTTGAAAGAATTATTTTGTTATTTTTACACATTGAAAAACTAATAAATTAGCCATTTATGTCAACCCAAGAGACAGAGCAGCAAAAGTCTAAAAGAAACAGAACTATTTTAATTACCGTCATAGGCGTGTTGCTTTTATTAAACATCGTAACACTTTTCCTGTATTACCAAAATAATCAGGAAATGGGTACTTCCCTACAAAGCAGCAAGCAAGAACTGGAGGAGACCTACAACAAACTTGAATCCATGAGCAATGAATTGAATTTGAAGATTGAAGAGTTACAAAAGTTGGGCGGAGATGTTGAAGAGCTTCGCTTGATCCGTGAAACGCTGGAGCAAGAAAAGGAACAGTTGAAGAACGATGGGCAATTAGCACAAACCAGGTTTAATCAAATCAGAAACCGGGTAGAAGGTTATCGTGAGCTACTCCTCAAGAAAGATGTGGAAATCGCTGAATTAAAAGAACTCAATGAATCTTTGTATGCAGAAAATAATGTACTCAAAGAGGATCAGCGTGCCTTAAATAAAACCATTAGCGAGGTAAAAACTAATAATGAAAAACTTTCGGAGAAAGTAGAGGTAGCTTCCTTGCTCAAAGCCGAGAATATTCAGGTGGTGGGATTAAACAGCCGTGGAAATGCCAAGGAAAGAGACCGTTACCGCAATAATCAAATTGAGCAGATGCAATTATCATTTAACCTGGCCAAAAACGATGTAGCCCCTGTGTCGGGAAAAGACATCATGGTGCGGGTAATAGATCCTGAAGGTAAAGTGATTTTTGATGTGGCCAAAGGTTCTGGTACGTTTATGAAAGACGGCAAGGAAGTATTTTTCACCCAAAGGCAACAAATCCTGTTTGACAACACCCAGCAGAAACTGACCTTCCTTTACGAAAAGGGAAGCGATTATGCGGAAGGCCGACATACCATTGAAATCTATGCTAATGACAATATCATCGGCAAAGCTAATTTTGAAATTCGTTAGAAACTCTCTCTGATATTAAAAATGCCGCTCTGTAAAAAAGAGCGGCATTTTTTTATGCTTTAAAAATAAATTAGACCTTTTACCGGAGTTTCTTTTTTTCTACCACAAAACCTTGAGCAAATACTTTGTACTGGTCAAATATAGAGCGGACAGCACCCTGGAGATAGCGTTTATCGTTAAAATACTGGTTCCCAAAGACCCCTGAAGCATAGCCTTGCCAAATTGATTTTTTGCGCTCCCGGTCATAGATGAGAACCAATAAAGTGCCTTCCCTTAAATTGTACTTCACTGGGTCCATTTCCTTATCTACTGATTCTTCATATTCAATAAACATCTCAAGGTCTGGCTGTTCGTAGCCAGTGAAGAACAGGCTGTCATAGAAAATTTTGTACGAAACCAATAAGCGCGGGTCACTTTCAGAATAATCGTAGCCCTGAAGCTCCATCCTTGCCTTGATAGACTCTTCAATAATGTTGTTTTGGATACTGGAATCAGGGCCTGAACTCCGGGTGTCCAAAAAATTAAATGTTTTGTATTTTTTAAAATCGCCTTCGTAGCTGTAATCTGACTCAACGGGGAATTCTTTGTAACCCATGCAACTTGCTAGAAAGAGCAGGGAAAGAATCACAATAGATAAAGTAGCTTTCATATTTTAGATTAATGTAGATATTATGCAGATATTTTAAATATAATAATAAAATGTTATCCAGCTACACCGATATTACATAAATTTCATTGGATTCTGAATGATATTTTGTAAGCCATCAGACATTTGCCCAATTTAATGTCAAAGCGTTATATATCATATTTTATAAATAACAATTAATCAGCTTCACAAAATTTAATTTTACACTTTAATCATTATTCCAACAACTCATTTTCTTTAAACTAATCCTTTGAAAGAAAGTTTTGGCTAGAACATATTTACGGCCCAAATAATATAAGAGTAAGCGAAAAAACGGAGAAAGCGGCTTAGCGCAAAAATTAGGTATTTTTTTGGTGGGAAATCTACGCTGCCTACCAGCATGCTTACCCCGGAAAATGGCAAGGGTGTGAGGGCAGCCACAATGATGATAAATGCCCCGAAGTCAAAGAGGGACTTCTCGTATTTACCAAAAATTCTTCTTTTGAAAATCTTAAAGAAATGCGTGTTCTCCAGATATCGGCCAATCAAAAAACCAATGAAACCAGCGCCATATGAGATAGTTGCTAATACGATGACAACTAAGATGTAGCTTGTCAACATTCCGCTACCCAGGCCCCACATCATAAAAATTTCCGGAGGCACTAGGCCAAACAGAAGCTCTGACAAGGAGTAAATAGTGTAGACCAGTAGCGGTCTTTCGTAAACGGGCTTCAACCACTCCAAATAATCGATCGCCACATATTTTTTAAATAAAAAAAAACCGCCTATCAATACAGCGAGCCATAAAAAACCTTTTGCCAGATTACTGGACAAAAAAATAAGCTTTTCTCTATTCACTTTCTCAAAATCATTCGGGAGAGCAATTCATTTATGTTAAATAACAATATCATCAGAGGCCGTATTGCCTAGCAATTTTCCAGTACCTTCGCTTACTTCATTCCAGTCATCAACTTCAAAGGAAAGACTGACCAGCCCAGCAGGCGAGATATTACCTATATCCGAACTGGTTAAATATTCAGCCAGATACGAAATTGCGGGATTATGCGCCACCAGTATGATAGATTTCCAGTCATTATTGGCTTCATTGATCATGCGTAACAAAGTACGTACGGAAGCATTATACAGCTCGTCAGAAAATTCAATTTTATAGGTTTCAAACTTAAGCTGCTCAGCCATCAGTTCGGCAGTAGCCCTCGCTCTTTGGGCGGTGCTGCTAAGTATCGCGTCAGGATGAATACTTTGGTCAAAAAGATATCGCCCCAGGCGCGGGGCATCGCGATAACCTTTGGCAGTAAGCTCTCTTTCTATATCTTTGATGCCAGCAACTGCCTCTGCAGATTCAGCATGACGCACTAAAAACAAATTTTTAACCATTTGTGGTAGTATATGTTAATGAAAAACAATTCTTTTATTTGCAGCCAATAGCATAAAGGGTTGAATTCAAGCTGACCATCATGTAGCTTAACCCGACAATCAACAGTACTTTGTACGTACTTATTTCAAAAATTGATTTATAAAGCAAGTCTAATATGCCCAAAAACCTAGTAATCGTAGAATCACCCGCCAAAGCGAAAACCATAGAAGGATACTTAGGAAAAGATTATGTAGTGGCCTCAAGCTACGGACATATTCGCGATCTGCCCAAAGATGATAAAGCTATTGATATAAAAAATGGCTTCAAACCTACATATGAAGTTTCTTCTGACAAAAAAGACATTATCGCCCAACTGAAAAAGCTTGTTAAAAGTTCGGAGATTGTTTTCCTGGCCAGTGATGATGACCGCGAAGGGGAAGCTATTTCCTGGCACCTGAAGGAAGAACTTAAACTGAAAGACGAACAAACCCGCCGTATCGTTTTCAGGGAAATCACCAAAACGGCTATTCTGAATGCCATTCAAACGCCCCGGACCATTGACCTGGACTTGGTGAATGCCCAACAGGCCCGCCGTATCTTGGATCGCCTGGTCGGGTTTGAGCTATCACCCGTGCTTTGGAAAAAGATCAGAAGAGGGCTTTCTGCCGGACGGGTACAATCTGTCGCCGTCAGGCTGGTGGTAGAGCGCGAACGGGAGATCGCTGATTTTGAATCCAAATCTTCTTTCAAAATAAGTGCTGAATTTCTAGTAGAGGAAAGCAGCGTACTGAAAGCCGAATTACCTAAAAAGTTTGATACCGAGGAAGAAGCGTTGGTCTTTCTGGAAGCTTGCCGTGATGCAAACTTTGAAATACAAAAACTGGACAAAAAACCAGTCAAAAAATCACCGGCTGCACCTTTCACCACTTCTACTTTGCAACAAGAGGCATCACGGAAATTGGGATTTTCAGTATCCCAGACCATGACACTTGCCCAGCGACTCTACGAAGCAGGTAAGATCAGTTATATGCGTACCGATTCCACCAATCTTTCGGAGGATGCTTTGAATGCAGCAGCTAAAGAGATCAGCGGCAATTTTGGTAAAGAATATTTTCATAAACGGACTTTCAAAACCAAATCAGAGTCGGCACAGGAAGCGCACGAAGCCATCCGCCCTACTGACTTCTCCACCAAAGAAGCAGGCAAAGAATACAATGAACAGCGACTTTACGAACTGATCTGGAAGCGGGCGATTGCCTCACAAATGTCTGATGCGGAAATTGAAAGGACTATTGTTACCATTGCCATTGACTTCAAGAACCCTGACAATAAGCTACCCAACACCCTGACTGCTACCGGCGAAGTGATCAAGTTTGACGGTTTTCTGAAAGTGTACATAGAATCTACTGATGATGATGAAAGTGATGAAGACCGTAAAGGCTTGCTCCCCCCACTGAAAGAAGGTCAGAAACTGATACTGGACTTTATGAAAGCCCGTCAAGGTTTTACCCGTAACCCGCCCAGATATACGGAAGCCAGCCTGGTGAAAAAGCTGGAAGAAATGGGCATTGGCCGACCTTCTACTTACGCGCCAACTATTTCTACGGTACAAAAACGCGGTTATGTACTCAAGGAAGACCGGGCAGGTACCGAACGTGAGTATAAAGAGCTTACGCTTACCAAAAAGGATAACAAGATTGACAACAAAACGCTCACCGAGATTACCGGAACGGAAAAGAAAAAGCTTTTCCCCACTGATATCGCGATGGTGGTCAATGATTTCTTGGTAGAGTATTTTGAAAATGTCATTGACTATTCATTCACCGCCCGAGTAGAAAAAGAGTTTGATGAAATCGCCCAGGGCAAAAAGGAATGGGTCAATATGCTGGATGAGTTTTATCAGCGCTTCCATGCCAAAGTAGAGAGTTCCGAACAGATTGACCGTTCGCAGGTAAAGAACGACCGTGCGTTGGGAGATGATCCTAAAACCGGGCTTCCGGTAATCGCCCGACTGGGCAAATTTGGTCCGATGGTACAAATGGGTGAGATGGATGCTGAAGAAAAACCTAAGTTTGCCAGCCTGAGAAAAGGCCAGTTTATTGAAACCATCACCCTGGAAGAAGCCCTTGAACTGTTCAAACTTCCCCGCGAGCTCGGTGAGTATGAGGGTGAAACCGTTAGCGCTAATATCGGACGTTTTGGCCCTTACATTCGTCACAAAAACCTCTTTGCTTCTTTACCTAAAGAAGATGACCCGCTATCGGTAGAACTTGACCGTGCCATTGAACTCATTGAGGCCAAAAAGAAGGCTGATGCTGAAAAGTACATCAAAGTTTTTGACGAAAACGAAGATGTGCAGGTACTCAAAGGGCGCTATGGCCCCTACATCAAAGTAGGCAAAAAGAACGTCAAAATTCCCAAAGATAAAGAACCCGCTGAACTCACCCTGGAGGAGTGTTTGGAACTGGCAGAGAAAACCCCTGAGAAAAAAGGGAGGGCCAAAGGCAAGCCAAAAGCAAAAGCTAAGAAAAAATAAATTTAGAATCCCGGTTAAATTAGCCGGGGTTTTTTTTGCTATTTTTCTATCAATCAAATGCAACCTTTGCTTCCCAATCCGCATCTTCTATAAAACTACCCAACCCGCTATGAAAACGTTATTTAACAAAATCCTGGGCCTCACTTTAGCAGGCCTATTCGGTATTGTCTTTTCCTGTCTGAGTAGTGAAATTTATCAGGATATCTCCCGGCCATTTACCCAGGTAATCATTTCAGATGGGATAGACCTTGAACTTTCTTCCGGTGATAAGCAGCAAATTGAAGTCAATTATTTCAATGTCAAGGAGGAGGATATTGTCGTAGAAGTAAAGGGCAAAAGGTTAAAAATATATTTGAAAG
>JBBSOG010000025.1:0-22519 GCA_038259985.1 Cytophagales bacterium
AAAAGTATAAACAGAAGAATATTTATCAGGCCAGGGCAGAACTTTGTTTAAAACAGGGCGATGCTTACGTTGAATATATTATTGAGAAGCCGGATACACAGGAGGTCTTTGGCAAGCTGTCATACTCCAAACTATTTGAACCCTGGGGATGGATCATTTCTACCGGAATTTATATTGATCAGATTGAGGAAATGGTAGTAGCAAAAGAAGCGGCTGTTTATATTGAAATCAGAAATATTATTTTCAGGTTTGTGGTTATCTCATTGATACTATTACTTATTGGAAACATTATTACAATACGTTTCAGTAACATTTTGACGCAAAATATCAACCAGATACAGAAGCGGTTAGGTTTGCTTTCAGAGGGTAAAGCGGCAGATCAGGTGGTGGTTGTACGTAAGGATGAGTTGGGAATAATGATGATTTCTTTAAACAAGTTGGTAGCGGGTATGGATCATTATACCAGTTTTGCACGGGATATCGGTGAAGGGAAACTGGACAATGATTTTCAGATATTAAGTGATGAAGATGTGTTGGGAAATGAGTTGGTACTCATGCGAAATAAACTAAAATCAAATACGGAAGAAAACAGGAACAGAAACTGGGTGACAGAAGGTGTTGCTAAGTTTGTGGATATTATCAGAAAGAATAATGAAAACCTGGAAATGCTGGGCGATGAAATTCTTAAGCATATCACCACTTATATGCAGATCAATCAGGGGGCTTTATACATTTTAGAAGACGGTGAGGCATCAGAAACGCCTTATTTGAAACAAATTGCTACCTATGCGTATGGAAAGAAAAAATATATTGCCCGAAAGGTAGATATCGGCGAGGGATTGATAGGCCAATGTTTTTTGGAAAAAGAGAAAATCATTCTTACCGAAATCCCTGAAAATTATATTCGGATCACTTCCGGACTGGGCGGGGCAGCCCCCCGTTATATCGCCTTGCTACCGCTCATTCACGATGAAGAAATCATGGGAATTCTGGAATTGGCCGGTTTTCATGAAATACCTGACTATCAGTTTGATTTTCTGGAGCAACTTTGCCAAAATATTTCTTCCACGGTGAGCGCTTTAATCATAAACAGCCGGACAAAACTTTTGCTAGAAGAAAGCCAGGGTATGGCTAACCAGCTTCAGGCCCAGGAAGAAGAGTTACGGCAAAACCAGGAAGAAATGCAGGCGACACAAGAGGAAATGGTGCGTAAACAGAAAGAACTAGAAAAGCTTAATGCAAGTCAGCAACTGGAAATAGAAAATTTGCAACGCCAACTTAATGAATCAGAACCTCAGACCACAAGCTAATTTAGTGAGACCTATTTTATTCCTATTAATTTTGTTTTTTTTCAGTTTTGGGGCTTATGCGCAGTTTACTTTTGGTGGCGAAATCCGGCCGCGTTTTGAGTACAGGCATGGTGCCCGGCAATTACCCTCAATCGGGGACAAAGCCAATGTCCATGTGTCTCAGCGAACTAGGCTGAATGTTGATTATAAGTTTGAAGAAAAGTGGCAGGCTCATCTCTCTGCACAAGATGTGAGAATCTGGGGTGAGCAGGGTGACACAGGAGATGCCTCTACTTTCAATTTATATGAAGGTTGGATCCAGGCGGTTTTGTCAAAAAAATGGAAACTCAAAATTGGCCGTCAGGAACTAAGTTACGACGAAGGTTATCTTTTCAATCCCCGTAATTGGGCACAGACAGGCCGGGCACATGATGTGGGCATCATCAAATTTAACGACTCTACTTTTAAGGGGCATTTATTAGCCGGATATAGCCAAAACAAGGCGAACAACTTCAACACCTTCTATGATCAGCAGGATTATTACAAAAACCTACAAATGTTATGGTTGCATAAGGATTTTTCTGCCCACTGGAACGCGTCATTTAAATTGATCAACCGGGGGCTTCAGCGTCCGGATTCTACTGTGGCTTATGATCAAACGATAGGGGGCAATATCCGCTTTAAGCAAGACAAAATCTCTTTCCGTGCGCTAGCTTACGGACAATTTGGTGATGGATTAGCAGTGAAACGTAAAAAAGCCTATTTATGGTCAGCAGAATTAGCATATTATTTAACTAAAAACCTGCAAATTTCCCTAAGATCGGATGTGGTATCTGGTACAAATACAGAGAAATCAATGAACCCTCTCGCACAAGAAACCAACTCATTTGATGTGTTGTACGGGTTCCGGCACAGATATTATGGGCATTTGGATTATTTCTACCTGAATTTTACCCCAGGAACCGGATTAGAAGATTTCGTTTTAGGTCTTGAGTACAAACTTACTTCGCGGTTAAAAACTTCAGTTGATATTCATTCATTTTATAGCCAGGCAGTTTTAGCATCTCCTACAGACATAGAAAATTCCCTTGGTAGCCATTTGGGAGAAGAATTAGATTTTGCTTTTGAATATCAAGCTTACAAAAATGTGAAAGTACAGGGGGGATATTCCCAGATGTTTGCTACCTCCAGCATGGAAGTACTCACAGGAAGTGGTAGCCATGAAGAAGTGGCAAATTGGTTCTGGCTCCATGCTTCCTTTACCTTAAACCAGTAGTTCACATTTTCCTAAGCTAAGTTTTGGAAGATAAGCCCTAGCAGAATGCAGTCATCTGCCAGGGCATAGTATATTTTAACCAAAAGCACTTTCTACTGAACCTCCATCTACGCGATAGTTACTTCCGTTCACGAAACTGGCTAGTTCGGAACATAAAAAAGCGATGACTGTGGCTACCTCTTTCGGTTGTCCACGTCTTTGTACTTCTATATGTGGACGTTTGTTTTTCAAAAACCATTTGACCGCCTCTTCTACCGAAGAACCATGTTCCTCGGCCAATTCTTCCATCATAGCATTGGTCATAGGGGTTTCAATATAAGCCGGGGATACGCAATTAACCAGCAATCCATCTTTGCCATAAGCGCGGGAAAGGCACTTGGACAGATTGATGATTGCTGCTTTACAGGCGTTGTATGGGCTTTCTTCTTCATAAGGTTGAAAAGCATTTTCTGAAGAAATCATGACAATGCGTCCCCAGCCTTTTTGCCTCATCTGGGGAATGAATGCCCGGGAAACTCTTACTGAGCCCATCAAGTCAATGTTGATGGTTTCTTGCCAATCTTCATCAGAGAGTTCCAGAAAATCCCCCGCAGCCCCTCTTGCCCCGGCGCAATGGGCTAAGATATCGGCACCACCAAAAGATGACTTGGCCTGCTCTGCTAATTTATTAACATCAGTCAATTTTGTTAAGTCAGCGACAAGCGTTATCACCTTGTCTTTGCTTTGGCTGTAGCTACAAACTTCTTCGGCGGTAGCTTCCAGTTTGTCCTTTTCCAGGTCAGTGAGTAAGATGTTAGCTCCTTCCTGGGCTAGTATCATGGCGGTTTCTTTGCCAATACCGGAATCTGCTCCGGTGATTACTGCTGTTCTTCCTTCTATTTGTAGGTTCATAAAGAATAAATTTTTTCCACGCTTGCGAGTGATCATAAAATATTATATTCCTAAACCCACCTACCCAAAAAGTGTTTTGTTTTGTTTAGCTGATTAAACATTAAACATAATTTTGGAGAGCACATAGAAAAAGGGCTGTTCAGGTTAGCCCCTATAAAACAGACCTTTCAAATAACTTCACTTGGCGAAAAAATGTAACGAAAACTCAGAAAGTAAAGCCAGCACTGAGAACAAGTCTTCTGAGCAGGCGTTTCTCATCAATCTCAGTTTCGGTCTCTCCATTCCAATCCCAAGCACTCATGCTATACGAAAGACTCGTTTTTTGTAAGCGATAGCCCATACCTAATGTGAGTGCAGAGCCTTTCATGTTAATTTGATAACCTACGCCCCCCTGCAAATGATATCCACCACCATAGTCCTGATAATCAATGTTAACCCAATCCTGCTGCCTATCTTCCGGTTTCCACATGAATCCCCAGCCAGCATTCAGATAATAAAAAGGACTGGTTTTTCGCTCCATGACCAAGCCCCTAACACTCGCGTAGAGCGGGGTAAACATGAAATCCCCGTACTTGTCTAAACCAGTGCCTAAACCCACCATGAGGTGAGGGTTAAAGGCAAAGCCATTGACCGTTTGCAAAGAGACATTGCTATATCCGAAGCCGCCGCTTCCCTGGCCTATTACCAACTGAAACTCTGTAGCATGAAAATATCCTCTCTGGCGATGAAAAAAAGTAGTAGGATCTTTTATGGATGCCAATTTGGTGGGTTGATAATCCCCAAAATTGATACTGTTGATGTTTTCTATTGGAATATTCTCCCTGTCTAAGGGAGAATATTCTACGGTAATGAAATCTTCAAAAAGGGAATTAACCAATGTGCCATACACCGTTTTTCCACTTTTCAAGACCACATTTACCTTTTGCTGTGCGCTGAGTGTAAGGCTAAAAAACAGGAATAAACTTATTAAGATCGCCTTTTTCATAATGCGGGCACTGATATTTTGCTCAGGAGTTTAATATTCTTGGGGTCAGTATAATCATACTGGTACAGCCCGTCATTGCCGATGAGCATAAGCACACCATCCAATGGGATCACATCGTAAGCATGAATGTCATCAAAGTGGACAAGCATGTGGTCGGAGATATTTCTCTTATCGCTGGCATCAAATACTTTAAGGCCAAATTCACCCTCGCAAATAAACAAAGTACCGTTGTCAATGCCTAGCCCAAAAGGATGGTCCATCGCATAACTTTCTACTAGCTTAGGCTGATAAGGGTCTTCAATGTCTATGACCTGCAATTGATTGGCAAAACCTCCACAATTGGTGCCGTCCCTCAAAGTCACATAAGCGGTATTCCCTTCCACCACGACCGGGTCGCAACTGGTAATATGTTCGTAGGTAGATACAAAGGTAGGATTAGCGGGGTCACTATTGTCATAGATATGCATGCCGTTCTGCGCCCCGATAAATAGCTTATCCTGGTAAGGGAAGATCGTCTCAATCATAAAACCCACATTGATGTCTTCCCCTTGTTCCTGGGGATTATCTTGCTGATGAATGTCAAATACCTGCATATTGTAATCATCAATGGTATACAGATAATCATTGACTACTGCAAAACGCGCCATAGAACCCCCGACTCCCTGCTGCAGCCCACCGCTGGTACTGGAAGAGGAGCTGTAAGAACGGCTGCTGTTGGAAAAAGAATCAAACGCCATATCATTGGAAAAAGCGATACCGCCCCGATAATAATACATACCAGATGACAGTGGGTCCATCTCTCCTTCAATCACTTCAACCGTCTCTTCCTGTACCCATTCGGTAATGACCTGGCCTTCTTCCGCTGGAAACCCGGTGTAGGAACTGTAGATTGGAAATACATTTTCTACTCTTCTGACTTCTTTCACATTATTCACATCACTGATATCAAACACCAGCAGGTCAATAAAACTGTCGGCATACAGATAATTGCCTTTAACGGCAAGGTCAAAATTTCCGGGAACATTGATAAAAGCTATCCGGGTGGGGTCTGAGGGATTACTGTTGTCAATGATATGAATACCTTCGCGGGGATCATTGAGGAAGAGGTAATTTCCGGAGAAATAGATTTTTCCAGCTTCCTGTATGGTACGGGGAGGTAAGATTTTTACCGCATCCCTTAGCTCCGAAGTAGACATGTAAACCGGCTTCATAAAACGGTAAGTCCGGGTGACTTCTACCTTGTCGGTACACTGAATAAAGAAAAACAAACAAAAGACAGGGAACAATAGTCTTTGTTTGAGAAAGTAATTGAAAGTAGTCGTTTTCATATTATTAAATGTAAAGTTATCGCTAATGTCATGACACCTGGAAGCTGTTAATCGTTGGAATGATACTATATTTATTTTGAATTTAGCCAGGAAGGTTGTCATTTCTAAAGAAAGCCTTAATTTCAGGCTAAAATGAATTTTTATGATTTGTATCAAATTACCACACACCGACTTTGAAATCTCAGAAATGGCTTTTGGTGCCTGGGCCATTGTCGGAGGCTTTAACTGGGGACCACAGGACGAGAAAGATTCTATTGAAGCATTGAGAACGGCTTACGAAATGGGTATCAATTTTTTTGATACCGCTGAATTGTACGGTAAAGGGGCTTCGGAGAACCTGATTTACAAAGCGTTAGGGGAAGTCAGGGACAAGATCATCATTGCCACCAAAATTAAGCCCGATGATTTTGCTTTTGAAAATGTTAAGAAAGCCACCGAAGAACGATTGAAAGCCCTGAAAACGGATCAACTGGATCTATTGCAATTGCATTGGCCTAATCCTGAAATACCGGTGGAAGAAACAATGGGTGCTTTAGTTGAGCTTAAGAAAGAAGGAAAGATCAGGGCTTTTGGGGTTTCCAATTTCGGAAAAGAAGACCTGTCCCGTGCTTATGCAGTTACCGATGAAATAAGTAGCAATCAGTTGCCCTATAACCTCATTTGGCGGGCCATAGAGTATGAAGTGCTTCCCGAATGTAAGCAACGTCATGTGCCGATTCTTTGTTATTCACCCATTATGCAGGGATTGCTTACCGGAAAGTTTGCCACCCCTGAAGAAGTACCCGACGACCGGGCAAGGACAAGACATTTTTCCGATCAAAGATCTCAGGCACGGCACGGGGAAGCGGGATGTGAAAAACAAACTTTTGAGATCTTGAAGGAGATTAAAAAAATTGCTGACCAGATTGGGAAGCCTATGGTAGAAGTGAGTATTGCCTGGCTCATGGCTCAGCCAGCGGTAGGTTCAGTGATTGTAGGGGGCAGAAATGCCGAGCAGGTAAAAAAGAATGTAAAAGCAGCAGACCTCAAGCTTGACGATGAGGTACTGGAGCAACTCAATCAGTCTACTTTGCCTTTAAAGGAAAAGCTGGGCAAAAACGCAGATTTGTGGGAAGGAAATTCAAGGATACGGTAATAGATTTTAGGGAATGGAACTTGCTAAAGTAAAGTTGGCTGATATGAGTAAGTTGAAAGTTGTAAGTTAAATGTTACAAGAATTCAAAGGTTTGATAACAGCTATTTGAAACCAATATTGGGAGATTTATTGCTGCCGCAGGACTTATTAAACAGAAATTTAGTAATTTAATCATGAGCCAAGACCATCATGATCATTCAGATCAGGGCAATCATCATGACAGTCATGAACATGGTCATACGCATCAGCATTCTATTGCTGGCAACTTAAAAGTCGCTTTTTTTCTAAACCTGAGTTTTACCATCATAGAATTTGTAGGTGGATGGATTACCAATTCTATGGCAATCACCTCTGATGCTATTCACGATTTTGGGGATACTTTTGCTATCGGTTCTTCTTTGTTTCTGGAAAACTATTCGCAAAAGGGGAGGAGCAAGAAATTTTCTTTTGGGTACAAGCGTTTTTCCCCCCTGAGCGCACTAATCAATTCTGTTATTTTACTCGCAGGTTCTGTGATTATTATTGTGGAAGCCGTAACCCGCCTTCAGCATCCTGAGGCAGTCAATGCGCAAGGTATGTTGTACCTGGCAATTGCGGGAATTGTTTTTAATGGGGCGGCGGTATTCAGGCTAAAGAATAGCGAAGACTCGGTAAACCAGCGTACAGTCATGCTGCATTTGCTGGAAGATGTATTGGGTTGGGTTGCGGTATTAGTGGGTAGCATAATCATGTTATTCATAGATTTGCCGATCATTGATCCCATCCTTTCCCTCTGTATCGCAGTTTACATTTTGTGGAATGCCTTCAAAAACCTCCTCCAAGTGATGAAGATATTTTTGCAGGCCACCCCTGAAAATGTTGATATTGAAACGGTAAAGGAATCGCTCATATCCATTCCTGATATTCAGGAAACCCACGATACCCATCTGTGGACGATGGATGGAAGCTATAATATTCTGTCGGTACATCTGGTCATCAAAGAGAATATGCGATTATCCGAACTAGCTGAATTGCGAAGAAAAGTCAACGGGGTACTTAAGGACTTCCGCATTGACCATATCACGATACAATTTGAAGTTCCCGGGGAAGTTTGCGAACTGGAAAAACATTAAACGTATGAAAACTACAAGCATAAAACAAGATACCGAAAGACAACAGTGGCTGAAAATTGCTTTCTGGTTGAGCATGGTAACCATATTTTACAATATGCTGGAAGGGGTCATTTCCACATATTATGGCATGGAAGATGAAACTTTGGCCCTTTTTGGCTTTGGAATAGATAGCTTTGTGGAAGTGATTTCTGGAATTGGTATTGCCCACATGGTGTACCGGATGCAAAGCAATCCTGAAGCGAAAAATGATCGTTTTGAACGACAGGCCCTTCGTATTACTGGATTTAGTTTTTACCTTTTGGCGGTAGGCATTTTAGCCAGTGCAGTGCTTACTTTTATGACAGGAGAACAACCGATAACCACCAGGGTTGGAATCATCATCTCCCTCATTTCCATTGTGAGTATGTATGCGCTGGTACATTATAAAATGAAAGCAGGCAAAATACTCAATTCAGGCCCAATCATTTCCGATGCCAATTGTACCAAAACCTGTTTGTTACTGTCATTACTATTGTTACTTTCCAGTGGTTTGTACGAGCTTTTTCATATTCCCTACGTTGATGCGGTAGGCGCCGTAGGCATTGCCTTTTTTGCTGTTAAAGAAGGAAGGGAAGCTTTTGACAAAGCCAAAGGAAAAGACTGCTGTGGCGGCACCTGTTAAAAGTTGATAATTTTTTTTCGCTTACTTTATGAAAGATAAACTAGCCTATATTGAGCAAGGTGAAGGAATACCCGTAGTATTGCTACACGGCTTTTGTGAGAGCAAGAAAATCTGGGAACATTTCATCCCGGCATTAGCTACGGAGTGCCGGGTAATTGCCCCTGACCTACCTGGTTTCGGGGGAAATCCAGGAGTAAAAGGTGCTATTTCTGTTGACGATGCAGCCCGGCAGGTGGCAGATTTCTTGAAGCAGATTGATGTACAGCAAGCCATCATTATCGGGCATTCATTAGGTGGATACGTTAACTTAGCTTTGGCGGATCTTTTTCCTGAAATATTCAAGGGCTTGAGTTTGTTTCACTCTACCGCTAAAGCAGATAGTACTGAAAAAAAAGTGAAACGTGATAAAACTGTGCATTTCTTAGAAACTCATGGCATGGAGCCATTTTCAGAAAACTTTGTGCCTTCTCTCTTTGCTGAAAAAAACCACCAAAGTTTGACTATTCAAATGGCAGCATATAAAAAAATCGTAAATGACACTGCCGTAAAGACAGCCATTGCTTATACCAAAGCCATGCGTGACCGTCCCGAAAGGATAAATGTGCTGCAACAAGCAGCATATCCATGTTTATTTATTGCTGGTAAAAGGGACGAGGCTGTTCCTTATGAGGATATGTTGGAACAAAGCAAACTTCCGCAAGGACACAGCCAACTAATCAGCCTAGAAAATTGTGCCCATATGGGTATGTACGAACAGGAAAAAGCTAGTTTGGATGCTCTACTAAATTTCGTAAAAAGGGTAAAAAATAACAAGTAGCGTTTGTGATTACAAAAAAATTGTGCCGGATTTTAATTAGAAAAAACTTCAAAAAAATTACAAAAAGGCTACTGGATTGTCAAGTATGTGTTTTTTGAATTCTGGTGGAATGCCAAAATTATTATTGATAAAACGATTGAGTTCATCCTGTGTTTTCTGCGAAAGTAAGTCTGCCATTTCATCTATTGCCTTACCACTAATCATATAAGGCATGGCAGAGAAGACCATTTGGTTACCTTTGCAGTGGGCAAAAATCTGATATTCTTGTTGATCTTCAATCATTTCGCCAGTAATGATACAGCGGCCAATCCAATCATTTACATTCCAATTATGCGCCTGCCGTAACTGTTGACTTTGTGCCAGCAAATTACTTTTGTTGATCATGTACGACTGTACATTGGCGAGTGATTCTTTAGAAAGTTCTTTCTTAATCAATTCCGCGCATTGCAGGCACATAGCATATTCAAAAATGACATCGGTAGTATTGAATTCGGGATATTGACGGACTGCTTTTTCAATCACATATTCTACATCTTGGTCCAGCAAATACTTTTGGCAATTGACACAATGACTAAAAGGGCTGTCCTTTTCAAAAGGATGGAATATGTGAGGAATATCAGTCACAGGAAACTTATGAAAACTTGTCATAGCTTAACTCAATCAAAAAAATTATGGTTAAATCAGAAACAGCTCAATCAGTCATTACTATCAGAATTGTTGCGCGAAATTTTTCTAATTTACAGCTTAGTATGCAAACCTCTTTGAGTTAAAGATAAAAAAATCTAATTTATTTTACCATCGTATAACAATACTACTGTTTATTGATTTAATGAATATGAGTTTAGATATCGAAGAAACATTGGTGAAAGAAAAAAAAGAACGATTAAACTGGTCTGAATTACCCGAAGGTTTTCAGCGTTTGTTGAGCCGCTCCTACGATGAGTATAAAGAAATCCTATATGACCCTTGCCTTCACCCCTTGGCAAGAAAAATACCTTCATGGGAAGATTGGCTTAAGAAGCACGACATTGCTTTGGATGTGTAAATTCTGATGTACTGAACATCTCATTTTTTTTGTGCAAATAGAGATATGTTTTTCCTGGAATGTTTTCAAACTATGAAATGGCCTTTTTTAGTGACATTTGTTCAACAACAAAATATTCTTTTACCCGAAAAGCATTTTTACTTATTACGACTTTTACAAATCCATAACAAATGCATTGAATAAAGCCATCTTAGTTGTTTGATTTTTGATAAATATTCTGGGGTATTTTTACTAATATTCAAATTAAGATGGCTTTATAAAGGAGATATTTATAATATCAAAAATCAGTTTTAAGTTTTTTTTACCCCAGTAAAACTCCGATCAAATAAATAAACTGAAGATTTTTATCGTCCTTATATTATATTCTTTTGAAAACGGGTTTTATGTATCTTTTCTAAGGTTTTTAAATTAATTTTGAGAGAACTTTTTGTTAACTATGCGATGTTAAAGGTGACATTAGTTCACTATCATAGTTTAAAGTTTAAGCTAAGTTTTAACAGACAATTATTGGTTTCAAATGTAACCCCATACTATTTGGTTTTGTCCTTTATCATTCAAAAGACTATGATGGATGTTGGTTTTACAAACACATGTAAATCCTTAAAATCAAGAAAAAGACAAAACACAAATAATAATAAACTTATTAACGTGTTCCAAGTATTAAAAGAAATGCATTTACAACTTTACCATTTGTTAATAAACAATTTACCCTTCTCGTTTTACTCAAATTAATAATTAAACTACTTTTTTTGAATTAATATCATTTATATTTTATTATGGAAGCAAGCCTATTGAATGAAATTCAGGTTTTAACTGATAATGGAAAAACCGGGTCTATCCAGTTTGATGAAATTAAAATCAAGCCAGAGTTGCAGGACTTTATTACCCCATTATCCGATGATAGTCGCGAACAATTAGAAGAAAATATCAAGCTAAATGGATGTCTGGATCCATTAACTTTATGGGATAAGAAAAACAGCGGCTTACTTTTGGTAGATGGGCATAACCGATATCAGATCTGTTCTAAGTATGACATTCCCTTTAGGGTTAGAATTATCAAGTTTGGTTCTGAGGAAGAAGCAAAAGACTGGATGATCAACCACCAGCTAGGAAGAAGAAACCTCAACCCCGACCAGCTAAGCTATTTCAGAGGATTGAAATACGAGCGTATGAAGAAGAAAAGAGGAGGTTATGATAAAGTGCTCTCTAGTGGGCAGAGTGGCGATAAGACGTCTGAAGTTCTTGCCCGCGAATTTAATGTAAGCGATAGAACAATCCTGAGGGATGCCGAATTTGCTAAAGGAATTGAGCTGATTGCGAAAGGTAACCCCCAGATGAAAAACGATATATTGCTGGGCAGAATCAAAGTGAAGAAAAGCGATGTACAAACTTTAGCCCAAGTTAAAGATATCCGACAGATTGGGAAGATAAAAAATGAAGCCGATTTATTTAATAAAGCCAAAAGCATCAGAAAAGAGAAAGATGCCCAGAAAGCTGAAAAGGCTCAGAGTGAAATGGATCAGCGTGTGAATGAAGCCATTGAGACTATTAAGGATAACGAGCCTATTTTTACCAATAAAGAAGATAGAATCAAGCGGATCAAAGCTAATATTGTTTCCTCTGTTAACAAGACAATTCAGCAAAAAGACAAAAACGCACTTAAGGAAGTAAAAGCTTATCTAAAACGTTTGGAAGAAGAATTGTTTGGCAAATACGCCAATGCTTAAAATCAGGTTCAAGCTATTGTGAATTTAAAAAAGGCCCTAATTCCGGGCCTTTTTTGTTAACTGGTTAATCTGATTCAACTTTTTTGCTAAAATTACGGGCATAAATTGTTTTCGTTAATTGATTATAATAGGTTCACAATAGGAGTCTAGTGGGGCCAGCGCTGATGTAAAATCCATTTCTAAGGCTTTTTGAAGATCAGAACAAGCTTTTTCTTTATTACCACTTAAATACAAGGCAAGCCCTCGGTTATAATATAATTTTGCATTATTGGGATTGATGCTAAGGGCACGATCAAAATCGCGGATAGCCTCCTCATACCTGTGGAGTTTATAGAGCACATTTCCCCGATTAGAATTCGCTTTTTCCAGCAATGGATTCAGCTTCAAAGCACTGCTATAATCCGTTAAAGCCCCTCTTAGATCCGATGTCATCTCTTTACTAAACGCTCTCATCAGCAGTATTTCATCGTTTTGCCCGGACATTTCAAGGGCGGCGTCAAAATCTTCAATAGCAGATTTGTGCGCACCTGAAGCCTGACGCACAATGCCCCGGGTGTAGTAAGATTGATAAGTGCCAGCTTCAGCTACTGCCTGATCATAGAATTCTTGAAGCAAGTGGCTGTACCTTGTTTTTCTGCATAACTTTGCTAAATTATTTAAAGCCACAGCGTGATCAGCTTGCTGGCTCAATGCTTTTTGATACAATTTGATGGCTGATAAAGTATCAGCTTTAGCCTCGTCCAGAAGTCCGCGATTGACGTAAAAATCAGCTTCATGTGGTTTAACCAGTATCGCTTGATCTAAATAAAAACCAGCACTATCTAAATCTTCTAAATACAAATGGGCAAGCCCGATATAATTGTAAATGTCTGCATTCATGTTTGACTGAAGGGTCGTTATATTTTGTGTAGAAAAACCATTTGCATCATTTTTACCACGGAAATATACGGTAGTGGTTTCTCCAGGGGGCATTTGTAACAACAAATGGAAATCTGCTAGAGCGTCCGTATAGCGGTTTTGCTGATAATAAAGTTTGGCCCGCTGAAACCTGGCGTCAGTTAAGTAGGGATCTATATACAATACAATAGAATAGTCGGTTTGTGCCCCGGAAATATCATGGAGCAATTCTTTAACCTTTGCTCTAAGCAAATAGGCTTCTAAAAATTCGCTTTCCCGCGAGACAGATTCATTCAAGTAATCCAGGGCAAGACTTAAGTTGCCTTTTTCATAAAAAATAGAGGCATCTTCATAAAACTGCTCAGCAGTTACAGCTGAATGCTGAGCGTATATAAAAGTGTTTGTTGAAATTGAAATGTTTATTAAGCAAACTAAGACAAAAGTTTTCATAAAGGCTTAACAATATTTATAAAAAAAAATCACAGGACTAAGGGCATAATTTTGATTAGGCAATCATGCTTTACAAACAAAGTGATTTTGGTTAATTGTACTTATCAAATTCAGTAATTTATTTTACAATCCGAACAGTCAGAATATTAAGAAATCTTACAAATGAAGATGACCGGATTTGTAACTTTTGTTAGCAATAAGTATAGTTTGATGACTATATTGATGTAAGTTTCAGTCTTGATTTATTCTCTATATCCTATCAAACAAAAAAAAGAAATTACTTACCTCACTTATTTTATACATAGAAATTAAGAAAAGCCTAAAAAGCAGCTTTCTTTGATCAAATGATCAAAAAACCGAAGAAAACTAACTAACGTAAGAAACTAAGCCCCTGCAAAATATATAAGATGCCATAAAGAACGACTTTAGTATTGATAATGAATACAAATAAACTACTAACCTATACGTTTATCTTCCTAAAACACTTGATGGGTTTGAGGATACAAAATCTTGTTACGTTGATGCGTCTATTTTCTTTTTATATACCTCTTCTCTTTTTGGTAATGCCTATATGGTCTTATGCATATGGTACTGAACCAGAAGAAGATAAACAGCTTGATCCATCCGAAAGTATTGATAGCTTGGTAACTGAAAGTGTTGAAAAAAATTTCTCAGAGCCTTCACAATCATTGGCTTTAGCCCTGGAAGCAATAAAAAAAGCAGAATATACTAACAATGATACTTTGCTGGGTAAGGCTTATCGTTCGGTCGGCTTATCCTACGATTTGTTAGGCGAAGACCACCTAGCCTTGAGGTATTTTCAACAGGCCCTCAACGAATTTGAAAAACGAAATGATAGCATCAATATCAGTCAGACACTAAACAATATCGGAGTAGTGTATGATGAACTTGGGGATTATGATGAAGCGCTTTCTTACTATTTACGCTCCCTTGCAGCCTTGGGCAATGCGAATGAACCCAAAAAAATAGTATCAGTATATAACAACATTGGGCTTATTTATCAAGAAAACGGATTATTTGACGAGGCGCTGGAAAACCTTTATCATGCTTACAATCTTTCCGTTGAAAATGACCTGAAATCAATCATTACCTATCCTCTTCACAGCATAGGAGAGGTCTACCTGGACATGGGTATATATGATAGTGCCCTTTATTATTTTAAGCGCTCCTATCAATTTGATGATTCACTAAAAGATCAAAACGGACTTGCGGTGAATTTGCAGTCCATGGGTAAAGTATATATCAGTCAACAAAAATTTGATGAGGCTGAACCCCATCTCAAGGAAGCCCTGCAAATTCAGACCGATATTGAAGATAAATTTGAACATACCCGCACATTAATATTGTTGGGAGAATTATATTTGCAGAAAAATTCCTACCATCGGGCATTAAGCTATGCCAGAAAAGCGCTTGAATTCGCAGAAAACTCAAAAACTAAAAGCCAAGTCAGGGATGCCTCAATGGTGATGAGTAAGATATTCAAGCGTGAAGGGAATTTTAGAGAAGCGCTTCATTACAGTGATTTAAGCAATATTTATAAAGACAGCATCTACAATGAAGTAAGAAATAAGCGCCTCGCCCTGCTGCACCTCAACAAAAAGGAAGCTGAAAACGAGGCTTTAACAACCGATATTGAGTTCAAGTCGGCTATCCTTGATGATCAGCAGGTATTGATAGAAAAACAAACCTATGTGGTTATTTTTGTTTCGCTGGGGCTGATATTGAGCTTCATTGTACTTTCTGTGTTGATGAACTCCAACAAGGATAAAAACTTAGCTAACCAAAGGCTGTTAAAACAAAAGCAAGAGATAGAAAAAATCATCAGGGAACTTACTGTGCTGAATGAAAATATTAACCGACAGAAAAATGACCGACAGCGCTCCAATCAAATACAGGATAAACTGCTTTCTATTATTTCCCATGATTTTAGAAGCCCATTAAATTCTTTAGAAGGAATCCTGGACCTGATGTCCCAGGGCAGGATTTCTCCTGAAGAAATGCAGATGATCTCTAAAGAACTTAGGGTTAAAGTCAATATTACCACCAGTCTCTTAGATAACCTTCTCAACTGGGCGAAAAGCCAGATGCAGGGGATCAAACCCAACCCTGAGGTTTTTGATGTCAAAAACCTGGTAGACGATACATTGCATTTACTTTCTACTCAAGCCGAAAGAAAAGAAGTGCGGATCTATAATCGCGTGGAAAATTCTCAAAGTGTATTTTCTGACTACGAGATGACAAAATTAATCGTAAGAAATCTGGTAAGCAACGCGATTAAATTTACTTCTGCCGGAGATAAAATTTTTGTAAAGACAAGTGTGGATGATGGATTACTGCAGTTCATCGTGAAAGACACTGGCAAGGGTATTAGCTTTGAGGAGAAAAAGAACCTGTTTACCAATGATTCAAAATCAACATTAGGCACCGCTTACGAAAAGGGCACCGGATTGGGCTTATTGCTTTGTAAAGATTTTGTGGAAAAGAACGGTGGAACCATTAGTGTTGAAAGTGAAGAAGGCGAAGGCAGTACTTTTATGTTTACTATTCCGTTGTCAGAACAGGAAGTTCCTCAGGTCAGCTAATATTCAACAGAGATAATTTATCACTCATGAATTGGCATTGCCAAATCTTTTTGTGCTAAATTATGCACATGAAAAACGCAACCCTCCTGATCTTCTTTCTGTTTTCCACTTTAGCAGTATATGCACAAAATGCCCCCATAGTCATACCGCTCTGGGAAAACGGCGCACCAGGCTTTGCAGATAGAAAAAATGAAGCGGAAGAAGCCAAAGACTACTGGGTCAAAAATATCCACAATCCTTCTATCACTGTTTTTCCGGCTGAAAACCCCAATGGATCAGCGGTACTGATTTTTCCCGGGGGCGGGCATCGGCTGCTGGTATTTGATGCTGAAGGCACTAAGACCGCCAAATACCTAAATACCCTGGGCGTTACCGGCATTGTCATCAAATACCGGCTTTTCAGGGAAGAAGGTTCTCCGTACAACATCCAACACGCTAAAGAAGATGGGGTCCGTGCCATGCGCTTGATTCGTGCCCATGCAAAGGACTGGCATATTAAAGAAGATCGCATAGGCATTATGGGCTTTTCAGCAGGAGGGGAGGTGGTCAATATGATTGCCTACGAGGATTTCCCTGGCAATGCCAAGGCAAGCGATGTCGTAGAACAGCAAGCAGCCAAGGCTAATTTTCAGGTTCAGATCTACCCCGGCCCATTGGGCATACCTGAGACAGTGAGCCAAGATGCCATTCCGGCTTTTTTGTTGGCCAGCAACCATGATGAATGCTGCTCAGCGACAGTTGTTGACTTGCTAAATGCTTACCGGAAAGCCCAAGCCCCGGTAGAGATGCACTTTTATGACAAAGGGGCACATGGTTTCAATATGGGTGAGCGCTCGGAGTACCAAACCATCAGCAAGTGGCCTGCGCGATTAGCAGAATGGTTGGAAGATTATCATTTTTTTGCAGATTGAACCCACAATTACCCGGGTAAGTATGGGGTCAAGCTTATATAAAAGGGCTTTTTTGTCGCCAAAATGTCAGAAAAACAGCCTAGTCATTTTTGAAAAGATGTAGTAATCCCGCGTCCACGTCAAATTGCAGTGTGAAAATTTGAAGCGACCTTACGTCTGCTACAAATTTTTGTAGAATAACGTGGCCTAACCCTGGCTCCGGAGGATATTTTCAGGTGAAAAGATGGAGGTTTTCTGACAAGATGGCATATTTTGCTTCAAACATTTGACGTAACCCCGCGTCCATCGCATGTTTTCGTAAGCAAAGACGCAGCAAGCCCGGAGTCGTGGGCTTTGTTGGAAAGATAAGATAACTTCAACTACAAAGCGGTAGCTCATTCTCCTGCAGAAGTTTACTTTTGCCAATAGAGGGCGGGTTAGAACAACCTGCGTCTTTACAACAAACTATATCAGATACGTAAAAGGCTATTGAATCAACTAAATCATGCATATATTGTACATATATGTTAGATAGACGTAATAGTTGCTGTATCTATGTTTGCTTAAGTTGACGCGTATGATTGCAAATGCGGACGAGCGAATCTTGATTTTATGAGGGGTAAAAGTTTTATTTTTTTTTAAGATATATGCTTTTCTACAGTCGGCCTGCCAAGATGTATGTTTCCAACACGGCTTAAGACTTATCCTGATCCTCCATGTCTTTCAACTCCCAATAACCAGCCCAGTCATATCCTATCGCCCAGGTATCGCAGGAGTGATCATCTGTGGCACAGAACTTACCGAAAGGACAACTGTCTTCATCGCCATTACAAAAAGATATGTGGTTTTGGTGTTCCTGCTGGCAACTGGTGTACTTGTGCATGGCTTCCAGCAGAAAAGAGTACACCATGTCGTAGGGCATATCATTAGGCAACGCTACGTTTATGTTATAATGCTCAAAGAGGTGACGAAGTATCACACACATGTACAGTAATTGCTTCTCGTTCCACTTCTCAGCGGGAGGAAAAGTATCCACAGAAAGCCTAAACCATTCAAATGCCTTTTGTGCAGGTATCACCGGAAAGTGCTCATAACCTTTCGGTACTGTCAACAGCTCTGTGGGAACGTTAAATTGTATATTCTCATCTTTATCTTTAGCTGACTGGCGAATTTCGTCTACCAGTTGTTCCATATACCTTTGCATGGCATCCATAAGCTTGCGTTGAGGGTTTTAGCAATAGCTACCAATATAAACCATATCCAGCAAAAGGGTGATAGGATGTATGTTTTGCCTTATTTCTCTCATTGTCCATAATCTCTTATCAACGCGTTCCTAATATTTTACTATATCAACAAACAGACATCTATCAAACCCTTCTTCCCGGCATAATTCCTGGCTAAACTATACCAATAATACTCAGGTTCATCCACCATTTCAGCTTCTACCTGATTGTAGTGGATGTATTCCAAGCGTTGATCTATCATAGCATTGCGATCCAATAAGATGGGATGGTTGCCATCCTGCCATAATTTATATGATTTCACCCGCTTTAATTCTTCTGCACGTTTTGGAATGCCCTTAACAGCCAGTCATTACGACTTTAATTGATTTCGTTTAGAGTTTTCACGATCTGTTTGCTGGTATATTTCTTTAAATCGCGGAGGATATCGGAGAGCGGTTCTCCTTGGGTGGAAATAATCAGGTGGGCGTGGCTGGGCATCAGCACCCAGGCATGGATGACTAAGCCTTTATGCTGCTGGCAATGCTGCAACGCATTGGTAAAAATATGACGAAATTCTCTTCGGGTGAATACAATTCCATTGCGGGATCTATTAAGTATACTACGGTTAAGGTTACAAGGTACAGCGCAGCAGGATCATGTATCTTCTACTTTTCAGACATGCTTGTTGTAGATCGTTGTTTTGTTATATAGATTAGAGAGTGGGAACACGTTGCAAACGCGCGCTAGATATGGTCAAATTCTTCTTAGTTTAATAGAATAAACCAACTTATCCTTGATTTCAATAGAAATATGGTGTGGATAGTAAGACCAGATTTCTGTTTGTTCATCTAAACTTTGAATACTAGACGGTTTGCCAAGGCGATTTTCAACCATAGTGAAGTAATCACCAAGCCTAATTCCTGAAAAAGCAAAATTATCAAAGCTTTTATCTCCAGTTAATTGGATGGTATTTAAGTATCCGTTTTCATTCAAACTCACAGCCAAATAAGGAGAAGTTTCCAAATCACTAGGTATTAAATAAATAAAATAATCAGTTCCTTCCTTTTTTACAGTCGTATACGGTTTTCCTATTAGACTTTCTATTTCTTCAATACTTGAAAGAATGGAAACTGAACCAAAGTTCAAGCAATTGTTAAAGTCAATTTGATTATTTGTAGAGACGCAGCCAATACTTCCATTAAAATAAAATTGATCCATCTCAATTTTTGACTAATTGTAATTCTTGTGATCTAAATTTGAATAATTATCAATTTCGTTTGTTGACAAATCAATTAATTCAAGTTTCTCATTTGTAAGCTTCTTGATTTTATAGTATTTAAACTTAGATGGGTTTTCTTCAAAGTTAATCTGGCTAAATATAAGAGTATCATTGCTTGTTTTGTAGTAACTGAATGACTCACTTATTTTAACGTCTGAATTTTTAAGAAAAACCTTTATAAAATATGATTTACTATCAAAATAAACCTCCCCTGATAAATTTTTATTCTCCCACTTCCATTTGCCCTCTAAATTCTGAGTTGTTCCATAGTGAAAGAATAGTAGTAAGATGAATAGGACACTTAAAATTTTCATAGAACAAGACTTTATTTGACCTAGTTTATTAATGTATTTAGTTACCAATCATAATGAGCAAATCTAGCGCGCATTTACAATGCGTGCTCACCACTTATCCTAATTTTAAATTCTCTTTCACCGCACATACACCCCCGCGCCCATCGCTTCTAGCAGGTAGGGATTGTCTTTGCAGGCGAGTTCGGCGGTGCTGATGAAGTAGCGGAACCAGTGACGTAGCTTGGTCACTGCCTTTTGCTTTACTTCTGTGGCTTGCTGTGCTTGCCGACGGCTGTCGTTGCGCAACACATGGAGTTGGGAGAGTTGGCTTAGGAGGGTTTTGACTTCATTCACCTCTTCAGGCAGGATGCCAAACTGTACTACCACCTCAGCGTCCAGATGCAGGTAAAATTTCTGTACCATATCCAGCCAGCCGGTATAGCGTTTGCGCCGTGAACCCTGCAAATGCAATTTCCTGAGCATGTCCTCATCTTCCCGGTACACAAATCGGGCAGCAGTGCGGTGCCTGATATAGATGCTGTCTATCGTCTCACGGACACGCCCCAGGGTACGTTGCGCCTGGATTGCATTGCGATAACATGCTTCCTGCTTTTCCTGCCATTGAATGACCTCCTCTTTGAGCGAAAGTCCTACTTTGGCTTTGTCGGGGCTAAGGCCACAGATGTTCAAAGCAGCTTCCAACTCGGGAACCATTAGGACCGCTTTCACTGCGACCTCTACATGATAAGACAGTTCCTTTTGATTGAATGAAGAAATTCTCATGCCCCTTACTATTAATTGTAATATTAAAATTAATAGTATTGTTATTTATATAAATAGCGGAGCTTTGAAGAATATAACATGCGCAGGAAAATGGTAAAATGGAGTGAATTAGCGGTAAATCATAGAAAAATCAGCCTGTAAAACACTAGTCGGATGCTCAGGTTAGCACATTTACCTGCCTGAAAAGTGCTTTCTGAGGCTCAAAGTTACCTTTGCATAGCCTGCAAAGTAGCAAGCCGAGGCTCAGGTCATAGTTTTACGTGCCTGTAATTGCCCTGCTGAGGACTTAAACGGGGGAATGAAGGTGCTAAAAAGCATTCATATAATCCTGGCATGTGTTTGTAACGCATGATTATTACTCTGTACGCATTGGAAATGTGCGCCAGAATGAATTATCGCCTTCGTTTTAAACGAAGGTGTACGAAAAAGGCGATTGTATCGCCCTGCGTGGATACGCCCTGCATGGAAAAATAAAGCCCTATGCATTACCGACCTTCACAAAAGCTTTCTATTTTAGATACTAAGTGATCAAAATACCTGCAACGAACCTTCTATCATGACCACAAGCCTTTCATTTAATAGGCACGCGTTGCAAACGCGCGCTAGTCTGAGAATCCTGGCGCGCATTTTCAATGCGTGCCTCCTTTTCTTATTCCTCCTTTACACCGCCAGTTGCCAGTCCGACAAGCCCGGTCAGTACCCTGCTACCGATGAAAACTGGGAAGTATACCGCGGCACTTCCGCGGCGAACCAGTTTTCTAGCCTGGAACAGATCAATACCGAGAATGTGCAGCAGTTAGAACCCGTCTGGGAGTACCATAGCGGTGATGCCGGGGAGCGTACTGCTATCCAATGTAACCCAATCATCATAGATGGAACGATGTACGTGACTTCTCCCCAACTGGCAGTCATTGCATTGGATGCCAAAAGCGGTGAAGAACTTTGGAAATACCTACCTGCGTCGGAAAATACCATCGCCGGTGTCAACCGGGGGGTTACCTATTGGAGCGATGGTGAGGAAAAACGGATTATTTTTACCGCTGGACATAATATGATGGCCTTGGATGCTACTAGTGGCAAAGTGATTTCAAGCTTTGGCAGGCAGGGAAAAGTAGATTTGCGGGAAGGATTGATCTATCCCGTAGAAGAACTCAGTCTTTCTTCTACCTCTCCTGGTATTATCTATCAGGACCTGATCATTATGGGCACGTCTACCGGCGAAGGCTATAATTCCTCTCCCGGATTTGTGCGGGCTTATGATGTACGCAGCGGTGAAATGAGCTGGGTATTCCATACCATACCGCAGGAAGGGGAGCCTGGCCATGAGACCTGGCAGTGGCAGGAGGGAGAATGGTACGGAGCGGTGAATGTATGGGGTGGCTTGAGTGTAGATCAGGAGCGAGGCTGGGTTTTTCTGGCGACCGGTTCCCCATCTTATGACTTTTATGGTGCCAACCGCAAAGGAGAAAATCTGTATGGCAACTCGGTGATCGCCGTAGAGGCCGTTACGGGCAAATATATTTGGCATTATCAGGTACTCCATCATGATCTGCTGGACTATGACCTGCCCTGCGCGCCCAGTTTGGTAAGTATTACCATCAATGGAATAGAAAAAGATGCCGTAGTGCAGCCTACCAAAATGGGTTATCTGGTTGTGCTGGACCGGGAAACCGGCGAACCGCTCTTTGAGATGGAAGAACGGCCCGTACCCGGCTCCGACATACCGGGAGAAGAAGCCTGGCCTACCCAGCCTTACCCTAAAACCGGTATTTTTACCCGACAGACTTTGACCAAAGATGATCTGAGAGATTTTTCTACCGGCACGGATGAAGATC
>JBBSOG010000026.1:0-22516 GCA_038259985.1 Cytophagales bacterium
AAAACATGGTAGGTGAAATGAACTCTGTGGCGGCACCTAATTCCTCAGAAAACCCTTTTGGAAATGCCTTGATCGGTAAGATGAGCATGTTCAAGACTGAGCTGGAAGCACAAAGGGATGCCAATGCATCTACCAGCCGTATGTGGATGATCATGAACCATCATGTAAAGAACAAGTTTGGCCATAGCTCATCTTATATGCTTCATCCCAGTGCGGGCATTACGCCACTGGCTGCTAAAAATTCCTCACTATACAACCGCGCCCCGGTACTTTACCATCACTTCTGGGCAACACCTTATCAAGCTGATGAAATGTACCCGGCGGGAGATTATCCGGCCAGCAACCAGAAAGGACAAGGCCTACCTGCCTGGACAGCACAAGACCGCAGTCTGGAAAACACGGACGTGGTAGTATGGTATGTGGGAGGGGTTACCCACATCGTAAGACCAGAGGAATGGCCTATCATGAACCAGCATACAATCGCGGTGAGTTTGATGCCTTTTGGATTTATGTCATCCAATCCGGTGCTGGGCATGCCCCCAGTAGATGTGCCGGATGGCCTGACTAAAAAAGAAACTCCTGATAAAAACTTGAGCGGGCAGAAAAACCCTGCCAGCGGAGAACGTGAATAAGGGAGTTGTTCTAATACCGTATCACCACTCCTGTGAGTGGGGGTACGGTTCCCTTTTTATTTCAGGTTGGGCAGGTCAATGTAAAAGTCAGTACCTACTCCTGGGAAGGAACTTATGCTAATCTCTCCCCCTAATTTTTCTACGGCTTCCTTGACGATATAAAGCCCGAGCCCTGAGCCACTGGATTTGTTGGTAGCCCGGAAAAACATATTAAAAACCTTATCCAGATATTCTTGCTTGATGCCAATGCCATTATCTTGAATATGGATGTGTATACCTTTTTGCCTCTTTTCTACGGTGACCGATACGAAGGGCGCTTCTTGTGCCGGATTCGCATATTTGACAGCGTTGGACAATAGATTATTGAAGATAATTTTGATCCGGCCAGGGTCTGAATAAAAATCCAAACCATCAGGAATGCTTAGTTCCAGGTTCATCTCCCTCGCGTTCTGCATAAAGGAAAGGCTCTCCGCGATGTTCTCAATCACCTGCTTCAGGTCTATGGAAAGCGTTTGGACCTCCACACGCGCATTTTTAGAGTAATCATTGATCTCCTGGATCGTTTCATCAAGTTTGTAAATGCTCTTTTGAATGAGATCCATGAACGTATTCCTTTCTTCTTCCGATTCAGCTTCGCGCAATATGTCTACGATACCCATCACTGAGGTGAGGGGCGCCCGAAGGTTATGAGAGGTGCTGTACACAAAATGGTCCAGCTCTTCGTTAGTCTTTCTCAATTCTTCGTTGTTTTTTCTCAGGCTTTCCTCGTATTGCTTGGAGGACGTGATATCCCAATGCACACCAATCATGCGTACCGCTTTTTGATGTTTGTCAAATATCACCTTGGCAGAAGATTGGATATACTTTACTTCTTGGGTGTCCGGTATGATGATTCTAAAATGTACAATAATGTCATTATTTTTCCATTGTTGGAGATCTACCAGCTTAGGAAGGTTTTCCAGATCATCGGGATGGGTACGGGATTCCAAATCTTCGTAAGTGCCCTGATATTTGTCTCCCCCAATTCCAAAAATCAGGCAGGTTTGTTTATCCCAGTTAAGGATGTCCTTTTGAATGTCAAGGTCCCAAACCCCTATCTGCGCGGAATCTGTAGCCAGTGCGAGACGCTCGGAATACCTCTTGATATCTTCTTCCCTCAGTTTTCTCTCGTTAATATCTTGAAAAGATCCCCGGAATTTGATGATTTTTTCTCCTGATTTATGCACTATGCCCGCAGTGGCCCGTATCCATTTTTCTTTGCCTTTGGCTGTGATGATGCGCACCTCAAGGTCATAAGCTGCTCCCTGGGTCATCATCTTTTGTAAAGCATTGTCCAGCAATGGCTTATCCTCAGGGTGATAAAATTGTACGGCTTCTTCTATGGTTAAAGCCTGCCCTACGGGGATTTCGTGTATACGATAGGTTTCGGGTGTCCAGGTAAGCTCATTGTTGACCATATCAATCTCCCATCCGCCTACTTTAGCCAACTTACTGGTTTCTTCCAGTAGTTTTTCCAGCTCCATTTCTTTGGTCACATCCTGCATAGTCCCCAATATTTTCACTCTTTCTCCCTGCTCATTCTTCAAGAAACGGTTACTTGACCTGATATACTTAAGATGCCCCCATTTATCAATAAGTTTGAATTCTAAATCCGGAATCTTCTGTCCTTTTTTAACCTGATCAATTATAGCCTGAATTCGTACCTGGTCTTCCGGATGTACATATTCAATAAAATTAAAAGGCAAACTCATAACTTTTTCTTTCTCCAGTCCGAGAATAGCGTAAAGTTCATCCGACAAATAAGGTTTCATGTCAGACAGATTGAACTCCCAGCTTCCTACTTTAGCTACCTTTTGCGCTACATTAAGCGATGTACGGCTTTCTTCCAGTTCAATATTTGCCAGCTTTTTGTCGGTGATGTCCCTAAAGTTAGCTACCAATCCCTGAATGGCCGGATCTTCCAATAAGTTGGTCATGTGCGTTTCCAGCCAAATGGTTTTTCCGTCTTTGCGGATGCTGCGCACCTCGAAAGAAATGCGGTGTCCGACTTGCTTTATGAGGCCGGCCATAGCTTGGTCTGCCTGCGGTAAGTCCTCAGGATGGATCAAATCCCTGCCTGTCATCTGTAGCAGTTCTTCCGGCTCATATCCGATGATCTGAGTCGCAGAGGGCGAGCTATATTTGATGCTTGAGTCCGGGCCATATACGACGATACCATCAAAACTCTTCTCTATCAGCCCTTTGAACTTGCGCTCACTATTCACCAGTAAATCATTAAGCTCTACGGTCTTATCCAGGGTCTGGAGTAGCTCTTCTTCACTAGCTTGGAGTTCTTCGTTCAGGGCATGGGTTTCCCGGAACAACTCATCTTTTTCTATCTCAATCTGCTTTTGTGTGTCAATATCACGGATCACAGCGATAAGTTCTGTCTTTCCAAAATCTTCGAGAGCTTTTGCACTAATCTCAGCCCAAAAGTAAGTTTCATTTTTCTTTTTCAGGCGGGTGACGAAGCGTATATGTTCACCAGCTAAAGCTTGCTGTACATGCTCTGCAATAAGCATTAGATCATCTGAATGCACCAATGCTGCCAAAGATTCTCCAAATAACTCTTCTGGAGAGTATCCCAGCATTTCTTGACTGGAAGGGGTAACAAATTTGATTATATATTGCAGGTCATGTTTTAGGATTACATCTCCAATATTATCTGCCAAAAGCTTATAGCGGTTGTGGCTTAACTCAAGGGCACGGTCAGATTGAGCCCGGTAGAGTGTGTTGGCAAAGATAGCGCCCAGTAAATTGAGAAGAGAAATCGTATCCTTATCCCAGTTTTTATCTTTTTTTATGGAGAAAAACCCAACAAAACCTAAGCCTTCCTGCTGATAGGCTACGTGTACAGTGATAATGGCTCTTAATCCATGCGCTTCCATTTCTTTTTTGATATTTTCCGCTTCTACAGGTAGATTCTGTGTGTCAGAAATCTCTACCACTTCCAGTTTCAATATTTTTTCCATCCACCAATTGAAGGGGGTAGCAGGATACCTATGGGTTTCTTGTGGAGGGGGTGGTATGCCTTCTACACTATATTCATACTGTAAAAAACTTTCTGATTTTTCATCATTAAAAAGATACATTAAAGCCTGATCAAAACCGGTAAAATCCGTAATGTCCTTCAAAGCCAATACGATACGCTCTTTAAGATTACGATAATTTAAGTTGATCAGGTCGGTAGATATCCCTAGCAATAGTTCATTAAATGTGTTCAGGTACTTTACCTTATTTTCAGCTTCTTTCCGTGAGGTAATGTCATAGCCTATACCCTGGAGTTCGGTTACTACCCCTTCCTCATTGCTTATGCCTACAAACTCCCAATAATTGGTAAAATAAGTGCCATCCCCCTTGGGTTTTCGGAGTTCAATAGCTACTGCTTTGCCAGGATTATTTACACATTTGGCGATTCCTTCCCTGCTTTTTTCAATATCATCCGGGTGGATTTGCGAGGAAAAGTGTTTGCCAATGAGACTTTCATCGTAACCGAAATGCTCTAAAAAATGCTTGTTCGCAAAAGTATAGTTTCCTTTGAGATTGGCCCGCACCAGGAAATTGGTCTGGGACTCAACAAGGGATGCCAACTCCTTCGTCCGGTGTATCAGCTCCTTTTCCTGAAGCTTCTTCTCAGTAATATCTTTGGAAACGCCTATAAATCCTTTGGCATCATCTCCGCTTTTATCATACAGCAGACTGAGCTTTACATCTGCCCATATTTCTCTTCCATCAGGACTAACAAATTTCCAGTCAATACGCTCGAAGTATTCTTTGTTTCCGTTTGACAAAGCCAAGAAAGCTTTAGGGTCAAATCCCGGATTAAATTTATCAATAGGGTAACCTAATAATTCTTCTTCAGAATAACCAAAAAGCCTGGTAGCCGCTTCATTCCAGTAAGTAACTATGCCATCCATATTCGTCACAATCACACTATCCTGTACGCTTTTCAATATTGAGGCTTGGTGCTCTAGCTGGGTTCGCTGTTTTACTTCATCGCTTATATCGCTTAGGAAGAGGACTCGACATTTTCCCAGTTCAGGTGATTCGTCATCTATGGCGTATCCTTTAATATATTTAGAGTTTTCCGAACTGTCCCACCCTACCTTTTGCTCGGAAAGCTTATCTGTTTCCCCTTTGATAAGTGCCTCTATCCGTGCAGCACTTTCTCTATCCTCTGGTAAGATCGTGGTATATGATTTCCCCTCTAAACTTCCTGGCTGTAACCCACACAGAGATGCCAAAGCAGTATTTGCCAGTCGGATAATCCCTTGCTGGTCTATAATACAAATACTCGCATCAATAGCATTGATACAAGTGCTTAAAAGCTTGGAAGAAGGAGGCATGAAAAAAAATTAAGTTTATTTTTTTGCAAAATATAATAAAACATATCCTGATTTATTAAAAGTAGGGGAATTAGGCATGCTGTCATACGAAACATCGGAATATCCTAAGGATCAACGCAAAAAATTAACATTAAAAATGTAAGTCTCTACCCATTTACCTGCTGGGCAAAAAGTGTATGAAATACAAAAGTAGGTGGTATGGACAAACTCGCCAAAATATGAACGCTGAAAAACAAGAAAGCCACTGCTGGAGGCAGTGGCTTGGGTCTGGATAGTTTAGCAGTAATCTAGCGGACAAAGGCCTGGGCAAGGCCTCCATCCACGTTAAGGACATTGCCAGTACTTTTGCGAAGCAAACCGCCCACCAGCACAAAGACTGCGTTGGCGATATCTTCCGGTTTAATGGTTTCATCCAGCAAAGTGCGTTTAGCATAAAATCCAGGAAGCTCATCTACACTGATGCCATAGGCTTTGGCGCGACCTTCTGCCCATCCGCTTGCCCAGATGTTGCTACCTTCAATCACCGCGTCAGGATTTACGACATTCACCCTTATTTTGTCTTTGCCTAGTTCGGCGGCCAGCAACCTGGACATGTGCAACTGAGCGGCCTTAGCCGTGCCATAAGCTACGTTATTTGGTCCGGATACCAAAGCGTTTTTGCTTACAATATTGACAATATCCCCGCCCATGCCCTGCATCCGCATGATTTTGACCCCTTCCTGGCTGGCGCGGAACTGTCCTTTCACCATCACATTATGTTGGATATCCCAGTCCTGTTCGCTGGTGTCTTCCAAAGCTTTGGAAATGGACAAACCGGCATTGTTGATCAAAATATCTATTCCCCCAAAATGAAGTGCCGCTTCGCTATAGGCTTTATTGATGTCCTCCGCGTTAGTCACATTCATGGTCACGGAGGAGACGGCGTCTTTTCCGTATCTGGCTTCAAATTCTTGGCGGGTTTCTTCCAGCCGCTCGGCACTCATATCCGACAATACGACGCAGGCACCATGTTTCATAAAAATATCCGCCACTGCTTTACCGATGCCACCTCCGCTACCGGTGATCAGGGCAATTTTGCGGGAAAGAGCCTGCTCCAGGGGCATGCGCTTGAGCTTATCTTCTTCTAGCTGCCAGTACTCAATATTAAAGGCTTCCTGTATGGGTAAAGACGTGTATTCCGATACTGCTTCTGAGCCGCGCATCACATTGATGGCGTTGATATAAAATTCGCTGGCTACCCTTGCGGTTTGTTTGTTTTTGGCAAAGGTAAACATGCCTACGCCGGGCCACAATATGACTACCGGGTTAGGATCACGCATGGCGGGGCTATCCTCATGTTTACATTCTTGATAATACTCAGCGTACTCCTTACGATACTGCTGAAAAGCGCCGTACATCTGCTCCTTCAAGGCTTTGGTATCACTTAAGTCTGCATCTGCCGGAAGGAAATCCAGCACCAGCGGCCTGATCTTGGTACGCAGGAAGTGGTCGGGACAACTGGTGCCCATCGGTGCCAGCTTGCTCAGATCATTGCTGTTAATATATTGCAAGACCTTCTCGTCATCGGTAAAATGCCCGATCATAGCATCATGGCTGGAGCAATATCCTCTGAGCAAAGGAGCAAGCCGGGACGCTTGTGCCTTTCGCTGATCTGCTGCCAGGGATTCTACTTTGGTGCCACCAAATACCGGCCTTTTCTTTCCGTAGTTCTCCTCCAGGTAGCGGGACGCTTTCTCAATCGTTTCCAGGCTATTGATGTAGCAATCGTAAGCATTATCACCCCAGGTAAACAGGCCGTGACTACCTAGCATAATCCCCCGGATGCCGGGGTTTTCCTGCAAGCATTGTTCTAGCTGCAAGCCCAGCTCAAAACCGGGACGCTGCCAGTCAACCCAGCCAATCTGGCCTTCAAAAAGCTCTTCGGTAATTCTTTTACCATCTTTGGCGGCCGCAATAGCGATGATGGCATCAGGATGCAGGTGATCAATATGTTTGAAGGGAAGAAATGCATGGAGGGGCGTATCTATGCTGGGCGCTTTGGAATCCAGATCGTAGAGGCAGTGGTAAAAAAAGCCCACCATTTCATCTTCTTGTTCCAGGCCACGGTAGCGGTTTTTGAGGGCATGCAACCTGTCTACGTATAAGCCTGCCAGACCGCTGCGCTTGAGTGAACCGATATCCCCACCCGAGCCTTTGATCCACATCACTTCGGTTTCTTCCCCGCTTAGCGGATCTTTCTCTATGGTTTTGCAACTGGTATTTCCGCCTCCGTAATTGGTGATGCGCAAGTCCGCGCCGAGTATGTTAGAACGATAAAGTAAAAGTGCTACTTCATCTCCTTCCAATTTGCGGGCTTTATCATGGTCCCAGAGGTACTGAACGTATTTAAAAGAGCCTACTTCCTTTTCCATTACTTTTATTGGTTAAGTGCTGGTGATGTAATCAAAATTAAGTGAATATAAAGTTACGAAGCCCTCCAAAGTAAACCATACTGTACTAACCTGTAAGTAGTTGGCTAGTTCAAAGTTCCAGTTTCAAAGTTTGTCTATTTTAGATAATGATTGAGAGCAAGAAAATAATTATTGGATTACTCATAAGCGGTAGGGCTTATGCGTTTTCCAAGTGCTCAACTCACTACACTTCCTCTGGTTCATTCATCCAGAAAGGGGCGGTCAGGAACCACAATGCCGTACCGATCAGCGTCAATAATTTATGGGTATCCGCACTAAGATAGTCGTAAAAATAAAATATAGACGGAAAGAGCGTAAGCAAGAGTCCGGCGAAAGACAACAGTTTGAGTAAATTTCTCATGAGGCACTTTGTAATTTAGCGGTCTTTTTGTGTTGGAGAAAGCGACTGGCACCTATATAAATAGCGGCTGCCACAAACCATCCGGGCAGCCCCAGGAAGAATATCTCTACACCGGAAGTCAGGTTCAGCGCAAGGCAAAGGATGAGCGTGGCCAACCAGGTAAAGGCCGGTGCCCAGTAGAAGTTGATACCCGCTTTCATCGCGTAATCTTGTTGTAAATTTAGCTTGGGCAGTATGTAGAAATCAATAAAGATCACCGCCCCCATAGGCATGAGCACCAGACCGTAGAGTGCGACAAAGTCCAGCAACATCATCACCAGTGCGGGGAAGCAGGCGGCAATGGTAGTTACCAAACCTACGACTAATGTCACTTTCCAGCGCTTTACCGAGGGCATAATCCCCTGTATAGCGAGTCCTGCCCGGTAAATGGTAGGATTAGCGGTAGTCCAACCAGCTACGATCACACAAACCGCTCCGGCAACCCCGGCAGCATTATAGGCAATGGGCCCGGGAGCGATAGAGCCTGCTGCTGCAGCGCACAAAATTCCTGAGGCAATCCAGGCGACAAAATGCCCTAAGAATATACCCGCGGCGGAAGAAAAACCATACTGCCATTTTTTGGCATAACGTAAAATAGACATATCAGCCATACCGATATGCATCGCCATATTGCAAAACCAGGCAAAAAACATCACATGCCAGAAGGTAAACTTGCTCTGCCCTTCCACGGGTATGCCCGTCCAGATTTTGGCGTGGGCTACTTCCCAGACATCTCCTAAGGAAGAAATGCCTAGCTCAGGCAAAGCAGCAAAAGCCGCAGCGATAAACACCATGATCATCCAGGGGGCGGCAACATTAGCAAATCTGGAGACCTGCTCATAGCCCAGCATGGCTACCAACGTAATCACCGCGCCTACGGCAAAAACGGTAATCACCCAGCCCGGTCCGGTAGGAAACCAATCGCCTAGTTCGGGCATGGCAATATTGAAAGGGATGCCTACCGCAGTGGCGGATACCGCAATCATAGAACCCGCCAGAAAGCAAAACATCATGCCATTGACGAGGTTATAGATCACGACCAGGTTACGCCCACAGATTTTTTCCAGCTTAAAATACAAGGTTTCCCGCACGCTGGTAGCGATGGGGGCGCAGATAAATGCCCAGCTCAACACCGCCAGTATGTTCCCTATGATCAGTCCTCCGATCAGCCCTCCGACACTGACGCCATGGGCTACAAAAAGTGGCCCGATGACAAATTCAGTTCCGGCAGTATGTTCACCGGCATACATGCCCAGGAAACTGCGCAGCCCTTTGAGTTTGGAAGCTGGTACCGGCTGCCGCTCGTATTCTTCAATGCTATTAAGTTTATCAACGACGGTATTTTCTTTCATACTAATGATTTACAAGGGGATATTGATTTAATTCTTCCAGAGGGATGGGAGGTATTAAGGTAAACTGCTCAAACAAATGATCTACGCTGCTTTGCCGGTTCCAATGGCGGTGCATCACCAGGGCTGCTCCCAAGGCGGAGGCATTCTCCAGATTGGCCACATACAAGGCGACCTCTTTATGATAGCTGGCGAGGAGCTGCAAAAACAATTGGTTTCTACAAAAGCCTCCCGAGACAAATATTTTATCAGGCTTTGTATCTCCTTTTGCCAAATTTAGGGAAGCGATCTGTATACCGACAATATCCAGCATCAGTTGATGATAAGCTTCCTCAAAACTACTGAAGATAGAAAGGTCATTCTCCAGGCCGGTATATTCCGGCATAGGGCCGGTGCCGTACATTTGCTGGGGATAGAACTTCCTGGCTTCGGCGTGGTTGTTCCGCAGCAGGGAAAGCAATATTTCTTTGTCCAGGCTAATATGGTGGTGAAAATCAGTACTTTTCTGGAAATGATCGGCGATCCTGGCTACCTGATAGTCATGCTCTTTGCCCAGAAATGCACGCGATGCCCTGACCGGCATTCCCCGATAGTCCATAAAGTTTAGACAGTCTTTTCTCAGTTCCTCTTTCGTCAATGGCTCTTGGTTGAAGGGGTTGAGGGTGATGTTCCAGGTGCCGGTAGAGATCAGCATAAAAGGCTCGTGGAAGCCTTGCAGATAAGGCACCAGGGCAGCTGAGCTATCATGCATGCCCATGCCACATTTGACAGCACTTAGTTTGCTTCTCATGGTCCTGAAGCTGTAAGTAGACACCAGGGGAGGAAATAAGGGAGTTAATTTTTCTTCGTAAACCCACTCATGGCTTCGGTCGTTTTGAAAGTCCCACAGCGCAGTGTGGCAGCCGATGCTGGTGATTTCTGAAAAAGGCTTTTTGTGCAATAAGTAGGCAAAATACTGAGGCAGGTGAAGGGTACGTTTGATGTTGGCAAAAACTTCCGGCTTTTTGTACTTGAGCCAGTACAGTTGTAATCCTGAATTTAGCATGCCTAATATCGGTGAGGCAGTTTGCCTGCTGAATTCTTCCTGCCCACCAAATTGACCATAAAACTGCGCTGCTAAGTCATCGGGAAAGGGTTTCAGGTAATTATAAAGTGGCGTAGCCGGGAACCCTTTGTCGTCTAGGTGTACCAGGCTGGCGCCGTAGGCAGAAACATTAACCGCCTGCACGTCCAAGTCGTCCCGCTTCTTGACATCTTTGAAACTCTTTTTCACCCATTGGCTTACCCGTGGGAGATCGTCGGCAAGAAACCCATCTTCATCGCTGATCTCTGGGAAACACCGGCTTTCTTCGTGCACCACCTGGTACTGACGGTCAAAAAGAATAAGCTTTTTGTTGGTTTTGCCAATGTCGTAAATAGCGATGACAGGTTCTGCCATAGGATGTTATCATTTAGGTTGTTGTTGGCTTATCAAAATAGCCTCAAGCTATTGTTCTCTTAATGTTCACGGAATCCGGAAAGCTTCGGTCTCCAATCTCCGTTTTACAATCCGCTTGCCACGCTTATTTTTCCCCTGCTTTCTATCAATTTTGCGCGTACGTTGAGTTTTCTGAAGAGTTTGAGGGGATGCAATGCCCCCTGCTTTCTGAGCCTTGCCTCTGCCAGCAAAGGGCGCACATCGGTACGAAAAGCATCCTGGATGATTTCCTGACAAAGCACCACATCATTGTCTTCCCGCGCCGCTTCCAACGCTTTTCTATCTACCAGCAAGGCTTGTGCGTAGGCGATCAAAATGGCCTCTACCGATTGCATCAGGTCTTCCAGCGGATCTTTCACATTATGGCTGGCGTCTATCATCCAGGCAAAATCGTTCGTTTCTATACCTTCGGCCAGTTCCAGAAAGATCAGGAATAGTTGGTAAGGTTTAATGCTACCTACTGTCAGGTCATCGTCACCGTACTTGGAATCGTTGAAATGGAAGCCACCCAATTTGTTTTCCATCATCAGGCGGCTTACGATTTGCTCAATATTGGTATTGGGTAAGTGATGGCCTAAATCCACCAAAGAATACGCTTTTGGCCCCAGTTTGGAAGCCAGTAATAAGGAACTTCCCCAGTCCTGAATGACGGTGCTGTAAAAATTAGGTTCATAAGGCTTGTATTCTACAAATATCCGCCAGTCTTCGGGCAAGTGCGCGTAGATTTGCTGTAATGAGTCCAGCGTCCGTTCAAATGCTTTGCGAAAATTCTGCTGTCCGGGAAAATTACTGCCGTCGGATAACCATACCGTCAGTGCTTTGGAACCCAGCGCTTCCCCGTGTTCAATAACTTCCCTATTATGCTGCACGGCTTGCTGCCTTACTTCCTGCTCACTATGAGCCAGCGAGCCAAATTTGTAGGAATGTTCCTGCTGCTTCTGGTCCTGAAAAGTATTGGAGTTGACTGCATCAAAATTAATATTGAGTTCATCTGCTAAAGTTTTAATAGCTTGATAATCTCCGGGAATATCCCAGGGAATATGTAAGGAAACCGCTCCGCAATGGGTATTCAGGGCATGCATCAACCCGATATCCTCTAGTTTTTCTTCCAGACTGCGGGGTTCTCCACCTCCGCCAAAGCGACCAAAGCGGGTGCCCCCCGTACCTAATGCCCAACTGGGAATAGCAACCTGCATAGCAGACAGCTTTTCTATGATATTTTCCAGCGCGGAATGATCTTCCCAGCTAGCTTGCAGGGAACTTAGCTTTTGTGCATGTTGGTCATGCCCCTGCTCGTTATATTGCCGGATATCTTTTGCTTGAATGCGCATATGAAGATTTGATTCTTTGCTTAATGTCCGATAATTACACGAAAATATAGGCTAAACCATCCTGCACTTTCCTGAACCCGACTTACAAAAAATAAAAAAAGCCGGTGATTATCGCGAATGGCTCAATTAAATTGTAAAATTTATTTCTGATTTTAAAATTATCATAAATTTAAACCTTTAAGAGCGCTATTTCTCCAGGTTTACAAGTAATTCTGAGAGTGAGTTATCAAGGAAAGCTTGAAAATGCCATTACTTACCAATGAACATGTCTCGAAAAATCATTTTTCATGGCACTCAAGTTACTGAACAATGGCAAAACATCGTAAAACATGACTGTTCACCTGCTAATCAGTGATGAAACGTCATGAAATGTGACTGTTAAGCTACTGAACAGTGATGAAACGCAGCGTTTTGCCACTGTTTAGTAACTAAGCAGTGTAGTTGCCGTAGGTTTTGTGACCGTTTAGTGAGTGGGCAGTAAGGTTGCCGTAAGTTTTGTTATTGGCACAAAAATTAAATGCACCGAAAAATGCCAAGTTGGTAGGAAAAAGCCCGAAAAGGGGCTTTTTCTCTTTTTTTTGTGCAAAGCTTAGCAGGTAATATCGTTATTATTTTGCTTGAGTATATGAGCAAAACTATCCAGTAGGCTGATGTTTCGCTTAACCTACTTCAACTATTACGTTTTGTCTTGCATTTTTTGCTGACTGGTTCAGACGAGGTTCAAGCCCTTCCCTCTTTCAAAAAAGTGAAGCAAATTTTCCGCTGCTTCGTAAGCCATCTCCGTGCGGGATTCAATGGTTTCGGTACCAATGTGAGGGGTCAATATTACATTCTCCATCTTGAGCAAGGCCTCGGGAATCTTGGGCTCATGCTCAAAGACATCCAGCGCTGCGCCAGCGATTTTGCCTTCCTGCAAATAAGTGATTAATGCGCTTTCATCCACTACTGCCCCACGGGCGGTATTGATCAGAAACGCACTGTCCTTCATCATGCTCAGCTGATGCGGGCCTATCAGGTGATGGGTGGATGCTGTCAGCGGAGTGTGGAGGGAAACAATGTCGGACTGCTGCAATAACTCTTCTAAAGACACATAAGTAGCTCCGCTTTCCTGCTCAAACTTATCAAAAACAGGGTGGCGGTTATGGTACATTATTTTCATGCGGGCAGCCAGTACCCGGCGGGCCAGCGCGGTGCCGATCTTACCCAAACCTACGATACCAAGCGTCTTGCCGTAAAGGCTGTGTCCGATGTGCCCGCGCATCATGCCCCAGCGAAAGTCGCGTTCATGGCGCAAGAGGCGATCGCATTCGGTAATCCGGCGGAGCAGGCTGTGGATAAGCCCAAAGGCCAACTCGGCGGTGGCTTCAGTTACGGCGGTGGGTGTGTTGGTCACGACCAAGTCTTTCTCTTTGGCATAAGCAAGGTCTATTTTATCTACCCCGGCCCCATAATTGGCGATGATGCGGAGTTTGCTGCCCTGGTCTATGATCTCCCGGTCTACCTTCAGGCTAGCGGCCAGTAAGCCATCGCAATCCGCAATCCGCTCCACAATTTCCTCATGACTGAACCGCAGTCCTTCAGGGGTAATGAGCGTGTGTTTTTCGCGTAGGCGCTGCAAGCCTGCTTCTGGCAAACGGTAGGAAACAAGAATTTTAGCCATAAAAATGAGTGTTATACTTTCTAAAAATTATGAATGGCTAATATAAGGGATAATGGACAAACATGCTGGAAGCAAACACAAAATGAACCTTGATTTCGTCAGTATGTAAATGATTGGACTATGTACGACAAGATTTAGTACCTCAAAACTTTCCTGCAAAGGGCACTAAGGATTACTGGGCATTCTTTGCTAGAGTTATCTTTTTGCTACCATTGTATGTATAAATGCCTTACACGCTTAGTATGCTTTCATCATAATCTTACTATCTGTTCCTCATGGCTGGCTTTTTTGAGCATATGATTGATCACTAGCTTAAACTTGCCAGCCTTGGTTTTGATGATACTTTTTTCATCTACCTTATGAATCGTGAAAGGGGCATGCTCACCTACAAATTCTTTTAGTTTTCTCTCAAGAAACGCTTCATCCTCCCGGGAGAACTCATCGGTGACCACAATATTCACCTCAAACCTTTCCATGGATGTTTGAACAATCTGGGCTAAAAGCAAGTGGGGAACCCGGTCAAAGGCACCCCAAAGCAAGCCAATCCGGGTGCCATCCGGCAAAATCAGCACATCGTCGCTACGGCCTTGTATACAGTTGATGAGGCGGACATTTGCCTCTTCGTGATGCACCGAATGCAGACGAATATGATCATCTACCTGATAATTGATGAGGGGAAAGCTGGTATTGATCAATCCGGTGCTTAGCACATAGCCATCCCCAAAGATATTTGCGGAGTACAGGGGAAGCTCTTCATACAGATAATCCCTTCGCTCCTGAAGGGCAATTGTCCTTTCCGCATTGCCGTACCAGTCTGCTATCCGGGCGTTGAATACATGCTCAATTTTTGTCCTCTGGTGCCCGTAAAGTGTTTCGGAAGAGGTAAAAATCAGCGGGATTTCCAAGGATTTGTTGATGGAAGTAAAAAGATTAGCCAGGCTTTCTATGGAACTGGGATAGGCCAGCACCGCATTGGGTGCGAATTCACTGATTTTATCAAAGTACCACTGAGCGTTGCTGGCACTGAGGTGATAGCTGGAAAGTTCCAGGGTTTTAGTGAAAGGGTTATACCTTTCCTTCTGGTCCCGGTGCAGGTTTCCCCGTAAGATTAAGGTTTTCATCCCGGGCGTATGCCCAAATTTGATCCGGTGCGCCCATTGATAAGCCCCTTCCTCAATGATGGATTGATAATCCCGATAAACCTGGGTAGGGTTGCCACTCGTGCCGCTGGTATAGGCAGAAACCCGGTTGAATTTTTTGCCGATAAAAATCCCCTCCATATTATCCCTCACATCCGTTTTGGTAATATGGGGAAGCGCATGGATATCTTCTACGGATTTGATCTGCTGGATATCAACGCCATGCTGGTCATAAAAAGCCCGGTAAAAAGGGGAGTATTGATAAGCTTTATTGATCAGCGCTAAAAACTTACGGTTTTGATGTTCCAAAAGGCGCGGCTTGTCCCACGTTTCCTGAACCTGAATAGCCCTTAATCTTTGATAAAAGTAAAAGTTATAGCGAAATTGCTTCTCAATAAATTGTTTGAAGCGCATAGGTTAAAGGTTTTTGGTTGGGTGTATCTTTAATTTACGAAAATTATAGGGCAATCAGATTTTAATAAAGGGCATAAAATACTAAACTCATTTAACAATACAGGAAAAAATAATATAAATACTTGTATTTAATCAAATATCCATGTCTTCACGAGATCAATTATATCCTTTTGCTGACGGCCAGAAATACCAGGACATGGCTACGAAAGATGTTTTCCGGGATATTTACCAAAAGCATAGCTGGAATATCAAATCCCAGGAATCTGTCTCTGGGGAAGGCTCAGATGCGGAGCAGACCTACACTTTGCGGATGGAACTGCCCGCCTTGCTCAATAAGCTTAATATCCAGACCTTGCTCGATATTCCCTGTGGTGATTTTCATTGGATGTCGCACCTCAAGCTCGGTGATATTACTTACATAGGTGCTGATATTGTGCCCGAGCTGGCACAGCGTAATCATGATAAGTATGCCAATAAAAAACGCCAGTTCATATCAGCTGACCTTATAAAAGACCCGCTTCCGGAATGCGATCTCATCTTTTGCCGGGATTGCCTGGTACACTTATCCAACGATGATATATTCGCGGCGCTTAAAAATATCAAATCCAGCAGGGCTATGTACCTGATGATGACCCACTTTCCGCAAGAAGATTATAACAAGGATATTGTGACCGGGGGGTGGCGCCTCCTCAATTTTTGTTTGCCCCCTTTTGATTTTCCCGAACCGGAAACTATCATCAATGAAAACTGTAGCGAGATGAATGGGGTATTCCGGGACAAAAGCATGGCGCTCTGGCCAATAAAAAACCTGTAACTATAAGCGTATTTCAACTTTCAATAGGTGAGCGATTAAAAACGCGAGAATCATAGAGAAAAAGACTAAAAAATTTGTATATTCCATCATATCTCCTTGAGGGCAAGGTGCTTATAAAGCCATAAAAACGTTCTTTCAAAATCAAGCACACATAATAACAGGGAAAGTCATTTTCCTGTACCAAAGAAGCCTTCTTGCCCCACATGCTTGATACAGATGCTCTTCAGCTGACTGTCAGGGGAGTAAGCAAAGAGATAAGCAAACAAGATTAACCGTAAATATGTACGCCATGAAATTACTTACCACCATCGTCATATTTGTCTTTTTAGTCGGATTCACTACCGGTTCAGGTAGCCCGGCCTGGTACAAAAACGGAGACAAAGCCTACGCCTATGATTTTATCACGCAAAATGTCAAGAAAGAACAAGTCCTTCACCTGCGTTCTAATCAGGAAAGCGTAAAGGGCTGGGGCACCATCATGCAGAATATCTCTTCTAAACCCTTTAAAGGACAAAAGGTAAAGTTTACGGCATCCGTCAAAACGGAAGATATCAAGGGTTGGGTGGGGCTTTGGATGCGGGTAGCTGATTCCGAAACCAACGAAATATTTGCCTACGAAAACATGATCAGCGAGGCCATCAAAAGTACCCAGGATTGGAAGGATTATTCCATCATCCTGGAAGTAGATCCTAATAGTGATCTAATTTCTTACGGAATACTGCTAAACGAAGCCGGCAAGGTCTGGATGAAGCATGCCAAACTGGAAACCTTTACCGTCAACAGTCATGAGATTAAGGTGAACAAAACCCGATGATTCTTCTAAAAGATGTCTGTTAAAATAAAATTAATCAGAGAACAGATAGGATTAATTGATCTTTTAAAAAGATTGAGTTGAATTATTGTCATTTTGAATGGTACTAAGCTTTTTCCCAACTCGCAAGTTTTATGTAACTTGCTCTGATTAATGGAGAAATAAGTATGCCTAGCCCAACTGACCCTTTCAATGGACATGAAAAAAAACCATCTCGTGACGCATTCTTAGGGAAAGTATCGAAGGAAGTGGAAGCCAACCTTAACAATGAGCAATTCAGCGTAGAAGAACTGGCCGGGCTGATGAAAATGAGCCGTTCCCATCTGCACCGCAAATTAAAACAGGCTAGCGGGCAATCGGCTAATCAATTTATCAGGGAATATCGATTGCAGAAGGGTATGGAATTGCTGAAACTGGAAGATATGACGGTTTCGGAAGTCGCCTTCAAGGTTGGGTTTGGCAGCCATAGTTATTTTACTACTTGTTTTGCCGAGCATTACGGATATCCTCCGGGGGAGGTAAAGCACAATTTGAATGAAAATACTGGGGAAACCACTGCTCCGCGTGTTCAGGAGAAGAAAGAGGAGAACAAAAGCAGTGAGATAAAACAAATAGTAATAGGTGGATTAGTATTGTTCATCTTGCTGACGGGTTTCTTTTTGTACCAACAATTCACACCAAATGCGGGCCAAGCACAAATTGCGGAATCTTCCAACAACAATTCTATTGCAATATTGCCTTTCAAGAACCTGAATAAAGATCAGGAAAACGAATATTTTAGTGAAGGGGTCACAGAAGCCATCAACCGGCACTTATCCCAGATAGGAGACTTGAAGGTAATTTCTCTCACTTCCACAAACCGGTACCGTGAAAGCAATCAATCCGCCCAGGAAATAGGTAGCGAACTCAAAGTTTCTAACCTGCTGGAAGGCAGCATACAGCGTTATGAAAATACCATACGGATTGAAGTCAGGTTAATTAATACCTCTAATGAAACCCAAATTTGGGCGAAAAACTATGACCGGGAACTGAAAGATATTCTTAAAACCCAAACTGAGATTGCCGAAAATGTGACCCTGGCCTTGAAATCCACATTATCCCCCGAGGAAAAGGCAGTGTTAAGCCAAAAAATGACAGAAAGTGCCGAAGCTTATGACCTCTATCTAAAAGGTGTTTATGAACATCAAACCTACACTACGGAAGGCAATCATCGTTCGCTGAAATATTTCCAACGAGCACTCGCTCTGGATTCTAATTTTGCGTTGGCCCACGCAGGGATGGCCATCAGCTACATTTCCCAGGCTTCTATTTTCGGTGCTGAATTGAGTGCGCTGGAGGGGTTAAGCTTGGCCAAACCTTTTTTAGATCGGGCAATAGCCCTTGATCCGACACTGGTTGAGGCCCGTGCCTTCAATGCTTTTTACCTACTCTACCATAATTGGGACTTTGAAGGGGCCGAGCAAGAATACCGAAAAGCGGTGGTGACCAACTATACCGAAGCCCTGTCACTATACGCTGACTTTCTGAACTTTACGCGAAGACACAAAGAAGCACTCTTTATCTCGCGAAAATTAGATAAAACTGCTCCTTACTATCCGAATACCAGAATGATTCTGTCGCTCTACTATACCGGCCGGTACGAAGAGGCAGAAGCCTTTGCCCGGTCACGTGTAAGGGTATTCAATAATTATTACACTTTGGATAGCTATGGCTTTCTCATGTTAAACACTGGTAAGTGCGTAGAAGCCATCCCCATTTTTCAAAAGGTTATTCAGATAGAAGGGATCAGGTATCCACGTATTTTGGGATGGATGGGTGCTGCTTATGCCCACTCCGGCGAGCGGGAAAAGGCCTTGGAACTACTGGAAGAACTAAAAGCAAAAATACCTGGCAATGATGCCGGTTCCCTCCGGTTTTTCATCGCCGTGATTTATGCCGCCCTTGGCGACAAATCAGCTGCATTGCTTTGGTTGCAAGTAGCCTATGAGCAACACGAAATGGAAATGCCCTGGCTCATTAGTGAACCTCAATTTTATCCTTTGCACCAGGAGCCTGCCTTTCAGGATTTGGTGAATAAAATCGGATTTCCTCAATAATCTACCTCAAGCCCCTTCCCCTGCTACAAATTTTGATAATTGCTACATTTTTTGACCTCTTCAGGTAAAACTTTGACGCATAAGCTACATACTCACTAACCCTTTCCCTCTGGTTTAGCCCACATTTGCTCAACACAATATGCTTTAGCTACCCTGGCCCCTACCTACACCAGTTTTTTTAAACCTAAAACAGTAGCGACATGACAATTTACAAAATGAAAAAGTGGATGGTATTCGCTTGCATAAGTATCAGTATTCTTGGGGCGAATTCTGCTTTCTCTCAACCCATTATCAAAATCAAAGGAAGTGATGATTCTTTAGCTATACACAAACAACTTGTTCAGTATTTAGCATATCTGGAAGTCCAGGAGAAGGTACATATCTTTGTAGTTTTTTCTAAGGCCATGCCCGGGAAGATGAAAGGATTGACCTTTTGCCTGGACTCTGTAGTGAATAATTGCCAAGTTATTAAAGTATGGATAGATGCCCATCTGAATGAAAAACAGCAAAGATTAGTGCTGGCCCATGAGACAATCCATGTCAAGCAGTATGTGAAAGGAGAGCTAAAAGTAATTGACCATAAAAATGCGATATGGAAAGGCCGTTCCCTGCAACATCAATACACAGGTAGCAGCCAAAGTATATCTCCCTGGGAAAGAGAAGCTTACCGGACGGATAACTTGTTAGCCAAGCAATACAAAGATCACGAAAGACCAATCGAGTTTGAAAAACCACTGATAGCTTCCAAAGCTAACCCGTAAAATGATTATTCAGCGACATTCTTTAAAGCTTTCAAAAAACCTCTAAAGTAGAGGCAACATCCCTGCTATAAACTAAGCACTTATACTTTATTAGCCGAATATTGTGTATATTCATATTATGGCGAGTATGTCATCTCAATAAATATTTATCCTACAATATGTCTGGTGATAAGTATAAACGAAGGAGACTACCATGAATGTTATTAACTTCATTTTCAAGGTTCTACTACCTTTTCCTTCTGTTCTAAGTATTTGGTTTATACTCAGCTTCTCTTGCTTGCTGCAAGCCCAACCCAATCCGTTAACCTTTGAACGATTTTCTGCAAAAGACGGGCTGCCGAGTAATACAATCTTAGACGTTGTACAAGACCACGAAGGGTATATTTGGTTGGCCACCGAAGATGGGTTAGTGCGGTATGATGGGTATGAATTTCTGAACTATCGGAACATTCCGGGGGACTCCACTTCTTTATCCCAAAATCGAATTGAAAAATTGCACGTAGATTTCACCGGGGATATATGGATTGGCAGCAGTTCAGGCCTTGATCGTTATAGCCCGGATTGTGATTGCTTTATGCGGTATTCCTCCCATAAATCTGCACCCAACAACCAACAAGCAGGACAAATCAATGCCTTTGCCGAAGACCGGGACAATAATCTTTGGATGGGTACCCAGGAAGGGGGGCTATTTCGCTACAAACGGGAAAGCGATCAGTTTACCCGCTTTCTGGATGACCCCAACAATCCCAATAACTTGTTAGAGGACGAAGTGCGGGTGCTTTTGGTGGATAAAAATAATGATCTCTGGATTGGTACGGGGGAACCGTTTGATCCTACCATTTCGGGAGGCGGGTTGGTTCGACTGGATGTACAAACGGGCAACACGAAACGCTTTTTGCTCGATCCGGCCAATCCCAATAGCCTGATTGACAACCGCGTCTCTGCGCTGATGGAAGACCAGGAGGGTAAATTATGGGTCGGGACTTGCCATAGTGGCCTCCATTACTATGAGCCTGAAAAGGAGGAGTTTATCCGAATGATGCCTGATACTGCCAATGAAAATCCCTTCTACGCGCCCCAGGGGGAAATGGGCTTATGGTCTTCCTGCCCCCATGTCAAATTTATTCATCAAGACCAGAATGGTGAATTTTGGGTAGGGACTTTTAATGGAGGATTACATCATTTTGATCCTGTTAGTAAAGAGCTAAGCCATTATGAGCATGACCCGGCAGATCCCGGAAGTTTAAGCTCTAATCTGGTTTGGTCTTTTTTGCAGGATCGTCAGGAACGCTTGTGGATAGGTAATCTATCGGGAGGGCTTCATAAGGTAGATCCCTCTTTGCATAAGTTCAAGGTATATACCCATGATGTAGAAGATATGACAAGCTTATCCATTGATCACATCATGGGGGTTTATGAAGCACCCCGGGAGCCTGGAATTATCTGGCTGGGAACACTGGAAGGCGGCCTCAACCGACTGGATACAGAGACGGGACGATTTCAGCATTTTCGGCACCAGCAAAAGAAAAAGCATAGCATCAGCAGTGATAATGTCTGGACGACCTATGAAGACCGGAACGGGACATTTTGGGTAGGCACAGAGGCCGGGCTCGATACTTTAGACCGGGAAACGGGTGAGTTTACAACCTACAAAATTTGGGAAAACGATACCTATACTACCTTTCCCTTTCCAGTCATTCGTATACACGAAGACCGGCAAGGTTTTTTGTGGTTGGGAACCTGGAGTGGTGGGATGATCCGGTTAAGCAAGGATAAAAAGACCCTTACGCGGTATCAATTTTCCAATTCTAGCCAACAGTCTTTTCATAATAGTGTTTTTGACATCCATGAAGATGCAAAAGGGACACTATGGGTAGGTATCTTTCAAAATGGATTATTCGAATACGATGCAGTTAACGACACTTTCATACCGCATCTTGAAGAGTATGGAATCACCAGTCTTCAGGAAGATAGTATTGGTATATTCTGGGTAGGAACTACCGATGATGGATTACTACATTATAATGCGGCAGATGATACGTATAAGCAGTATACTACGGTAGACGGACTGCCGGGTGACGCAGTATTTAGTGTTCTTGCCGATAATGAAGGAGCTATATGGCTTTCTACTGGAAATGGTATTGCCCGGTTTGAGCCAGCATCCAATCGTATTGTAGCGTATGATGCTTACGATGGCTCATCCATTTCGAATTTCAATCACAGCAGTACATTTAAAAGTTTAGATGGGCAACTGTTTTTCGGCGGCCCTGGAGGCCTGGTGGCCTTTTACCCCGATGAAATAAAGGGAAATCCTTACCCCCCGGATGTAGTGCTGAGTGGTTTGCAGATAGCTGGGAAAGCTTTCGATCTTCAAAATCATGTGAATAATCCCACTTCACGCATTACCCTTTCTCATCAGCAAAATGATTTGACTTTTGATTACGTAGGGCTTCATTTTACCAACCCTTCGGAAAATACTTATAAATACAGGATGCAGCCCTACGATGCTGAATGGATAGCCGCCGGCACCCAGCGAACAGCCCGCTACACCAACCTCGATCCGGGGGAATATACATTTCAGGTAATTGCCCGTAGTAGCGATGGCCTTTGGAATGAAGAAGGTGCCGCACTTCATTTTTATATTGCACCCCCCTGGTGGACCCGATGGTGGGCGTATGTCCTTTTTATAACAATCTTGCTTGGCATTGCCTACCGGTTTTACCGCTTCCAGATTTCCCGCAAACTCGCTGTAGCCGATAACAAACGCCTGACAGAAATCAATCAGTTAAAAAATAGC
>JBBSOG010000027.1:0-22301 GCA_038259985.1 Cytophagales bacterium
ACGAAACTATTCAGGGAATTGACTTGACATCGCCCTACGAAGAAATTACCATCAGCGGAGAAGCACTTTGGGCTAACCTAAGTATTTCTAAAGATGGTAATCGCCTGGCAATTATTTCTAACCAACAGCTGCCGGAAATCTGGGTGGCTGACCTCACCAGGGAAGAAAATGGCTTTATGAAATTTGAATTGTTTAATCCCACTACCCAGGACGGGATTGTGACTTATGATGTGCAGTATGCCGATGCCATAGAGTGGGATTATTCGGGGGAATACCTCATTTACGATGCTTTTAATAGCATCAATTCTACCGGGCTGGAGCGGGACTTGGAGTACTGGGATGTGAACTTTATCCGGGTATGGGACAACACCAACAAAGACTTCGGGGATGGGGCCATCTCCAAGATATTTTCCAACCTGCCGGAAGGCACCAGCATTGGTAACCCTTCTTTCTCCAAGACTAACCGTAACATCGTTTGCTTTGACCTGTTCAACGAGGTTGATGAAACCTATATCATCATTGCTGCTAACCTGGAAACTGGAGAGACTAAAGCTATTTACGAGAACAACACCTTGGGTTTTCCCAACTACTCCAATGACGACCGTGCTATGGTGTTCAATGCCCTGGACGAAGATGGTACTCCGGTAGTAGGGATTATTTCCCTGGCAGAAAACAAGCTGGAAGCTGCTGGAGAGCCTAGCTTTCCTTACATAGAGGCCCAGTGGACTACCTCAGTGGACTACCTGGTTTAGTCAGGGTGAACGGGTGATCAACAGCGCGGAGAATGATTTGCTCAGCTTTGGGATACAAATGCCTAATACTGCCGCCCCGGGAACGATAGCCAGTCTTAAAGTATCCGTAAGCGTTCCCGATACCGTGGACATTACGCGCCTGGTCGCTAAATTCAGTCAGTCAAAAGGCGCTGATGTGTACATCGGTGACTTCCGCCAGATCAGCGGCCTGACCAGCAATGACTTCACGAATGATGTCACCTATACCGTGGTCGCTGAAAACGGCGACCAACTAAACTATGTGGTAAGTGTTAGCCAGGAAGCAACTACGCCCGATCCGATAGACCCGGTATTAGGCATAGGAGATGAGATGGCTACTAAGGCGTTGGTCTTTCCTAACCCCTTTGACCAGGAACTTTTTCTTGACGAAAGCTTAAAAAACAAAGCAGTTAAGCTAACGCTGCATAATACCCTTGGCCAAACATTGCCGCTGACCAGGCAGGGTGAAAGCTTTAGGATAAATCATGATATCAATCCCGGCCTGTATTTGCTCACTATTGAAGAAGCCAATGCCCGTAAGACGGTAATGTTACTTAAGCGGTAGAAAGTAATCAACGTTAACTGTAAAATCTTTAAACCCCATAATCATCACTGAAGCATAGGGAGGGTTATGGCTTTTTTAAGCTAATCATAAGCGCGCTCCAAAAATTGTTATTATTTTAAATGATTACTAATATATTCATTAGATTGATCAGCGTGATTAATTACTACTGAAAACAACCTGAACAAGCATGAAACACCTAAGCCTCATTTTTTTCTCTTTATCATTGATTGTCATTTTCGCAAGTGCTTTACCCAAAGCTGAAGAGCGCTGGACGACTCAACAAGCCCAGGCCTGGTATGAAAAGCAAGCCTGGATTTGCGGATTTAACTATATCCCTGCCAACGCTATCAATTATACCGCCATGTGGGACAAAAGCAGCTTTTCTCCTGAAGTGATTGACAAAGAATTAACTAAAGCTGAAGAAACCGGCTTTAACACGGTCAGGGTAGTTTTACAATATTTGGTATGGAAAGATGACCCTGCTTACTTCAAAAAAACATTCTCTGAATTCCTTGCCATCTGTGATAAGCACCATATCAAAGTGATGCCCACCTTTTTTGACGACTGTGTATTCGGTGAAGAAACTGATCCGGTACTTGGCGCGCAGCGTGAGCCCCGCGAAGGCTGGTACGCCTGGGCATGGTCACCTAGTCCAGGCCATAGCCGGGTAACTGACCCGTCCACTTATCCTTCTTTGGGCAAATACGTCAAGGATATTCTAAATACCTATAAAGATGACGAGCGGATATTGATTTGGGATTTGTATAATGAACCCACCAACGGAGGACTGGGGGATAAGAGCCTGCCATTGGTACACAAGGTTTTTGAATGGGCCAGCGAAGTGAATACCTCCCAGCCAGTAACTATCGGCTATTGGAATGGAGATGAAGCCCTTAATGAAATCATTTTTGCCAATTCCGATGTGATTTCTTTTCACAGCTACGACGATGCAGCAGGCTTGAAAGAAAAAATAAGCTATTTGAAAGAACAGAAAAGGCCCATGATCTGTACTGAATGGCTTAACCGCCCCAGAAAGTCAACGGTAGAAGACATTTTGCCTATTTTCTTCCAGGAAAGAATCGGCGCATTGCATTGGGGGTTTATCAATGGAATGACACAAACCCATTTGCCCTGGGGCCATCGCCCCGGCGATCCTGCACCCGAGGTATGGCAGCACGATCTGTATACTTCAGATTTAGCCGCCTACAGACCAAAGGAGTTACAGCTTTTTTCGCAGTACATAGAAAAAGCAAAGATGGAATGAAGTTGGAAGTAAATAAATTCTTCCAGCTTCATCTTTCCAACTAATAGTATTAAATATCTGCTTGAATGACTTCCCGCTGATCTCCTTTGAAATTGGTAATAGTCATACTGCTTATATTTTCATCTACTGCAATCGTTCTGGAGGATTGGGACAGGAACGTAGAACCGTAATAAAATTCAATCCGTCTTTTGGTATTGTCCTGATACGCAACATCAGCGTACAAATCATCCGGTTTCAGCGTAATCCACTGAAGAGTTTTGTTCTGCTTTTTGGGCATGTTAAAGACCAACAAACTATCTTGGTTCTGGGTAGCGATCAAGAGGTCTTCCTGCTGGGCATCCTGCCGGGCAGTATGTATTCTTGCCAGCCCCTTTGCGTCACCGGGAACAAAAAACCCACTCTGCGCAATGGTTAGAGGAAGGAAGTTTCCCTGGCCATCACCTTTCAGCACCAAGCCGTTGAAGGCGTCGTGTCGTCCTGAAACAGGGTCAATGCCGTAGTCATTGCCTACCAGCAGGAGGTCTATTTTTCCATCCTGGTCAATATCTTCAGATAGCATTCCATATACCGGGGCAACTTGGGCTTCTATTGGCAATGGCTTGATGGTAAATTTACCGTTTCCCTGATTTTCTATATAGCTGCTTTGCAGGTCAGTGGCCTGCATCATGATCGCGCCTTCCTTGGTCTTCTCATTCCACAAATCCCCCATCGTGGCCCGTCCGAATGATTTAAAGGTAGGATATTGTTTTCGGATGGAAACCAATTGGCTGATCATATCATCCCGGGTATGCATGGGAAATGGCTTAAGGGTACTATCTTCCGCCATCATATAGCAAAATACCATAGGGTCAATTTTGCCATTGTCGTCTATATCTTTGGCATAAATCGTCATGGGTTCCTCCGGGGAGGCATGATAGTTTGAATTCAAGCCCAAGTTTCCGGCTACATAATCCATATCGCCATCCTGATCAAAGTCACCCGAGACCAAGCTATTCCACCAGCCGGTATGCTGGGCAATACCAGTGTTTTCGCTGACATTCTCAAATAAATTACCAGTGTTTTTCAAAAAAGTGAGTGGCATCCATTCCCCGGCAAGCAACAAATCTACTAAGCCGTCCTGATCAAAATCTGTCCACAAAGCATCGCTGATCATGCCCAAATCCTGTAATTGTGGATAATACTGAAGGGTGACATCGGTAAACAAGCCCCCTTGGTTTTCCAGGATATAACTTTGCGGGGCCACCGGATATGCGCCGGATACGGAACGTCCCCCCACAAACAAATCAAGGTCACCATCCCTATCAAAGTCGGCTGCACGAACGCAAGAGCCGTTGGAATCCAATTTTGGCAAGGCGTTAGTGCTTCTCCTGAACTTTCCTTTTCCGTCATTAATATACAAGCGGTCCTGGTTTACGGGATGATTGGGCGGAAACTCATAGCTTCCGCTGACTACATATAAATCAAGGTCGGTATCATTGTCAGCATCAAAAAGCAAAGCCGCCATATCCTCTTGGGGAAAACCTTCCGGATCTTGTATTCGTGTAGAGTCCGCAGTAAAATTACCCCGTTTGTCCTGCATGAAAAATACACCGGGATTTCCAGCTGATCCCCCTATATAAAAATCCTCCTGTCCATTATGATCTATATCGCCCACGGCAATTCCCGGGCCGTACTGGCTCATTTTGTGGGGCAGCGTGCGCTGGATATTATAATCAATGGCGTCTTTTTCATGGTGGGTAAATTTGATACCGTAATGATCATTAGCTTTATTCAACAAGGAACTGACTTGATTGAATGCGCTTCCTGATAATGGCCGTTCGGGATATTGCTTTGTGTTTCTACTTGCCTCTTTTGCATCTTGATAATTAATCGTCAGAATCTGGTCTGTTTTAATTTGGTTGAGCAACTGGCTTTTACCATCAGGCCAGATAATACGCAAAGAATCAATCATTGAAGTAGTACCCAAACCAAAATGTGCCCTGGCGTCTACAGTAGACAAGTAGCCCCGAGTAGGCTGATGTTCGTAGATTTGTTGTTTGCCCTCGGCATAGTGAACACTTAATTTTGCTCCTATCCCTCCTGGATTTACTTCATTTCCCTGGAAAGCGACAGATAAATAGTGCTCATTTGTTTTATCGCTATTGTTCAGGGTATTCTCATAGACAAAAGCAATGTCATTGATATTATTAACGGCGAAATCAAGGTCACCATCATTATCCAAATCCCCGTAGGCGCCACCATTAGAAAAGGAGGGAATGCTTAAACCCCAGGACTTTGTACTATCGGCAAAGCTCAGTCCGTTAGTATTTTTGAAGGCATAATTAGAGATTTTTACGATCGGAAAATACTCTTCAACCATTTTCAGGGTAGCATCGGTATTTCCTCCGTAGTTGCCCTGTCCATTATCATATACGATGTAGTCAAGGTCAGTCACATCACGGGGGAGACCGTTGGTAATGATCAGGTCACGTAAACCATCATTATCGTAGTCAGCAATAAGTGGTGCCCAGCTCCAGTCCGTTTGATAGACACCCGCCATAAAAGCCACATCACTAAATACAGGATGCCCTTCAGGGGTTGTTCCTGAACTTAGCTGGAGTACATTGCGCACATACTGATGTTCATAATTATATTTTATGTTATTAAAATAGTTAAAATATTCATTGCCCCCCAGCATCGTTTTTTTTCTTAGGTTTTGTTCGGGCAGCATTTCTAAGGACATCAGGTCTACAAAGCCGTCGTTGTTAATGTCTACCGCATCAGTACCCATGGCATTCCAGGCGGTATGTTTGAGGAAATCTCCGGCACGATTAGTAAATGTACCGTCTTGGTTGTTGATGTAAAGCAAATCATTGGAGACAAAATCATTGCTTATATACATATCAGGCCAGCCATCCAGGTTAAAATCAGAGATACACACCGCATGTCCCCAGCCTTCTATCATAATTCCTGCTTGGGCAGATACGTTGGTGAAGGTCGGGTGCCCATCCTGTCCGGGCCCGTTATTTTGATATAGCCTATCATTGTTCCAGGCACTGCCATCTGCTATTTTAGGCCTGTACCTGATGGTGGTTTTGGGATCGTTTAGCGCGTTGGTCAGCATGTACATATCCAGGTCGCCATCTTTATCATAGTCAAAAAATACCCCTTGTGTGCTGAAACCATCATCAGCCAGGCCGTAAGCTTCGGCTGATTCTTCAAAAGTAGGGATTCCGTCTTTGTCGGTGCCCTGGTTGATGTATAATAAATTTTTTCTTAATTGAGGGTTATCAAGGAAGGAAGCGGAGACATAAATATCCAGCCAGCCATCGGTATTGATATCTACCACCGCCACCCCGGTACACCAGCTACCCTTGCCCCCCACCCCGGCGGATTCGGTGATATCTTCAAATTTCAGTAAGGTAGTTTCTTTTTCATCAGCGGGGAGGCTTCTGTTCAGATACAGTTTATTGGAAACCATATTCCCGGCAAAGTATAGGTCTGCCCATCCATCGTTATTAAAATCACCAATGCCTACCCCACCCCCATTATAAAGATTGGCCTGCCTTAAAATATTGATGGAATCACTTTCCAGGATATTGTTTTCAAAATCAATACCCGTCTGAGATGCGGGTAGCAATTTAAACAATGTAGTGACTTCATTATTTTTATCTTCCGTACATGAAAGTGGTACTAATGAAATGAGCAGGACGATCAGGGAAAGCCGATGGAATGGGTTAGGTAAGATCATGAAATTGCCTATTAAACTTCTTATGCTATTGATTGTATACATCTTCTTAAGATAAGTAACATAAGAAGGCATTATCCCTTACGGTGGGGATAAACTTTATAAAGAAATTTGATTAAAAAGCTTAAGATAGTAAAATAAAAGCAAGCAGGACTACTTCGCTAAACGCCACCCTTAAAAGTTTAAGGGCTTTTGTGATTTGGTTTTCTACCGTTTTGGGAGAGATACTCATTTGGAGGGCGATTTCTTTGACAGACAAATTTTCGTGCCTGCTCAAATGAAAAACTTCACGGCAACGCTCAGGTAGGGCAGCCATGCTGGCAGCATAAATATCCTGCAATTGGTTTAGATTAACGGTTTCCTCGGTTTGATTGACAAAGGTAACATGGTTCATACGGTCCAGATGGGATTGGGCGATTTTTCCATCCCTCAGATTTTTTAATACCATGTTTCTTACCATACCATAGAGATAAGAAGATAAATTATTGATTTCTGCGGTGTCCCTTTTGAGCCAAAGATTTGTAAAAACCTCCTGGGTAATATCGCTGGCAACTTCATGTTCTTTTAAGATCTTATAAGCCGCAAAATATATTTTTGACCAGTATCTTCTATAAATTTCTTCAAATGCCTCCTGGCAGTTTTGCCTTACTAAATCCCAAAGCCCGCCATCGCTGTATTCTGATACACCTTTCAATTTCATGAAGAAACAAGCTTAAATATTAAGAAACTATAAAATTTATCGCTTATGGACTGACCAATTTAGAGATTTGGGAAAAATATTCAAATTATTTCAATCAACTTTATGAGATATATTTAGTCCTTAGATTATTTAAGTGCTTAATTTCTTTGATTTAAAAAAATTATCAGGCTTTTCCTCTAACTTTGTTAAGCAATAATTTAATAGTAATCCTAGCCTTATCATTAGTTGCCGCATTGATTTATAACATGACCGAATGAAGCTTTCCAAATCCCTGATTACCTACCTGCTTCTGTTTATCATCAGTATATTGTTGTTGTTTTATTTAACCATGACCATGCGTAACAGTGAGGTGATTAAAGACAACATTGAAATTAAAAACAAGGCTGAAAAAATTAAAGGCGAGGCCAATGATATTATCAGGAAACTTCACCTAATGGATTTAGGTATCAGGGGGTATGCAATATTACCGCAACAGAATTACATTGGAAATTACGATTCAGCTATTTTTTATCTGGAGTATAGTTTTGCTTTTCTTGAACGTGAACTGTCAGCCCAGCAGTTTCCGATGGATGATTTTTACACCTTTAAAGATTCGGTATATGCTTACATAGATTATGGTGAATTGATGATTCGTCATCTTCAAAAAGGGGAAAGAGCGCAATTCAATGATATTTTTGAACATGATTATGGTTATGATACTTATTTAGAGTACCTGAAGTTCAACCATCAAGTACAAGTATTTGAAAATGGGATTTTTGATGATGCAAATAATAAGTATAAACGTGCATTATCCAGTAATACCAACGTTTTCACCCTCATTCTATTTTTGGTAATCCCTACCCTTTTTTATACTGCTTATCATTCTAACCGGACTTTTAAGGTTTCAGAACGTTTGAGAATTTCCGAACAAAAAAACAATGAAATACTCAGCGAGCAAAACATCAAACTGGAAAAACTGGTCAAAGAACGAACGGAAGAGATTGCTACCCAGAATGAAGAGATTATCGCCCAGAACGAAGAATTATCGGAAGCTAATCATTTGATTGAGCAACAAAACAAAACCATCAATAACAGGAATGTTTATTTGAAGAAGGAAGTGGATAAGCAAACCCAAAAACTACTTGCCGCAAATACAGAACTTGTACAGAGAATGAAAAAAATGGAGCAATATGCTTTCATTGTTTCACACAATTTAAGGTCACCGGTAGCCCAGATCCTTGGGCTTTCCCATTTACTCATTCAAACAGAAAATCCATTAGAGTCCAAAGATTTATTAGAATATGTGGCTAAGGCTACTACTAAGTTGGACATAGTTTTGAACGACCTTAACCAAATTTTACTTATTGAAAATAACCCGGATAAAGAAACAGTGTCCATTAATTTAGTGGCATGTCTTGAAGAGGTAATAAATTCATTAGATGACCAAATTAATGCTACCAAGACCCAGATTACGCAAAACTTTGAAGTGGAGAACATGGTATCTGTGCGACCTTACATTTATAGTATCTTTTATAATTTGTTAAGTAACGCCATCAAATATCATAAGCCCGAAAGAATCCCTGAAATAAATATCAGTTCTAGCAGTACTAATGATGAGATAAGCATCATTGTGTCTGACAATGGGCTGGGCATTGACATGGAAAAATATGGCAAAGATATGTTTAGCCTTTACCGCAGGTTCCATACCCATGTGGATGGTCGCGGGCTAGGGCTATACCTGACCAAGGTCCAAATAGAAAGCCTGGGAGGTACTATCAAAGTAGAGAGCAAATTAGGGGAAGGCACTTCTTTTTTGATTACTTTACCCTTTAAAAAGAATATTACCCAGCAGTAATCATCACACTTTTACTTTCTTCACGTTTCGCCATTGAATGGCTATCTAATTGTTGGAGGTTGCCTGAGGGGTGCCGAAATCCGGCCTACCATCGTTTTTCCAGCCAAAAGGCTGTATCCTCACATTCCGGTCACTACAAGCGTGGTTGGCCACCGACTTAGCGTGATAAACGATCAGGTCAGTCTTTCCATCGGCCGACTTGCTAAAACAATTATGTCCCGGTCCATATACATTTCGTTTGACAGATTTCTGAAAAACTGGCTGAGGGGACTTTTTCCAGGCGCTGGCGTCCAGCAAGTCTGCGTTTTGGGCAGCAGTGAGCATTCCCAGACAGTAATCATCGTCCCAGCAGGCACTGGCTGAATAGATGATAAAAAGTTCGTCCTGCGGTCCTTTTAAAAACTGCGGGCCTTCGCATATTTCCCGCCCGTCATATTTTTCCCAATCATAGGTGGGCCGGGCAATTTCTACCTGTTGTTCGCTGATCGTCCAGGGATTAATCATTTCACTGATAATCAGGTTGCTTTGGTGCTTTACATAGGCAGAATAAACAAAGTAGCGTTTTCCCTGATGCTCAAAGACTGAACCGTCCAAGCCACTATATTGTGTATTTACATGTCCTTTATCTACCCAACTTCCCTCTAAAGGATCAGATGACCCATTTTCCAGCACAAAGACATATCGGCTGTGGTCACCTGGATCTGCCTGATCGGTGGCGGTATAGTAGATATACCATTTCCCATCAAGAAAATGTAGCTCAGGAGCCCAGATTGATTGGGAATTCTGGCCTTCTTGGGGAGGTTCCCATACTGTTTGATGACTAGCTTCTGATAATTTATGTAAATCCTTGGTTTTCCAGATCGTAAGGTTTTTTCCTGTGGTATGCATGTAATAGTACCATCCATCATGCTGGATTACCCAAGGGTCAGCACCCTCCATTAGTGGATTGTCAAAAGCTGGTTGGGCAAAAGATGACCCCGCTATGCAACACAAGATAAAGATACCTGAGAAGGTTATACTTTTCATTCTTCTGTCTTTTTGGTTCAGCGTTCACAGTACATTGAATGAGCCGTGAACGCTGAACTTTTAATTTTAAAACTACATTTCGGCCCCGGTCATCTCTTTGATAAGGGCAACCTCTTCGGGACGATAAGGTGTGCCGTCTTCCCTGAAAATATCGTGAAACCAAACCGGCGGCTCATCATCATACGCTTGCTGCCATGAATCCCAGGGATAGATGGTATTGCTCTTACCGGCCACAAAGCCCCAGTTGATCACGCCTACTTTGTTTTCTTTGGCAATGGGCAGGATATTCTGAAAAGTACTTTCTTTGGGCCTGGCCATATATTCGGTACAGATCATCGGCTTGTTGAACTGCTTGAGAAATTCCACCCGTTGCTGAAAATCTTCAGGCGTATCATAATTATGGAATGTGATGATATCTGAGTGGGTAAACAGCCAGCTATTCATGTCATTCATGTTATCATTACTTGACCAATCGCCATACCAGGGAGCGGAAGTGATGGGTTGGGAAGGATTTGCCTCCCTTGCCCAGCCAAATGCTGCTTTGACTAACTTCACACCTATTTCTTTTTTGTTGGGAAGTTCTTCCTGTGTGCCATTCACCCCATAGCTACTGGCATTGTCATTGTCCGGTTCATTGACGATATCCCAGGCAAGGATACGCTTGTCATCTTTGAAACTGCTTACCAGGTCAACCACATATTCTTTGAGCTGTGGCCATTTGCTTTCATCCTTCAAGAAATCTGCGCCGGGGCTTTGTACCCATCCTGAATTATGAATTCCCTTTCTGGGTTCAGGTTGTTTTCCACTTTCCGGATAGGGGTACCAAACCGAATCAAAGATTACTATCATAGGGCGGATGCCATGCTTTTGACAAATGGCAAGAAATTCATCAATTTTTGATTTAAAGCCTTCTTTATCTGTCCAGTAAGGAATATCGTGGAGGTAGACCCGCATGGTATTCATGCCCAACTCAGCAGCCCAGCCCAGTTCTTTGTCTATCAGTTCCGGCGACCAGGTATCTGACTGCCACATTTCCAATTGATTGATCGCATTGGAAGGCGAAAAATTAGCGCCGACTAACCAGGGTTGTTCAGCATACCATGCATTTGCCTTTTCCTCACTCCAAGTTTCATTTGAGCTGGTGGTCTGAACGGTATCTTCAACGGTAGTTGCTTGGTTTTCAGCAGTATTACTTTGACATTGGGCAAAGCACAGGACACATATAATACTGGCTAATAGGTAGGTGTTTTTCATGCTAATCATTTTCAATTGAAATTATATTTATCGTAAAGTTCTTAATTTAAATTTTACACATCATCATTTTTTGCTAAAAACCGGAACGGGCCTTTCAGTAGTACTTGCCTGGGTATTGTCAATGGATGGCCAACCGTTAGTCCAGGAAAGTTTGTCCAGCATTAATGACCGCCTGTTGGTGCCATTGTCCAGCCGGGCTTTATCTTTGCGCATGGCATGGTACAAAAACCACTCATTTCCCGCATCATCCACGATGATTTCCGCATTATGTCCAGGTCCGGCAAAACCATTGCTTTTTTCATGTCCCCGAACTAATAATTTACCAAAATCACCATCGGTCATAAGGTTACCTTCCGGGTCTGTATAAGGGCCAAGCAGGGAAGCCGAACGGCCGACGAGTACCCGGTAAGTACTGTTTTCGCCTTCGCAACAGCTTCCAGTAGAACCAAACAAATAGTAAGCTCTATCTTTTTGGTACACATAAGCAGCTTCCAAATGGTTAGTGGCAATAAGTGTCTTTTCTCCCACGACTTTCCTGCCATCATCTGACAACTGAATAGCATAAATCCCATGAAAGCTTCCCCAGAACAAATATCTTTTTTCTGCCTCTTCTATAAAGAACGGGTCAATGGAATTGTCTACACCGATTTCTTTGGAAAGGAAAACTTTTCCCTGATCTACAAAAGGCCCTTGGGGCACATCAGCAATGGCAAGACCAACGCCGGGATCAGGGTCTCCCCAAGTAGAAAATGAGTAATACATATAATATTGATTACCAACCTTGGTAACATCGGGAGCCCAGATACCCCCCTTATCTTTCCATTGGGGCTTTTGTTGCATTGCGTCCCCTACTAGCTCCCAATGCACTAAATCAGTAGATTTGATGACCGGTATGAGATGATAACCCCCTTCATTTCCCCAATTGTCCTCTGTACCATAAGCATAGAAAAAATCTCTGGAACGGACGATAGTTGGATCAGCCAACACAGGTTCAAACACCGGGTTTTGGTATGTTTCCTCTTCTACAGCCAGCGTATCCTGTTCTACCGTTGGCAAGTCATTTTCCTTATTGTTTTGGCAAGCAAACCAGATGGAAGACAGACAAAGTATGAGGGAGGTATTCAAAAAATCTTTAAAATGCATTTCTTTTTTGTAAATGATTGTCACCAAGCTATACTAAAGTACCACTGACCGGGTTATTCCCCTATCTGACCGATGCTATAATTGCTTTACAAGAAATTTCTAAAGGATAGGCAATATTGAAGATTAAACATATATTGTGAAATCTACATTAGATTTTAATTATTTTACCTAACATACACTAATCAACCTATTGAATGAAATACTTGAATCCCCTACAATCTGCCATAACCGCTTTTGCACTTTTCTCCTGTTTCTGTCTTTGCACTTCCACTGCCCTGATGGCGCAAACCGGCGTTGGCACCAAGCCTAGTAAGAAAGCCGAAGTATACTTTGATGGCAGCCGAAAAATGCTGGACAATAAGTGGACGTATTGGGAAGGCCCACGCTTAGCAGCTACCCCGCCTATCCAATGGCAAGTTGTCAAAGATCCGGAAGATAAAGGTACAGTGCTGAACAGTAATGACCCCGCCGGAGCAGGCGGCAAATATGGCGCAGCCGATATTGTGACCAATGATAAATTCCGCGACTTCAGATTACACATAGAATTTCTGATTGAAAAAGAGGGTGGCAATAGTGGCGTTTATCTCCAAAACCGCTACGAAATTCAGGTGCTTGATGGGGATACTACCTCGCATGGGATGGGCGCAGTGATCAACGAATCGCGGTCACCTTACGAAGCTTATCGTGGCATTGGCAAGTGGAACGCTTATGATATTGTTTTCCGTGCTGCCCGTTTTGCCAATGGAAAACGTACTGAAAAAGCCATGCTCACCATGTATTTTAACGGCAAGAAAGTCCATGAAAACCAAACTATTAGCCAGGTTTGGGGCGGACCAAACTCCGGGATTGACGGTGGCAATGATGATGGAAAAGGCATTACCGATACCCCTGGCGGCCTCAAACTTCAGGCGGAAGGACATGATGTCTTATACCGTAATATTTGGATTGAAAAAATGGATATTAAGGAAGCCGATACGGATTTTTAGATTTTTCAATAAAAGCTTTCCAAACTTGAATAAAATCAGAATTTGAACTAACCCCCTCGTTAACTGAGGGCGCATTGACAAAAAAAATATCTTCAAGCCAATTGCTTATTGAAATACCTTCGGTGCACATCTTTGTAATCAGACTTATACATTATACCAACATATACCTATGGAAATCCTGGAAGATTACTCAAAAATGCATCTGCCATCTTCGGAATTTTTTAAGCAACCTCAGACTCCTGAAGAATGGGAGCAATACAAGCTTACTGATGAGCAAATCGCTTTTTTTCACAAGAACGGTTATCTGGCAAATATCAAACTGTTGAAGGAATGGCAGGTAGACCAACTCAACGAAGAACTGGCCGCCATTGCCGAGCCTTCACATCCTGGTCATTCCCTTTTCTATGAATTTCATTCCAACGAATCAGCTGATCCCAATGCAGTGCTTTTTCACTCTTTGGGGCATTGGCGCATCACCCCTGGCTTTCATGATGTGCTCTGGAACCCTGCCTTCGTGATGGCGGCAAGTCAGCTATTGGGCGAGAAATCTGTACGCTTCTGGCACGATCAATTGTTTTGCAAACCTGCCCATCACGGGGGTGTGGTGGCCTGGCACCAGGATTATTCTTACTGGACGCGTACCCAACCCATTCAGCACCTTACTTGCTGGACAGGATTGGATGACGCTAGTGTGGATAACGGTTGTCTGTACTATGTGCCCGGTAGCCACCGATGGGGCCTGTTAGACAAACCCGAACTTGCCGGGGACATGGAAGGACTAATGCAGTATCTCACTGAGAAGCAGAAAGCTGAATTTAAGCCGGTGCCAATAGAAATGAAAAAAGGTTATGGCACTTTTCATCATCCGTTGATGGTACACGGCTCTTATGCCAACAAGTCTACCCGTTCGCGTCGTGCTTTTGTGCTTAATGTCTTTGCCGATGGCACCCGTTCTAATACCGATGAGGCTCTTTTAAATGGGGTGCCAGCCGTAACTACAGGAAATGAAATGGAAGGGCAATTTTTTCCGCTTTTGTACAAAGCCAATCAAGCACAATCTGCATATCCAAAGAAATAGCAGAAGTGATGATCAAAAACTTCTGCTATTCTTCCAAGACAGCTTCCACCTCTTCAAAATGTATTTTTACCTCACTGTTACCCGTAGTATCTAAGTCCTCATAGTGTATTAAACCTTCCTTGAGTCGCATCATAAAAGCGCTGTGATGTTCATCTCGTTGTGTGTAGTAAGCTCTGACTTTTGGAGCAAACTTGTACTGATTGATAAGCCAATATCCCATATCGTATGGTTTGAGTACTAAAGTATCCGTTTCCTCTCCTTCGTTTGCGGTAGCTAAAATAAGTTGATCACAATCACATGAAAGCATTAAGTATTTAATACTTGTCGGATCATTCCTTACTAGCAAGCTGTCACTTTTAATTTCGTATGGAATACCGCTATACCAGCCAGCTGCCTCCAGAAATACAGTAAACTGTCCATCTTGGCTAAACACCATTTCATGGTATTCATTGTCATCTCCTACAGAACTTTTATTAAAATAATACCAGTGACCATGGAGACAGTTAGGGTCTATAAATGCGTTGGACGTTGAACAATGCATCAGAGGAATCACAAAAAAATAAGAGCAAGGTTTATTTTCATCATCGCTAGTGTGTATAAGTGAATGAATGATAAGATCTATGTCATTTAATCTTTTCATTGAATAAACCTGCTACTATTGATTTTACCGAGTATTCAAAATTTCTAAGCTGCCGGATAAGTTCTTGTCAACTTAAGCATTTTATAAAATTATTCTTTATCCATAAAAATAGTTTTTGAATTACTCACAAATGCGATGCTTTTGCTATCCGGTGACCAGGAAGGCACGTTGATTGTCCCTTGTCCTCCGTACAAATAAGCAATGACCCTGGGCACACCGCCTGAAGCGGGCATAAGCCTTAACATAACTCTTTTGTAAAATGGATGGTCTCCTGGATCTACCGTAGTATCAAAGGAAATAAAGGCAATCCATTTTCCATCGGGGGAAATATGAGGAAACCAGTCGTTGTACTCATCGTAGGTTACCTGCTCCTGTGCTGTCCCATCCGGTTTCATACGCCAAATTTGCATGGTACCGGTTTCACTGCTATTATAACAAATGAACTTTCCATCAGGGGTGGCTTCCGGCCCATCCACATGAAAACCGGTATTGTTGGTTAATTTGACTTCCTGAGATTTACCGCTGATAGCTTTTTTATACACATTATACACATCATCACCTCGCTGGGCTACATAGTACACTTCTTTGTTATTGGCAGACCAACCATGCCAATAAGAAGGTGATTCTTCGGTGATCAGGGTAGGCGGTCCCCCTTCAATGGGAAGTACATACACCCGGGAAGCTGTACCTTCACTGCTACTACTGATCGCTAGTTTTTTACCATCAAAAGAAATTCCGTGATCATTATTGCTGCGGTTTACATCCCCGGTATTAAGCTTAGTAAGTTTGCCCCCTTCCACGGGAATGGTATACATCGCACCTTCTTTGTTGATGAGGAGTTTATCTCCTTTTGGCATCCAGTTGGGCGCTTCAAATCCTGAGTCAGCAGCATAAATCACTTTTCTTTTGCCATCAAATACATGTAATGTTTCCAATCGGCTACCGACCATTCCCTGTTGGTAGGCGTTATAATCCTGGGGCACAGGCTGGTCAATGCGCACGTTCCATACCTTCGCTTCTTCTACTTCATCAGGGTTATGGGAAGAAATGAAAAGTCCCCCAAAAACTTCATCCGGTAAATTTTTTGCTTCATATGAACCAACGCTTTGTAAAGGTTCTCCCGGATGGGCTACACGCATGGTCACTATTGTGCCAGCGCGTTCTAACTGGATAATCTCCATATTACCTTTGGTAAAGAAAATTTCATCCTGTGGATCCCTCATGTAGGCGCCTCCCAAAACTCTCCATTGTAACACCGTAAGTCCGTCACCATGAGATACCGCGCTGACGTGGGCAGCATCATCTTCCAAGGATTCCCGTAACATCCAACCGATTTTGCGATGTGGATCTTTGCCTTCTCCAACAAACTCAAAATTAGCGGTCAGGATGAAATCACCGGTCAACTTGCGGTGGAGGTACTGAAATTCATCCCTCTCAAACCAAATATTATAGCCTGATCCTTTAATAGTATAAGTTTGGGAAGAAGGATCGTATGAAGAAGAGCCAGCATTTTTTGGGTCTCCCACATCTGCTTGTCCTTGAAAAACACCCAAGTTAGCCTCCTGGGCAAAAACAGAAAAACATAATAAACAGCAAAAGCTAAAAGTCAAAATTCTCATCATCAGGTGGTTGTAGTTAAATGATAGTGATACGCTTATTAATTTTATTCCAAGATAAACTAAATTATTATGTCCGTTGATAGTCACGTTAATTTTTAGGTGTGCATTTAACTCTAGTTTGTCACTTTACTGAACTGACAAAGCAGCGCTAAGGACCAATTCATTTTACAGCAGAGCTCTCCCTTCAGAGGAATATGTGTGTTATTTACACATATCTCAGCTTACCGAGGCGGGTTTCTGAAGAAACCCCGCTGGGACTGAGACGTGCCCAAGCAACAGCTTCTTTGTGAAACCCCGCTTGTCTAATGCATTCTGAACTGACAAATCTGTGTGAAACCTACACTTAATATTTTTATATGTTAAAAAATCTTGACAAATTACCCTATATAACCTAAGTTTTTTTTATCATGAAAAATAAACCATCTGGTATTGGTGTAGGACGCCGTCATTTTATCAAAAGCTCCGGTGCCCTTACTTTAGGCCTGGGCCTAACAGGAACCGCTGCCCTGTCATCCTCACCTATTAACGTACAAAATAAATTACCACGATGGAGGGGGTTTAACCTGCTAGATTTTTTTTCACCAAATCCTGAGAACTCACGGCCCGCGACTAAGGAAGATTATTTCCGCTGGATGTCTGACTGGGGTTTTGACTTTGTCAGGTTACCGATGGCTTATCCTTATTACCTTGATATTGACCACAGCAAAAACATCACTCCAGAACAGGTATATGACATTGATAATCAGCGGGTGGACGAGATAGGTGCGTTGGTGGAAATGGCGCATAAATATGATCTGCATGTGAGCTTAAATTTACACCGTGCGCCCGGTTATTGTGTGAATGCTGGCTTTTATGAACCTTATAACCTATGGACAGACCAGGCTGCCCTGGATGCTTTTTGTTTCCATTGGGAGATGTGGGCAAAACGCTATAAAAATGTATCTTCCGAGAAGATCAGCTTTGACCTGGTCAATGAACCCAGTATGCGGGAAGATATGAATGACCAGCACTCCAAACGAAGTTCTGTGCCAGGTGAACTATACCGTAAAGTAGCCAAAGCGGCTTCGGAAAGCATCCACAAAGTCACCCCTGACCGCCTGATTATCGCTGATGGTAATGATACCGGCACCAGCGTGATTCCTGAAATCACCGACCTGGATATCGCACAGAGTTGCCGGGGTTATTTTCCTGGCATCATTTCCCATTATAAAGCGCCCTGGGCCAACAAAGACCCGGATAGCCTGCCGGAACCAAAATGGCCGGGCACGATTGAGTTTACGGTTCAGGATAGTTTGGGACAGATGGTAAAAAAACCGATGATCTTGCAAAGGGAAATGCTGGAAACTTTCTATCAGCCCTGGATAGCGCTAATGCAGCAGGGCGTGGGTGTCCACTGTGGTGAATGTGGTTGCTGGAACAAAACACCACACGATGTTTTCCTTGCCTGGTTCGGCGATGTGTTGGATATTCTTACCACCCATGATATTGGCTATGGTATTTGGGAATTTAGCGGCAGTTTTGGTTTGCTAGATTCCGACCGGGACGATGTGGACTATGAAGATTGGTATGGTCATAGGTTGGATAGAAAAATGCTTGATTTGCTTTTGAAATATTAGTGATCTGAGATTTAGAGCGCAAAAAAATTAAATGGCGTAGTTAATGGCTATTAAACAGTCTTTCTATTCCTGGTATCTGTATTTGAGATACAATTTATTGATTTTTTCTTTGGCTCTTTTCAAACGCATTTTTACCGCGCTACCCGATAAATTCAGGGTCTGCTGAATATCTTTAATCTGATTTTTCTCTTTGTATTTAAGCAGCAGCAGCAACTTTTCTTCCGGCGTCATCTGATTCAATAGTTCTTCCAATATTTTTTCGCTGATGGCCCCCGGAACTTCATCTTCGGTATCTACCATCTCTCCCACTTCTTCGCTGAGCTTTTCTGTTATGATGCCATGCACATTTTTTTTGTGTTTGCGCAGGTAATCAACACAGGTGCTATGGATGATGGTGAATAACCAAGTAGAAAATTTTGCTTCGCTACGAAAATCCTTAATGCGTAAAAAAATTTTAATCAGAACTTCCTGCATCAGGTCCTCGCTGGCATCTTCCTGTTGGACATAACTTTTACATTTCTTAAGGATTTTGTTTTCATGCCTGCGTGCCAATTCAGCAAAATAACGCTGGTCACCGCTTTCTTTGAGCTTTAACGCTAAGCTTTCATCACTCAGTTTTGCAATCTCTGACATACAATTTTTTGATGGGTTTTCTTCTATTTACAATATTAACAAACATTTCAACCCGACAAGTGTGACTTTTGCTTCCGCTCCCGTCTAAGTATTAAATTTAAATGAAACAAGTATGGATGAGATCAATCATATCATGACGGTCAATATCAAGCCGCAGCCTGACGATGTCACTTGTGGGCCTACTTGTTTGCAGGCTTTGTACAATTATTACCAAGACCATATAGAGATAGAGGACGTCATCAGGGAGGTGCAGCAGTTGAAGACCGGAGGTACGCTGGCAGTTTATCTAGGCATACACGCACTACAGCGTGGGTATCAAGCCATTATTTATACCTATAATTTACACATTTTTGACCCCACTTGGTTTAGTCCCGAAATTGAGCTAAAAATTAAATTGAGACAACAGGCAAGTTTGAAGAGACAATTTGGAATCAAACATGCCACCGATGCCTATATCAATTATCTGAATTTAGGTGGGCAAATTTTATATGAAGAACTTACGCCTAAGCTATTGAAAAGATATTTAACTAAGCAGATACCCATTTTGACTGGATTGAGTGCTACTTACCTGTACCAATGTGCGCGGGAAATCCCGGAAACCAATCAGTACCACGATGTAAAAGGGGAACCCAGCGGACATTTTGTGTTGATCAAAGGCTACGACAGGGAGACCAGAATGGTGCATATTTCAGATCCGCTCAACCCAAATCCCGTAGCTAAAACAATCCAACATTATCAGGTTCCTATTGACAGATTGATCAATGCTATTTTGTTGGGCATTGTCACCTATGACGCAAATTTATTAATCATAAAGCCGAAAAAAAGTTAACATGTCAAAACTTATCGTAACAGAAAACCCTAACAACTGGAAATTTAAAATTGATGGCATTCAGGTAATTTCTCCGGCAGAATATTTCGGAGAGTCACCGTTACTCAGAGGTAAAAACATTAAAATTCTCAATTTTTGCCGCTCTTACCAATATCAAAGCTTAGGCTATTATGTATCACTACTGGCAGAAGCCCGTGGCCACAAAGTGATGCCCCGCATCTCTGCTATTCAGGATTTTCGTTATCCTTCGCTCATCAGGGAAGACAGTCTGGATTTTGATGAATTGATCCAGGATACTTTCAAGCAAGTGGAAGACAAGACGGTAGAGATGCGCATTTACATGGGCAAAACCAGGCCGGAAAATTTCATCAAGCTATCATCCATTCTTTTCAATCTTTTGCAGACTCCCCTGCTGAAGGCCCGCTTCGTAAAAAAAGAAAAAAAATGGTTGCTACAATATATTAAACCCCTCAACAATGCGGATGTGCCGGAAGAGGACAAGCCTTTACTTCACTCCTCATTGCAATCTTATTTTGCCGGCAAGAAGACTTTTGGCAGCAATGTCTCCCGCAAAAAATATGATCTGGCAATCCTCGTCAATCCCGACGATCAGTATCCTCCTTCGGATGAAAAAGCGCTGCAAAAATTTGTGAAAGCTGCCGACAAAACAGGTTTCAGCATAGACCTGATTACCAAAAATGATTACAGCAAGCTCATTCAATACGACGCACTATTTATTCGGGAAACGACCAATGTAAACCACCATACCTTTCGCTTTGCTAAGAAAGGGGAAGCTGAAGGCTTGGTTGTCATTGACGATTCGGACTCTATCTTAAAGTGTACTAACAAAGTTTACCTCAACGAAGTATTACAAGCCAATCAGATTCCTACCCCAAAATCCATGATGGTGCGTAAGGAAACGCCGCCTACTGCGCTCTACGACTTTGGGTTTCCCTTAGTATTAAAGCAACCCGACAGTTGTTTTTCCAAGGGCGTGGTGAAGATCAATTCCGAAGCTGAATTAGCCCCTGCTTTACAGAGCCTTTTTCAAACCTCCGAACTATTGATTGCCCAGGAATTTATGCCAACACCTTTTGACTGGAGGATCGGGGTGATTAACAACGAACCTCTTTATCTGTGTAAGTACTTCATGGCCCGCAACCATTGGCAAATCATCAACTGGGATAAGATTAAAGATAAAGATGGTAAAGCGGCAACTGTGGACATCAAAGATGCACCCGATGGCCTTATCCAAACAGCACTGAAAGCCACCAAATTGATAGGAAACAGCCTCTATGGGGTAGATATCAAAGAAGTAGATGGCAAATATTATGTCATTGAAGTTAATGACAATCCCAGCATTGATAGTGGTATTGAAGATAAAATCATCAAAGATCAGCTGTACCTTAAAATAATGGATACCCTTTTACAAAGCGTCAAATCCAACTAATATGAAAGAAAATAATTCGCTTCATCTTTTTCAGGCTTTTGGTGTAGAACTGGAATACATGATCGTTGACAAACATACCTTGAATGTCAAACCTATTGCCGACGAATTGCTCAAAGCGGCTGCCGGGTCTTATGTGGATGAATTTGAAAACGGCACAGTCACCTGGTCTAATGAACTGGTGAGGCATGTTATTGAATTGAAATGTACCCGGCCTACCGCTGACCTTTGGAAGTTAGGGCAGGATTTTGCCAGTAACATCCGGCAAATTAACCAGATGCTCAGCGCTTTTGATGCCAAGCTCATGCCTACCGCTGCCCATCCCTGGATGAACCCTTCCGAGGAAACTGAGTTATGGCCCCACGGCAACAAAGAAATATATGAAACCTATGATCGTATTTTTAACTGCAAAGGGCATGGTTGGTCTAATCTTCAAAGTACACACTTAAATTTGCCATTTTCAGGCGATGAAGAATTTGCCAAATTGCATGCCGCCATTCGTTTGCTGATGCCGATTATGCCTGCCTTGACAGCTAGTTCACCCATTCTGGAGAGCAAGTACACCGGAAAGTTGGACAAACGGTTGGACTATTACCAACTCAATCAGCAACGCATTCCCGAAATATGTGGCAGGGTTATCCCCGAGCAAGCTTTCAGCCAGGCAGATTATCAGCGTATGATTTATGACCCGATATCTCGAGCAATACAGGAATATGACCAGGATGATATTTTAGAATCAGTGTGGCTCAATTCCCGGGGGGCCATCGCCAGGTTTGACCGCGGTTCTATTGAAATTCGTATCCTGGATATTCAGGAAAGCCCGGTAGCTGATCTGGCGATTCTGAACCTTATTATATTGGTGATCAAATTACTGGTAGAAGAGAAATTCATTTCCTTGGAGGAGCAAAAACAATGGTCTGTCAGTCCACTTTATGATATCTTCCATCATGTGATTGAGGAAGCGGAAAACGCGCAAATATCCGATGAAGCGTACTTGCATACTTTTAGTTTTGGGCAGGGATCAACCAAAGCCAAAGAACTCTGGATGAACTTGTTCCAAATGGTCAAAGAGGTTTATCCTGAAGATATTGCGCCCTGGATACCGACTTTGGATGCTTTGCTATCCCGGGGATCGCTCAGCAACAAAATACTCAGCATGGCCGATGGACT
>JBBSOG010000028.1:0-21936 GCA_038259985.1 Cytophagales bacterium
ATCTTTCTGAGCAACCCTATACTTACACCGAAGCAGTATCCTTGCAAGAGGGAAGAGGCCAACCCTATACTTGGCTGGAACTTGAAAATCGCCGTAGTGCAAATCTTACCTATCAAGGTTATATCAATTATAACCGAACTTTTGGTTCTCACAATGTTACAGGTTTGATAGTTGCTGAAGCCAGAAATTCAAATAATGATTGGTTTAGGACCAGAAGAAATAATTTTGCAGTAGAAATTGACGAGTTAAGCCTGGGAAGTTCCAATAAATTAGATTACGACAATGCTGGTTCTTCCGGTACAGGCAGTGAACTTGGTTATGTATACCGCCTCGGCTATTCTTACCAGGATAAATATATTTTTGAGGCATCCGGTAGGTACGATGGCCATTATGCTTTTGGACCAGGAAAGCGGTGGGGCTATTTTCCTGCTTTCTCTGCTGCCTGGAGAATATCAGAAGAAGACTTCATGACTAATTTCTCCAGCATTAACAGCTTAAAACTAAGAGGGTCCTGGGGTAAGTCCGGTAACCTCCCTTACATGGATGGAAACCTTGCCGCTTTTCAATATTTATCAGGCTATGACCTGCGCGGTAATGCTTACGCCTATGGAAATGGTAACCTGGTGCAAGGCTCCAGTGTGCTCCGGGAAGCTAATCCGGATATCACCTGGGAAATATCCACCAAGTTTGACATAGGCTTTGATTTAAGCATGTGGAACGGACTGCTGAACTTGGAATTTGATTATTTCCACGAAGACCGTACAGGCATGTTACTCGCTCCGCAGGTTACCTTGCCGGTAGAATATGGCCTTGCACTCTCCCAAGAGAACAAAGGGGAAATGAACAATAATGGTTTTGAGATTAACCTGGGTAGCCAGAAAGTTTTCAACAGCGGTTTAGAGTTAAGCGTGGGCGCGAATATGAGTTATTCCATGAATAACATGATTGAAGTGTTTGAAACGGATGCCGAACGCAATAACCCTAACCGCACCAAAGTAGGACAGCCGTTTGGTTCACCTTACGGCTATAAGGCTTTAGGATTGTTTACCACTGCGGATGATACTAATAGTGATGGCATCATAGATATTGATGACGGATATGCTGTTCAGCAGTTTGGCGACCTTCACCCCGGAGATATCAAGTATGCCGACTTGAGCGGACCTGAAGGGGTTCCGGACGGAAGAATTGATGTCAATGATGAGACAGTGATAGGCTATCCTGTATATCCTGCCATGACTTTCGGCTTAACTTCTTCGGTGAATTGGAAAGGTTTTGATGTTTCCCTGTTTTTCCAGGGCTCATCCATGTCCAGTATCAATGTGCGCCAGTTTATGACAGTGCCTTTTGAAAATAATGGCAGCAATACTTCCTATGAGTACTATGATAACCGATGGACTGAAGATAATCAGAACGCAAAATATCCCAGGGCAACACCCTCCCCGTACGGCAATAATACCAAAAACTCAGATTTTTGGTGGGTCAACTCAAGTTATCTGAGGCTGAAAACTGCTTTGATCGGATATACCATACCTTCCCGTATCACTGATAATTTAAAGATAGGACCGGTGAGGGTATATGTTATCGGTCAGAACCTATTAACCTTTAGCGGTATCAAGCATATTGATCCTGAAATGGGATACGAAGACCGTGAGAATGCTTACCCAGTGATGAAGTCCACCACTTTTGGAATAGACATTACATTTTAATCTGAAAAGCAACACTTATGAAACGATTAATCAATAACATACAAGCGCTTGGCCTCTGCATATTACTTTTGTTAGGGCCTGTTTCCTGCGATCAGGAAGAATTTCTTGATAACGAAAATAAATCCAATCTCACAGATGAAACACAATGGAAATCTGAGACCAATGCCGATATTTTTCTGAACGATGTTTACAGTCAGATACCTAATACCTGGAATATTGCCGAGCAACTAGATTATTATACAGATGACTACAATGTTAGTCATTATTATACTGCTTCCAACTGGAGGCAAGGGGTAACCCTTGTGCCTTCCCAAAGTAATGATAGCCCCTGGGGCGGTACGCATGGCCCGACAGATGGGTATACCTGGGAATCATTCTTTGTCAAAATCAGAAAGGCAAATACTTTTATCCAGAAGGTAGAGGAGTACAAAGAGAACTTCTCCGAAGCGTATTACAATCAGCGGATAGATGAAGCTAAATTTTTAAGAGCTTTTTTTTTATAGTGAATATTTTATGCACGTAGGTGGCCTGCCTATTCTTACTGAGCCTTTGGACAGAAATACGATGAGTGAGGATGAAATGCAAAAGCCCCGGGCTACTTTTGACGAAACTTTGGAGTTTATTACCAGTGAACTCGGACAAATAGTTGACCATGGCTACTTAAGCATTAAATACAGTAATGGGGACAATAACGCCGGTCGTGCCACTGTGGGGGCAGCACTTGCTTTAAAAGGGTGGATTGAGCTCTTTGCCGCCAGCCCATTATTCAACAGCGGGACTACCTACCTGCCCGATCCTAGTAATTATGTTCATTTTGAAAGTCCCGACCCTAATGGTTGGGCAATGGCGGCAGCAACCAATAAACAGTTTATTGACAATTATGGTAATGGAGGGTCTTATGCATTATTTGATGACTTAGCCAATTTATGGAGCATTCCCAACGAGTACAATTCGGAAGTGATCTGGGACAGACAAGTGGTCGCCAATGTAGACGGAATGGGCGGCTCTTACGAAAGGCGGGGGGGGCCAACTTATGTACTTGGAGAATACCGGACTTGGGGAAATTACAACCCTACCCAGGAATTAGTGGATGCATTTTCTATGGCCAATGGTAAACCCATCACCGATCCGGATTCAGGATATGATCCGCAAAACCCCTACATCAACCGGGAAAAGAGGTTTTACGACTTTATTGTTTATGACGGTGCCCCTTACAAACTAGATTGGATGCCCAGCACTGATACAATTTATACCCGCATTGATGAAACCTATCCAAACCCGGACAAAACCAATCAAATAGACCTGGCTGGAAAAACTGATGTGGGGGATTCGGGTTATTATCAGAAGAAACTATTAAATTCTGATAGCCCCCCCGGTAATAATGCCAGTGGGCAGAATTATGTGTTCTATCGTTATGCTGAAGTTTTATTAAACTATGCAGAGGCGCAAAACGAAGCCGTTGGCCCGGACCCTACAGTTTATGAAGCAGTAAATCAAGTAAGAAACCGTTCGGAATTATCTGATCTGCCATTAGGCTTGACGCAAGAAGCGATGCGGGAAGCTATTCACAGGGAACGTAGGGTGGAGCTAAGCTTTGAAAGAAAAAGATATTTTGATAACAAACGCCTTGCACAAACAGAAGAAAAGATGGGAAGCCCGCGCCATAATATGGTCATCAGAAATACCAAGCCAGCAGATAATTCGGGAGAATGGATATACAGTGTGGAAGAAGAAGTGAAATATACTGCCAAATTTGAAGTGAAGCAATACATGAGTCCTATTCCACAAAATGCGATTGACCAAAATCCCAAAGTGGAGCAAAATCCAGGGTATTAATATATTTTAGAAATTATTATGTTTAAGGGAGGCTCTTTTTTATAAGAGCTTCCCTTTTTTGTTAATTTGGATTTATGTTTATTAATAATATATCACTTTTTTCTCTCTTGAGCCTGATATGTATTCTAGCTTGTTGTACGAGCGGATTTGCGCAAAGTAACAAAAATAACGCACCCAATATCGTACTCATTTACGCCGATGATCTGGGCTATGGCGACCTGGCAACATACGGGGCAGTGCAATACCAAACTCCTAACCTGGATAAGCTGGTGGCGGAAGGTATGCGCTTCACTAATTTTGAAGTGGCACAAGCGGTGTGTAGTGCATCAAGGGCAGCAATTCTCACCGGTTGTTATGCTAATCGGGTAGGTATTGGCGGGGCCTTAAACCCGCACGCCAAAATCGGGTTGAACCCGGAAGAAGAAACCATTGCCGAACTGGTCAAACGTGCCGGGGATTACAAAACGGCCATCTATGGCAAATGGCATCTCGGCCATTTGAAACCCTTTCTTCCTTTACAACAAGGCTTTGACGATTATGTAGGCTTGCCCTACTCCAACGACATGTGGAAGTGGACCTATGATATGCAACTGGCCACCGAAGCAACCCACGCGCGCAAAGCGAGTTATCCTGAGCTACCGCTTATGGCAGGGGATACGGTGTTCAAAACCATAGAAACCCTGGAAGATCAGGCGCAATTGACGACTATCTATACTGAGAAAGCAGTCAGTTTTATTGATGAAAACAAAGGGCATCCATTTCTGCTGTGTGTGCCCCATTCTATGCCCCATGTGCCTATTGCCGTATCCGATAAGTTCAAAGGAAAAAGTGAGCAGGGCTTATACGGTGATGTGATCATGGAAATTGACTGGTCGGTAGGGGAAATTATGAATGCCCTGGATAAACATGGATTAACAGAGAATACTTTAGTGATCTTTACCTCCGATAATGGGCCTTGGCTCAACTTCGGCGAGCATGCCGGTTCTACCGGAGGCTTGAGAGAGGGTAAAGGCACCAGCTTTGAAGGTGGGCAGCGTGTTCCTTGTATTATGCGCTGGCCGGCGCAGGTTCCGGCAGGTACAATTTGTAATCAGTTGGCCTCTACCATTGACTTTTTGCCTACCTTCGCGGATATGCTGGAAGTAGACTTGCCGAAGAAGCAAATTGATGGAGTCAGCATTTTACCTTTGATGAAAGGGGAAAAAGGAGCTAAGCCTCGCGAAATTTTCTACTATTATTATCAGGGAAGCGCACTGGAAGCAGTAAGGAAAGATCAGTGGAAACTTGTTTTTCCGCATGAACACCGTAGTTATGAAGGCTTGCAACCCGGACAAGGGGGAGTAAATGGGGATACCAAGCAGGTGACAACCGAATTGGCCCTTTATGACCTGCGCCGTGACCCGGGAGAGCGCTACGATGTGCAGGCTACCTATCCCAATGTAGTAAAAGAGCTTCAGCAAATAGCAGAGGAAGCCCGCCAAGACCTGGGGGATGATCTGCTGAATATAAAAGGGCAAAATGTACGCGAGCCAGGAAGAATTAATGACTAATAAACAATAAACAAACTATGAAATTATTCAATCAACACTTTTTATGGGCTTTTGCTATCTTTTATGCTCTTTTGGTAACAGCATGTGGAAGTGCAGAAGAAGAAAAAGCAGAAAATGACGGCCCGCCTAATATTCTCTTCATTATGAGTGATGACCATGCCTATCAGGCCATCAGTGCTTATGGACATAACTTAAATGAAACTCCCAACATTGATAGAATCGCCAAGGAAGGGGCCATATTCACCAGGGCTACGGTGACCAATTCCATTTGCGCCCCCAGCCGCGCGGTAATGCTTACTGGTAAACACAGTTTTGTTAATGGGAAAGTAGACAATGTACAGCCATTCAACTGGGATCAAGATAACTTTCCCAAAATGCTTCAGGCCAACGGCTACCAGACAGCAATGATCGGTAAGATCCACCTGGACGGACTTCCCCAGGGCTTTGACTATTCTATGGTGCTGCCAGGACAGGGACACTACTACAACCCGGATTTCTTGGTTAATGGCGAAAAGCAGCGCTTTGAGGGCTACGTGACCGATATCACTACTGAATATGCTTTGAAATGGCTGAATGAAACACGGGACAAAGATAAGCCTTTTTGTCTGCTGTACCATCAAAAAGCCCCTCACCGGAACTGGAAGCCGGCGCCTGAATATTTGACACTCTTTGATGATAAAACCTTTACCCCTCCTGTCACTTATTACGATGATAAAACCAACTATGCTGGTAGAGGCACCGCTGCCAAAGAGCAGGAAATGGAAATTGACGGACATGCCATGTGGGGCCATGATTTTAAAATGATCGTAGATCCTAACGGCGACAGCACCGGATTTGACAAAGAACTGGAGCGTTTTAATGAAAAACAGTTGGCAGATTGGAATGCCGCTTATGAACCTAAAAACGAAGCCTTTAAAAAAGCTTATGCCGCCAATGGTGAACTAGACTTTGCCAATGATCCGGAGAAAGAAAAGGAAGTGTCTGTCTGGAAATACAACCGCTACATCAAAGATTACCTGAGGACGATCCAATCGGTGGATGATGGGGTAGGGGAAGTGCTGGATTATCTGGAAGAAAACGGACTGGCTGACAATACGATTGTCGTTTATACCTCTGATCAGGGTTTTTACCTGGGAGAGCATGGCTGGTTTGACAAACGTTTCATGTACGAAGAATCTTTCAGGACCCCGCTACTGATCCGTTATCCCAAAGAGATCAAGGCTGGTACTAATATTAATAAGCTGGTGCAAAACCTTGATTTCGCCCCTACATTCCTGGATTATGCAGGGATTGAGAAACCTCAGCAGATGCAGGGCGAGTCTTTCAGAAAACTGGTCGGGGGGGAAACCGACGAATGGAGGGATGCGGTCTATTATACCTATTACGAATATCCATCCGTACATATGGTCAAGCGCCATTATGGTGTGGCCACAGATCGTTATAAACTCATTCACTTTTATTATGACATTGATGAGTGGGAGCTTTATGACCTTCAAGAAGATCCTGATGAAATGAACAGCGTGTACGATGACCCTGAATACGCTGAAGTGCAGGAAATGATGCATGCCAAACTCAAAGAATTACGTGCGCAGTATGGTGACAGTGATGAAAATGACGAGAAGTTTCTTAACGCCTATCTGGATGTAGTGGAAAAGCGTCAAAACAACTAAAGAACAACAAAGAGTAACAATGGCGGAGACCGAAGTATTTATTTCGGTCACCGCTTTTTTGTTGGTAGGGAATGCTTTCCCCAAATATACCTTCATGTAGCATGAAAGTATCACAAAGCCATGAATCCAGCTTCCTTATTATATATTCAATAGCAAGGCGAAATAATGTAAAAAGTTGATAATTAGTGTTAAAATATGTATTGTTACTAATAAGCTAACAATTCAACCGCTGTGCATCCTCTCATCAAAGACCAGGCATTATGGCTACAGATCAAACAAGGCAACGGGCTTGCCCTGGTTCAGCTTTATGATCAGTATGTAGATGTACTGTACAGCTACGGTAGAAAATTTACCACTAAGGCGGAGATTATTGAAGACGCTATTCAGGATTTGCTCACCGAACTATGGTTAAGAAGGGACAAGATCAGGGTACCGGATTCTGTAAAGGCTTACCTGCTAAAAGCATTTCGGCAAAAATTATTTCGGCAACTATCCCGGTACCAACGAATATCTTTTATAGATGAATATCCGCAAACGATTCATGACGAAAGTGAAGACTATTTACCTAGCCAGGATTTATCCGACCTTGAAATAGAACGCAGGCTTAGCTTAAAAAAATCACTGGCTACCTTAAGCCCCAAGCAGCAGGAAGCGATCATGCTAAGATATACTGAAAACCTGACGCATGAGGAGATCGCTGAGATTATGGAAATCAAAAAACAAAGCTTGTACAACCTCCTACATACCGCTGTGCAGAAACTAAGTAAATCAATGAGAGAAAAACAAAAAGCCCCCATGAGCTACTTTCTTCTTGCCCTTGCCTTGCTCAGTGTTTCCTTCACAAGCATTTTTTAGTATTTACAGCACGCTCTTCCGCATTTGTAATGCTGATATTGATCACTGGGCATTTGCTAGATGAGATATAGCCACTAAATATCATCGGAAGACACGAAACTTGTCGCCGTTGCCCTTACCGAAAGTCGGGAAGCATGAAATCCAACGACGCGATAAAGAAAGGTACGTAGACCTTACGCCCTCCGTTGCCGCCGCCTCTAAATATCATCGGAAGCCATGAAATCCGCCGCCGTCGCCCTTTCCGACGGTCGGGAAGCATGAAATCCAACGACGGGATGTTTGCCGACAACTTTTCTGGTGCCGTCTGTGGGGGGGGATTACCTGATCAGACAGCTTAACAAGCCTTCAGGCGCGTGCTGAAAACTATCGCATAAAAATTTTCTTACCTGATACAGTAGAATTGATGGTGAACCGCTTCTAGTAGATAGTAATTTTGACAAAGCCTGATGGAACAACCCGATATTTTAGCCAAACTACTGCTGGATGATACTTTCCAGGCCTGGGTTTTCTCCGGCGGAAAGGAATACGCCGGATACTGGCAACAGTGGGGCCAGAACCATCCTGAGCAAGCGGCGCTGCTGGAAAAAGCTAAGATGACCTTACTCCGCTTGAGGGCAGATCAATATAAGTTGCCGGAGGAAAGAAGCAAGGCATTGCGTCAACAACTTATCAGCTTGGCACAAACTGATCATCCGTCCATACCTGCTATTGGAAATCAGCATGGTGAGAAAAAAAACAGCTTACGTTGGTTGAGTGTGGCCGCAGCAATAGTTTTCTTATTGATCGGCGGGCTGGCCTACCTCTATGTCAATGATAGCTCCCCACAAACAGCGTATCAGACCGCTTATGGCGAGATAAAAACCATCGTACTGCCCGATAGCAGTCAGGTGACACTCAATGGCAACTCATCCATCAGCTATAGTGAGCAAGCCAGTGCGGAAAGCCTACGGGAAGTGTGGCTGGAAGGGGAAGCATTTTTTGAAGTGAGCCATATTGACCACCACACCAATGAAGGAAAGACGCAAGCGGTGAAGTTTATCGTTCATACCGACAATCTGTCTATAAACGTGCTGGGAACCCGCTTCAATGTAAAGAACCGGAATGAGAAAACCCAGGTCGTGCTGGAAAGAGGAAGTATACAGCTAGATATCAAAGACCAAAGCGACACGCTCCTGATGCAGCCGGATGAACTGGTAGAGGTACAAAAAGGGGAGAAGCTCATCAATCAGAAAAGAGTGGAAGCCAAAGATTATATTGCCTGGAAAGAGGGCATCATTCACTTTGATGGTGCGACATTTGAGGAGATCAGCAACAACCTCAAAGATAATTACGGACTGAAATTACAGTTCACGGATGAAGAAGCAGCGCAGCAAATCAACTTGCGAGGCTCATTTCCTACCCAGAACATTGACATTCTTTTGGAAGCTATTGCTAACGTAACCCATACTACGATGAAGAAAAAAGGAAAGACCATCATATACCACTAAGCCCGCCGCCCTTTATTCAAGGGGCCTGGAGCACGATGGTATTTGTCCATTGAATTTATACTACTAAATACAACAACCATGAAAAACATCTATTACCTAAACTACGGGACCTTGTTGATCTTGCTCAGTCTATTTTTACCTCATCTGACGACTGCGCAAAACCTTGCCCTTACTACTATACCTGTGCAGCGTAGCACGGTAGGGCAACAGGGAGAAAAAAGCCTGTCTTTGGTATTGAAAGAACTGGAAAAGACTTATCATGTCAGCTTCTATTATCAGGTACAGGACCTAGAAAATAAGTTTGTAGACCAGGAAACAGAGCTTATGCTGCAAAAGGACCTGGAAGAAACACTCAACATCCTACTACAAAAATATGCCCTAGAATATAAAGAAGTACAAAAAGACTACTATTATGTTTTTAGGAAGGAAGCTATTGACCTTCCGGAGAAAGTCAATAAAGAACCTGCTTCCGGCGCTCTTAATGATACTCAACAGCACAATCTGAAGGCCATTGCTTCTTTACGTAGTTTTATTGCCGATCAACAAACGGAGATGTTACAGCAGTCCATCAGTGGTCAAGTGACCGACTTGGATAGCAATGAGCCTCTTCCAGGTGTTAACGTACTGGCTAAAGGTACCATGACCGGAACAGTCACCGATATCAGTGGTAATTACCAGATTACCGTAGAAGATAACGTAACTACCCTGGTATTTTCATCGGTAGGGTATACCACGGAAGAGGTTTCTATTAATGGACAGTCCACCATTAATATGTCAATGGCAGCCGATATTCAAGCCCTGACTGAAGTGGTAGTGACGGCACTTGGGATTAAAAAGGAGGCTAAAAGCCTGGGTTATGCTACTGCCAAAGTAAAACCCGAAGAGTTTAACGTAAACCGTACGCCCAACTTTGCCAATTCCCTGCAAGGTAAAGTACCCGGAGTCAATATTACCGGCCTTGGATCGGGCCCACAGGGCAGTAGCAAAATCCGTATTCGGGGCATATCCTCCTTCGGGGGCGATAACTCCCCCTTGATTGTAGTCAACGGTGTGCCCATTGATAACACCAACGCCGGGGCTAGAGGGGAAACCTCCGAACGAGGAAGCAACCGCACCTCGGATAGTGGTGACGGGCTAAGCAGCATCAATCCCGATGACATTACCTCCATGAACATCCTGAAGGGGGCGGCCGCATCGGCCTTATACGGTTCACGGGCAAAAGATGGCGTTATCATGATCACTACCCGCAACCGGGCGGAAGGAAGGGGTATTCAAGTTGAGTACAATACCAACTATACCTTTGATACCCCACTTGATTATTCCGACTACCAGTATGAGTATGGCCAGGGGGAAGGCGGTGAACGCCCTACCTCACCCCGTCCGGTCTCCGGTGTGTGGAGCTTTGGGGAAAAATTCCAGCCCGGCATGACACAAGTGTTGTTTGATTCTGTCGTGGTGCCCTATGTGCCCCATCCCAACAAAGTGAGGGATTATTATCGGAACGGTTCTACCTTTTCCAATACCATAACGCTTTCTTCAGGAGGGGAAAACGGTGGGTTTAGCCTTTCTATGTCTAACATGGACAGCAAAGCCATCCTGCCTGGTTCAAATTATAACCGAAAAACCGTGAATCTCGGTTTCACCCAAACCTTAGCAAACAAGTTGACTGTATCTGGAAATATAAACTACTCTAACGAAGACCGTAGGAACCCTCCCAACATTGCCGAACAGGATTTTAGCCCAGTGGTCATCTATACCCTGGCTACTTCCATGCCCCTGGACTTACTGGAAGAATATGCTTATGATGAGAACGGGGATGAGTTTCCCTATTCCAGGTTTACTAACCGTACCAATCCATACTTTGCGCTTTCCCGCTTTGAGAACAATATCAAAGACCGGATTTACGGTAATATTACTGCCCGCTATAACTTTACCGAATGGTTGTATTTGCAGGGAAGAATTGGCCAGGATTATTTTTCCCGTGACCAGGAATATAACTTACCTACCGGCTCTCAGAGGCAATCTTCACCTCCCCCGGGTTTAGTAAACGGAGAGTATGTACAAGACCAGTTGAGGTTTAGGGAAATCAACGCTGACTTTCTTTTGGGATTTGACCGTACCTTCGGTGACATTGGCTTGAACGTCAACCTGGGGGGCAATCAGATGTACCGGCGCTCTGACCGGAATAGTGTATTGGCCGAGCTCTTCTACACCCGGGACAAATATACCATAGAGAATGCCAGCAAAGTAAGCCCTCAGTATTCCATCTCAGAAAGGCAAGTAAACTCATTGTATGGTTCCGCTGAAGTTTCTTACAAAGGATTTGCCTATTTGAATGCTACCATGCGTAATGACTGGTTTTCTACCTTGTCACCGGCTAACCGAAGTATTCTTTATCCCTCAGTGACCGGTAGTTTTGTATTTTCGCAAGCCTTTACCAACTTGCCCGATTGGCTCTCTTTCGGAAAAGTAAGGGCCGCTTATGCTGAGGTGGGAAGCGACACGGATGTACAACCTTACGCTGATAACCTTTTCTACAGCGTAAACACCCAACAGTTTCCCAACGAAGACGGTACCCCTCAACCGGTTGCCAACATCAGTGGTTCGCTGGTACCTAACGATGATCTGCGCCCCATGCGGGTCACCGAAAAGGAAATCGGGCTGGAGATGCAGCTATTTGATAACCTGCGGTTTGAAGTATCATTCTATGATAAGCTATCCTCCGACCAGATTCTGGGGGCACAAATATCCGACGGTTCCGGATTTATTAACCAATTGATCAACGTAGGGGAAAGTGTGAATCGGGGGGTAGAAATGTTTGCGGCCATTTCTCCTGTCAAAACCGGAACTTTTGAATGGAACACCAGTGCCAATGCTTCATACAATACTTCAGAGGTGCTCAATTTGGGTGATGATGCCGAAGGTACCTTTATCACCGTAGGAACTGCTGATTTTCATGGCGAACTCCGTCAGGAAGTAGGCAAGCCTATGGCCCAGCTTTACGGTTGGGGCTGGCTCAGAGACCCCCAAGGAAGGCAAATCTTTGACTCAGAAAGCGGAAGGCCGCTACGTTCCGAAGAACAGTTAAATTTTGGTACCGCCATTCCCCGCTGGATCGGAGGTTTTACCAATAGCTTCCGCTACAAAAATGCCAGCCTTTCTTTTCTAATAGATTTCAAACTGGGACATAAGATGATCTCCGGCACCCACATCAATGCGTACCGCCATGGCCTGGACAAAGCCACGCTGGTAGGCAGGGACCAGGGGTTTGTAGTAGGTGAGGGCGTGATGGAAGACGAGGCGGGAAACTTTGTTACCAATACAGCACAGTCTGAGATTCAACCCTATTATGAAACCATCCGCTCAGGCAGAATGTCCGAACAGTCAGTCTTCAATGCAGGCTCCTGGCAGTTACGGCAGATTACGATAGGCTACGATTTCAGGAGCTTACTTTCATCGGTAGATTTTATTCAGGGGGCTCGGCTAAGCCTGGTGGCCAACAATGTAGCGGTGCTCAAACAATGGGTGCCCCATATCCACCCCGACCAGAATGGATTGATCTCCGATAACCTGGTCGGCCTGGAAGCCACCGGATTGCCCATTACCCGAAGCATAGGGTTCAACCTGAATATCAAATTTTAATCCATCCACTTTAAGCACTAAGACAATGAAAACTAACAATATTTATCTCTTACGCTGGTTCATGGCTTTTGCCTTGCTCACCGCTTGTGATGATGGATTTGATGAACTCAATACTAATCCAGTCCGCCTTACTTCCGTTGAGCCTACCTTCCAGTTGAATTACGCCATTATTGAAAGCTCCATGGATTATGGCAACCTCACTTACGAAACAACCATTGTGCGACAGATGATTACCCCTTTTACCGGGGTAGGTACCGGCGGAAACCTAAACCAGGACAACCGCTCGGCTACCCAGGCCAACTGGCAACGATACTACCGGAATATCATTAAGAACATCATAGATGTGATAGAACGGACGGAAGGTAATCCTGAGCAATCCAATTTATACAATATGGCGCGGATCTGGCGGGCGTATGCCTTTATGGTGCTTACCGATACCTACGGCGATATTCCCTACACTGAAGCCGGACTGGCTTTTCTGGAGGGAGTCGTTTTCCCAGCTTATGATAGTCAGGAAGCCATTTATATGGATATCTTGAATGAACTGGAAACCGCTTCGGCTGCGCTGGATGCATCCATGCCTATTGCTGCCCAAGATATATTGTACAAAGGGGATACTGAAAGATGGCGGCGCCTGGGAAATGCACTCTTGTTGCGGGCGGCCATGCGCCTCACAAAAGTTGACCCTGCAACTGCTCAGGAGTACGCAGCCAAAGCTATTGCCGGAGGGCTGATGGAAACCAATAACGGAAATGCCCTCGTCCGGCACGATGCCAATTTCAGAAATGCAGTAGGGACAAATCTCAACGGAGGACAAGCCCCTTTCTATTATCTGGACAAAGAATTTGTGGATTATATGAAAGAAAACAATGACCCCCGGCTGCAAGTGATTGCCGTTCGCTACATAGGGGCAAAAAGTGGCGGAGAGCAAATTGAGGGAGTGGCTGATAGAACTTTTGATGCACAGATTGGCATGCCCCAGGGATACGACAATACCACCATCCCTCCCGTAGCGATAGCCGATGGTGTAGCCAGCTTGTTCGACTATAGCCAACTTGACCGTACCAGGTTGGGCAATCCCGAAGCCCCTAGCTATCTGGTGACATTTGCCCAAACTTCGCTGCTACATGCCGAAGCTGTACTACGAGGCTGGGCGTCAGGAGATGCTGGAGCACTATTTCACCAGGGGATTCGTGCCCATATGATACAGTTAGGCAACTGGCCGGGTGAGACAGACATTGCGCTAAATGAAATAGATACCTATATACAGGCGCATCCTTTACAGGCTGGCAGCGAACTAGAGCGGATCAATACGCAGTATTGGGTAGCTTCGCTGCTCAACGGGCCGGAAGCCTGGGCTAATTTTCGTCGTAGTGGCTTTCCGATCGTGAGCCCTAATACGTATCCGGGGAGTGACCTCAATACGGAGGATTTCATCCGCCGACTGACTTATCCGGATTCGGAACTTACGGTGAATAAAGAACACGTTGACGAAGCGACTAACCGACAAGGCCCCGATATCCTGGATACCCGGGTATGGTGGGATACGGAGTAGAAGCTGGAAGCTAGAAGTCGGAAGACCGAAGCCTGGAAAACTTCTGACTTCCAGCTTCTAGCCTTTAAAAAGTAATGTAAAACTAAGTATTGCAAATGCATGAAAAACCTCAAACAACGACTAAGACAAGGAGAAGCTTTGAATGGCTGCTGGCTGAACCTGGGCAGTGCATTAACAGCGGAAATCGTGGGGCTAGCTGGTTTTGACTGGGTACTGATAGATCTGGAACACGGCGCCGGTGGAGAAAAAGATGTGCTGCATCAATTGCAGGCGCTGGAACATACAACTGCGGCCCCCATTATCCGGGTAGAGAGTTATGAACGACAGCGCTTCCACCGGGTGCTGGACATGGGCGCAGAAGGGGTGATGTGCCCGCGAATTAATAACCTGGAAGAGGCAAAACAGGCGGTGAGCGCTTTGCGCTATCCACCGGAGGGAAGCCGGGGCGTGGCTAAAATGGTACGCGCTACTGGATTTGGAAAAGACTTTGATGCCTATAAGGATGGAGCAGATGATAATATCCTGGGCGTACTGCAAATAGAGACGGTAGAAGCATTAGATCATCTGGATGCAATAGCCTCTCTGGACGGAGTAGATGTACTTTTCATCGGTCCGGCAGATCTTTCCATGGCATTAGGCATATTCGGTCAGTTTGATCATCCTACATTTAAAGATGCCCTGAAAGCTACGGTGAATGCTGCACAACAAGCAGGTAAAGCTACCGGAATTCTCCTCTTCAACCCTGATGACTACCCAACTTATCACGACATGGGCATACGCATGATCGCCTGTGGTGCAGACGCCACTTTCGTTGCCAACGGCGCCCGAAGTATGGCTGACAAACTTAATTCAATGAAAGATAAATAAGAAGCTGGAAGTCAGAAGTTGGAAGTTTTAAACTTCTGACTTCCAGCTTCGGTCTTCCATCAAACCCTAAACTTTACAACCCTTTATGACTGACCCCTTATTTATACTTCTGATTGGGATACTGATTGTTGTAGGAGGCATTATCGGCTTGCGTTTGCACCCTTTTCTGGCCTTGCTGTTAGGCGCTTTTGTGGTAGCGATGATGACACCAGCAGTAGCTGTTGAGCAGTATGTATTGAGCAGAGGGGGGACAGCCGGGGCAGCGCAGGCTTTAGCCAATCGGGCGGTAGGAGAAAGGATTGCGATGCAGTTTGGTTCCACTTGTGAGAAGATCGGTATACTCATTGCGATGGCTTCCATTATCGGTAAATGTATGTTGGAAAGTGGTGGCGCGGAACGCATTGTCCGTTCCACTTTGAAAGTAACAGGCATCTCCAAAGCGCCCCTTACTTTTTTGGGCAGCAGTTTCTTCATCGGGATTCCTGTCTTCTTTGACACTGTTTTTTACCTGATGATACCGCTGGCCAAAGCGATGGCGATCCGTATTGGTAAAAACTACCTCTTACTAGTGTTGTGTATCACCGCCGGGGCGGCGATGGCTAATTCCCTGGTTCCCCCTACGCCCGGGCCTTTATTCCTTGTCAGTGAGATGCAGATACCCATCGGCATGATGATGATCGGCGGTATTTTGGTAGGTATTGTGACGATTATTGTGGGCTACTTCTTCGCTGCCTGGGCCAATAAGAAATGGCCGGTTCCACTCAGGGATTCCATAGAAGCCCCATTGAAAAATATTAAAGCATTATCTTCAGGAACAAGCCAAAAACTACCACCCTTGTGGCTGGCCACCCTTCCGATATTGATACCCCTGGTTTTCATAAGTGCCAAAGCCGCGCTGAATACATTCGCCAATGTTGATACGGATACTTCTCAAGGAGTTCTACTTGCTATCATTGACTTTCTGGGGGAGAAAAATATTGCGCTAGTTGCCGGGGCTTTGTCTGCCCTGATTATGCTGGCTTTGCAAAATAAGGGGGATAGAAAAGAACTACTAGCTTCAGTACAAGCGGCGCTGATGAGTGGCGGTATCATCATACTGATCACCGCTGCCGGGGGAGCGTTTGGGGGCATGTTGCAACAAACCGGCATCAGCGAAAGGATCGGAATCTTAACCCAGGATTTCCAAATGGCTTTGATCCCATTGGCCTTTATCATCACTGCAGTAGTCAGGACCGCCCAGGGTTCGGCTACGGTAGCGATGATTACTGCCTCGGGCATCCTTTCAGGCATGGCAATTTCGGGTAACCTGGAATACCACCAGTTATACATTGGTTTAGCCATTGCCTGCGGATCAAAACTAATCCCCTGGATGAATGACAGCGGTTTCTGGATAGTGTGTAAAATGAGCAACCTCACCGAGCAGGAAGCGCTGAAAACCTTCTCTCCGCTGCTCACCATTATGGGGATGAGCGGACTCATCGTGATCCTGATCGCTGCCAAACTCTTTCCCCTGATATGAAAATAGATTGTTCAAGTAATAGGTAAATGATTAACCAATGGAAAAAATCGGATTTATAGGGCTTGGCATTATGGGAAAGCCCATGGCACTCAACTTAATGAAAGCAGGCTATTCTTTGTCAGTACTGAAACAGAGCGGAGCAGCCAAAACCTTAGAAGAAGCCGGGGCTAAAACATATACTTCTTCCCAGGAATTGGCACAGGAAAATGATATCATCATCACCATGTTACCCGATTCGCCGGAAGTGAAGGAGGTGGTCTTAGGCGAAGAAGGGGTGTTGGCCGGTATCAAGAAAGGTTCGCTTTTCATAGATATGTCTACCATTGCCCCTTCTACTGCCAAAGAAATATACCAACACATGCAGGAAAAGGGTGTAGAAGCGCTGGATGCCCCGTTTTCCGGTGGGCAGGTAGGGGCTGAGTCGGGCTCGGTATCATTTATGGTAGGCGGAAGCGAACAGGCCTTTGAAAGAGCAAAGCCATTGTTTGAAGTAATGGGAAAAAACATAGTCCGTATCGGTGACGCTGGAGCCGGGCAAACTACTAAAGCCTGCAACCAGATCATCGTCGGCATGACCATACAGGCAGTGGCCGAAGCTTTCACCCTGGCCAAAAATGCCGGGGTTGACCTGGTAAAAATGAGGGAAGCACTGCTGGGAGGCTTTGCCCAAAGCCGTATCCTGGATTTGCATGGACAACGGATTATTGACCAGAATTTCAAGCCCGGCTTTAAAGTCAAATTACACCGCAAAGACATGAACATCGCCTTGCAGGCTGGCAAAGAATTTTCTGTTCCCCTTTACGGCTCAGCACAAGTGGCCGCCCACATGGATGCTATAATAGCACAGGGAAATGGAGAACTGGACCACAGCGCTATTGCGCAGTTCATGGAACAATTATCAATTCACCAAAAGTAATCAAAGGAGGGTAACATCATGGAAAGAAGAAACTTTGTTAAAGTCACCGCCGCCGGGGCAGTAGGTGTATTAGGATTAAGGGCAAAGCAACATAATGCCATCGCTGCATCCCAACCTAAGCAGGAAGTATTGATGAAAGTAGGCTGCCAACACGGCGGCACCGGCAAAGAAAACCTTGAATACCTGGCGCGTCACGGCGTGTTTAATATGGATGGCGATGCCCCTAAGTTGATCAAAGGTAAAGGCTGGGATTTGGAGGATTCCTTGGCCAAGAAAGAAGCCTGCGAAAAGTATGGCATCAGCATGGATGCTTATCATCTGCCTATGTCTTCCGCCGGAATTGATAAAGTAGCTACGCCCAATATCATGCTGGGCAAAAATCCCGAGCGTGACCGGGAGATTGAGATGATCCAGCAGATGATTGAAGTAGCTGGCAAAAGCGGGGTTACGGTTTTGCAATACAATGCGATCATTCTCCCCATTCTACGTACCGGACGTACCGTAGATCCTAGTCGGGGAAACGCATCATATAGCACCTGGAACTATGAAGAAGCCCTAAAACAAGGGCTGGACAAAGAACCCGTGACCGGTGGTGGGGCTGATGTAGACGAAATCTACGAACGCATTACCTACTTTCTGGACCGGGTGCTTCCGGTAGCTGAAGAGTACAACGTGAAATTGGCTAACCACATTGCTGATCCGCCTGCCCCGGTGGGTTATCGCGGTATCACCCGTTGGAACAGTCCGCATGTGTTTGAAGGCATCCAACGTTTTGCCCAGCTTTATGATAGTCCTTCTCATGGGTTCAATCTTTGTCTCGGTTCCACTGCCGAAGGGCTGAAAGATCCTAAGACCGAAATCATTCCCATCATCAAATGGGTGGGGGAACGGAAGCAGATTTTCAACATTCACCTGCGTAATATCAAGGGTGGCTGGAATAATTTCCAGGAAGTATACCCTGATAATGGGGACATGGATTTTCACCAGATCATTAGGACATTGCACAGTGTCGGTTATGCCGGGATGGTGATGCCTGATCATATTCCCCAACACACTGACCCGGCGAGTGGCTTACAAGGCCATGCTTTTGCTTTCGGCTATATCAAAGCGCTCATCCATGCCGTAAACAATGAAGCTATGGATAAAGCAGATGGCTAAACTAAAAGTAGAACCTAGCACGCCATTGGCTGGCGCGCATTTGCAATGCGTGTCCTTAGCGCGTGCCTTCTGCATATCTTAAACAAAACACCTATCTATGAAAAATGTATTGATTCTAATCCTGTATTTCTTCACCACTCAGCTTAGCCTGGCACAATCAGGGGTGGAAGCCCAGGTGCTGGCCATAGAAAAGGCTCGCTTTGAGGCGATGGTGGATGAAGATTTTGACCTGCTGGACCAACGCATCAGCGACGATCTGGTCTACATCCATTCCAATGGAAATGTGGATAGCAAAGCATCCTTCATCAATGCAATCAAAGAAGGAAAAAGCAGCTATGATCAGATCACGCTGGAAGAGAGTAAAGTCAGGGTGTATGAACATACCGCGATTATCAATGGGGTATGCACATTTGATCAGAAGAACCCGGATGGTAGTCCCAGGAAAATTCAGCTCCGCTATACCAATGTATATGTCATGCAAAATGGAGATTGGAAAATGGTGAGCTGGCAGTCATACAAAATCAGCCAACAAGGGTGAAAAAGCAATGGACATGATGAGAAGAAGAAACTTTGTAAAGGTAATGGCCGCAGGAACACTAAGCTCCCTGCCTTTATTTCGTGGACAAGCGGAGACCATAAATGCTCGTGATGCAAAAAATACTGCTATGAAAAGTGTACCCATAATTGAGTGGAACGCCCACATATTTAGTCCTGACACTAAGAAATTTCCATTTCATCCCCAAGCCAACTATCAGCCCGATGTGTCTCAGCAGCCTGATGACCCGCTGGCAGCCTATATGGAGCGGTTGGATGAGGAAGGAATTGACAAAGCGGTGATTGTACACCCGGAGCCTTATGGGGATGATCATTCCTTGATGCTTGCCTGTCTGAAGCGTGAGCCCAATCGGCTGAGGGGCACCAGCCTGTTTTACCCCAAAGACCCTGGGGCGGCACGAAAGCTGAAAGCGCTTGTCAGGCAGGAGCCGCACATTATCAGCACCCGTTTTCACGCCCATCGCGGTAAGGAGACTTACCTGGACAGCTTTGCCGACTCCGGCGTACGCGCCTTATGGAAACAGGCTGTTGACCTGGGTTTGATCATTGAATTGCATATCGGGCCGAATTATGCCAGGCAGGCAGGTGAAGCCATCAAAGCTTTTCCGGGATGTAAAGTGCTGATAGATCACCTTGCCGAAGCCGATATGGGCACAGGCGTAGAGTTTGCCGATGTACTGGAACTTGCCAAGTATCCCAATGTATATATGAAACTCTCCGGGCTTAATCACTTTGCTGAAGATGAACCCTTGTATGAAAGTGCCTTGCCATTTACGAAACGGGTGATTAAGGAGTTTGGCGCGGATCGCATGGTCTGGGGCAGTGGCACGCCTAAGATTGTTGATGCCCATATGCAAGGCTATACAGAGGAAGATATTGCCAAAGTAAAAGGCGGTAACCTGCGTGAACTTTTAGATTGGCAATAAATACATTTTACGAAGATGATAGTAACAGGTATTACGGCACGCACCGATGCGACCAAGGCTCGGGCGCATATGTTATGCGTCCGCATCTTATCGGGCCACGTTGGTTTGGCATTTGCAATGCCCTTGATGTTCCGCCTAAGGCGGATCGCAGATGCGAAAGTAAATCGGCACGCGTAAGATGTGCGAGCCATTAGGAAAATACGCTTACCAGCAGGAGTTTTAAGATGAGTTGATACGCGATAATAAGCCGGTGCTAGCCAATGTCAAGCTGGTACTTGACTAACAGCCCGGCCAGGTTCTCCGGAGAAAACTTCGCTTTCTTGAGCTTGTTGATTTCCGGGTCTATGGAAAAATGGTAGGCACTTCGCAGGTCTGCCTTTTCCAGGTTGCTGCGGTCAAATACCGCGCCGCCAAGGTCACATTCCTCCCAAACGGATTGGCTGAGATCAGCTTCCACAAAGTCTACTTCCTGGAGGCTACAGTGGATAAACTTTGTTTTCTTTAGATTGAGCTGGTAGAAAGAGGAGGAGTTGAGCTGACAATGTTCAAATCTAAAAGACAGCAGGAAGGCATTGCAGGTATTGAAATGCATACCCAGCATCTTGCATCCTTTGAAGCTTACCTCCCGAAAAGCAGTATGGGCAATCCTCGCCAGGCTCAGGTCACAGCTTTCAAAGCTACAGTCTACAAAAACGATATTTGCCAAGTCTGCCTGGGCGAACCTACAGTTGACAAAAATACAAGCTTCATATTCGCCTTTGGGGAGTGCCTCTTCGGTAAAATCTATTCCCCTGAATTCCTTTTCTGCTACATAATGTGCGCTCATGCCTAACCGGTTTTTTTCCGCAAGATAATGATCAAGCTTGATTTACCTGCCCATAGCCACCTATTAAGTAATAGAGCATAAATAATACGTTCCACGTCGGACGGTATTTATTTGCTGTAAATGTCCAGCGTGGAGCGCTTAATAGTTAGCGTCTTATGTTCTTTAAATAAAAGCACTGGTGCTTATTTGACTTTAGTAGGTCGTTTATTGGCTCTTTTCATCTTTGATGCCCCTGAGCAAAGCATACACTGCCATAGCGTGGCCGTGTCTCAAGGCATAATCTTCTTTGAGCCACTGTACTACTTCCCCTGCCTTCACTTCCGGTTTGAGTTGCCCATTTTGCATAAAGCCCTTTTGCTCCGCCATAGCTTTAAAATCCTCCGGCCCTTTGCCGGTTTTTGCCTTGATATTATTAAGATAAGCTTGAAACGACATAAGCATTTTGTTTTATGGGTTGATGACTTAATTGCTGCCTGCCCACCATCTTATGGTAAGCAAGGTAAGAGGTAACAAGGATGGCAAAGATAATCATAGGAAATAGTGTCTGCCCGTTCCATCCATCCACTGCCCAATGGCTGACAAATGCTGAGATCATGGTAAACCCAAAACCGGCATAAGCCCATTCTTTGTATCGCCCTTTGACAAAGGGTAATATTAAAGCCAATGAGCCTGCCACTTTAAACACGGTGAGCATCACCCTGAAATAGTCGGGATAACCCAAGTGCCTGATGCCTTCTACCGCCAGCTCAGTGTGGGAAGTGAGGGCAGGCATTACACCTTCAAAAAGGAAGATAATGAGCGTGCTTGCCCAGTACACTATGCTAATTTTCTTCATGCTTTTCATAGTCATTATTTAATTGGTTATACC
>JBBSOG010000029.1:0-21824 GCA_038259985.1 Cytophagales bacterium
CCTGACTATCATTTTGTGCCGGTGTACTGGATGGCTTCGGAAGACCATGACTTTGAAGAGATACAGCACTTCCATTTATTCGGTAAAGATTATGTCTGGCATACCGATCAGCAGGGGGCGGTTGGACGCTTTTCTACCCAAAGTATACAGCCTTTGCTTGATGAAATACAAGAGGAAATAGCGGTTTTTGAAAGGGCTTATACCCGTCATAAGACTTTGGCTGATGCGGTACGATGTTATGTCAACGAACTATTTGGCGAAAGTGGGCTTATCGTCTTAGATGCTGACCACCCCGGCCTGAAAGCTGATTTCCGTTCGGTGATGACCGATGATTTGAAAGCGCATACCGCGCAGAAGCTAGTAGAAAGCTGTTCCAAAGAATTAGACGAACTGGGCTATAAGACACAGGTAAACGCCCGGGAAATCAATCTTTTTTACCTGAAAGACCAGCTGAGGGAAAGAATAGAGCATATTGGTGATAAATATGTGGTGCTCAATACTGATATTCAGTTTACAGAAGAGGAATTAACGGTAGAACTTGAAGCTCATCCCGAAAGGTTTAGTCCTAATGTTATCCTTCGCCCAATATACCAGGAAATAATCCTTCCCAATCTGGCTTATGTGGGTGGGCCTTCCGAGCTGGCATATTGGCTACAACTCAAGCCTATGTTTGAGCATTACCAGATCAACTTTCCCATGCTGCTGCCCCGGAACTTTGGAATGGTCATCAGCAAAAGTGTAGGGAGCAAGCTAGAAAAAGTACCTCTGCCGATCAAAGACCTGTTCCTGGATACTCAGTCGCTGATCAAAAAATTTGTGGAAGACAATGCCGAAACTTCCATCTCCCTGGCAACTGAAAAAGAGGCAATTTCCAAGATATTTGACGCGATAGAAAATAAGGCGATGCAGGTGGATAAGAGCCTGGAAGGTTTTGTGGGAAAAGAAGAGAACAATACTTTCAAGATACTAGAAAACATAGAGAAACGCTTGAAAAAATCGGAAATCCAGAACCAGGAAACCCATGTTAGGCAACTGGAAAACCTGAAAGAGAAGCTTTTCCCCGGAGGTACTCTGCAAGAACGTAAAGAAAACTTTTTGAATTTTTTCATCAACAATCCGGCTTTTCTGGAAGAATTGCTACAGCACTTTGACCCACTGGATTTTCATTTTTATATTCTCAAAGAAACCGGCAAACCTTGACTAAAGCAGCCGCACGCGAACAATTTCTAGCGCAACGAAAACAGCTTACCGAAGAAGCCTATCAGCTTGCCAATCAGCAGTTGTATAATCAGGTCATTGCTTTTTTGAAAGAACGTCAGCCACAGAATGTACACTGCTTTCTGCCCATTCTCAAAAACAAAGAAGTCAATACCTGGCCGGTGATTGCGTGGATGCAGCAGCAAGGGATTCAGGTGATCGTGCCCAAAAGCAATCTACAAGACAATAATATGCAGCATGTTGAACTGGGCCAGGAAACCAATTGCCTAGAAAACGCCTGGGGAATCCCTGAGCCACAGGGAGACGCCTTACGGGTAGTCGCAGAGAAAGACATTGACATAATCCTGGTCCCGCTGCTGACTTTTGATAAACAAGGCCACCGGGTAGGCTACGGAAAGGGTTATTACGATGTATTTTTAGCTAAGTGCCATTCTGCTGCCCTCAAAGTCGGGCTTTCCATCTTTCCTCCTATCAGCAAGATTACGGATGTAAACCACTTTGATGTCCATCTTACTCATGCCATCACGCCTGATACGGTTTGGGCTTTTAATGATTCTATCATTTAAGAACCAAGATTAATGCGCAAACTGTTATATATTTGTGCGAATTTTCAGCATTAGTAAGAAGGAATTGTATGAGGATAATTATTGCAGGGGCAGGAGACGTGGGTAAACACTTGGCGAAGCTGCTTGCTTACGAAAATCAGGATATTGTTGTCATTGACCTCAACCAGGAACGTCTGCGCCAACTGGGCAGTCAACTGGATGTGGCTACCATCAGGGGAAGTTCCACCTCCTTTAAAGTGCTTAAAGACGCTAATGTTGCAGAAGCAGATTTGGTGATCGCTGTAACAGAATCAGAAGAGGTAAACCTGACAAGTTGTGTCATTGCCAAACAATTGGGGGCTAAGAGAACGGTGGCGAGGATCTCCAATGAAGAATACTTGATGAGCAAAGAAACCCTGGACCTGCGCCGCATCGGCATTGACGAGCTGATTTCCCCTGAGTCGTTAGCAGCCCGAGAGATCAGGCGTCTGCTGCGTATTGCCGCAGTCACAGATACTTTTGAGTTTGACCAGGGGCTGCTTTCCCTTATTGGCATCACCATTGATAACAACAGCCCACTGATCAACCGTTCGCTGGCGGAGACTTCCCGGCTCAATCCTGAAAATACTTTTGTCACCGTGGCCATACTTCGTGATGGGCACACCATTATCCCCCGGGGTGATACCCGGATTGAGTCTAACGATCATGTGTACTTTATCGCACAGCCTAATGGCATAGACCGGGTACTTGACCTGACCGGAAAAAAGGAGATAGAGATCAAAAACATCATGATCCTGGGCGGAAGCAAAGCCGCTTACCATACTGCCCGTAAGCTCAGCAAAAACTATAACGTTAAGCTGATAGAAAAAGACCGTAGCAAGTGTTTTGAACTGGCGGACCAGCTTCCAAAGTCATTGATTATCAACGGCGACGGGCGGGATGTAGAGATCTTGGAGGAAGAAGGGCTGGCGAATATGGATGCCTTCCTGGCGCTGACCGGCGATTCGGAAACCAACATCATCAGTTGCCTGGTAGCCAAAGATAAGGGTGTCAAGAAAACGATTGCGCTGGTAGAGAACATAGATTATATCCACCTCAGCCAGAATATTGGTGTGGATACGATGATCAACAAAAAGCTTATTGCCGCTAACTTTATCTTCCGCTATATCCGAAAGGGCGATGTAGTGTCAATTACCGGAATACACGGGGTAGAGGCGGAGATATTGGAATACGAGGTAAATAATAATTGCAGGATTGCCCACAAACAGCTCAAAGACCTGGACTTTCCAACGGACGCAGTAATCGGGGGCGTAGTAAGAAATGGAAAAGGGCACGTAGCGATGGGAAATTACACCTTTCAGCCCAATGACCGGGTGGTGATATTGAGCAAAAGGGAAAGCTTGTCGGATGTAGAAAAGTTTTTTCAATGAAATCAAACTGGAAGGTACTTTTTAACATCCAGGGTGTACTACTCATGTTTAACGGGGGCTTTATGCTCCTTTGCCTGTTGTTTTCTTTTTTTTATGAGCAATCCGCCTGGAAAGCTATACTTGCCGCGGCAGGCGTTTCCTTCTTTACCGGCCTGATCACCTGGTTGGCCACCCGAAACCCGGAAAACAAAGAGCTTAGAAGCAAAGATGGTTACCTCGTCGTGACCTTAGGCTGGATTTTGATGTCTTTTTTTGGGTCGCTGCCCTACATTTTTAGCGGAACCATTCCCACCTATCCCGATGCTTTTTTTGAATCCATGTCGGGCTTTACTACCACTGGGGCCACCATTCTTACCGACATTGAAGCTTTGCCCCGGGATATCCTGGTCTGGAGAAGTCTCACCCAATGGATTGGCGGTATGGGGATTATCGTATTAGCAGTGGCTATTCTTCCGATATTAGGTATTGGTGGTATGCAACTCTTTGTAGCAGAAGCCCCGGGCGTGACCCCCGATAAGCTTAAGCCACGTATCCGTGATACGGCCAAACGGCTTTGGTTAATTTACATAGGTTTGACCCTGATAGAAACTGTACTGCTGATGCTGGGAGGGATGACTTTTTTTGATGCTATTAACCACGGCCTCACCACAATGGCTACCGGGGGATTCTCTCCCAAAAACGCCAGCATTGCCTTCTACGATTCTGCTTACATACAGTATGTAATGACCATCTTCATGTTTTTGGCAGGGAGCAGTTTTTCACTTACTTATTTTGCTTTCAAAGGCGCTTTTGGGAAGGTCTGGGAAAATGAAGAGTTTCGTTACTACCTTTTTTCCACGCTTATCATTATTTTACTGTGCACCATCTCCATTTATGCAGTAAGCGACTCTGGCCTGGAAAAATCCTTTCGCGACGCTGCCTTTCAGGTGATCTCAGTGATTAGCACTACCGGTTATATCACGGCGGACTATACGGCCTGGGCACCGGTACTCACCGTAGTTTTCTTTCTGCTGATGTTCATCGGTGCCTCAGCAGGGTCTACCGCTGGAGGCGTGAAAGTGGTAAGGCATATCGTATTGTTCAAAAACAGTATCCTGGAAATGAAGCGGCAGGTGCATCCTTCCGCTATTATCCCAGTGCGGCTCAACGGGAAAGCCATTACCCAAGATATCACCTTCAATGTGCTGGCTTTTTTCATTATTTACATCACTATTTTTGCAGTAGGTTCTATCGCGGTAGCCCTGGCCGGTGTGGACTTTATGACAGCAATCGGTTCAGTAGCTACTTCATTAGGCAACATTGGCCCGGGTTTAGGCACCGTAGGCCCGGTAGATAACTTTGCGCACCTGCCCTCGGCCGTCAAATGGATACTTTCATTTCTGATGCTACTGGGAAGGTTAGAGCTTTTTACCGTACTCATCTTGCTTACCCCTTATTTTTGGAACAGAAATGTGTAGGGAATGCGAACCTTATCAACGGATAGAATAAATATCACTTTATAGCTGAAGAAAGCCCATTTGTATGTACTTATCATTATTGTAAATACATAACATACCCATATGAATAATTAATGCATCACTTTAACGTATCTTTGTAGATGCCCAACTTGGGCATGGATGATATACATACCTTTTGAATAGTTTGTAAAATCTAAGGTTGTTTCTTCCTCTTTTTGACTTAAGTCATACTCTATCTTCTTAGTTTGAAGTCCTGAGTAGTTCATTATGGTTACTGTAAGCCTTTTGCCCATCATTCCATGGGTTATTACAGTAATCTCTCTTGCTCCAGGATTAGGGGAAGCAAGTACTTTTAGTGATTGTGTATTTCGTGAGGCAAGAGATGATGCATCCTCCTCATTGTCCAACAAGGCCTCAAGTCCGAAGAGAAATGCATTGATATCAGGAATTATAATATCACTAATGGCATGAACAACCCCATTGCTTGCTTGCTGGTCAGCCTTAGTGATATAGGCATTGTTTACATAAATGTGCTCTTGATTCCTGCGAAAGGAGAGCGGTAAGTACGATAAAGAAGACTCCTCCTGACCATCAGAAATATCAGTGGCGAGTATCTTGCCATGAACCAGGTGATACATTAGCACTTTCATGAGCAGGAAATCAGGGATCTGCTCTATGTCATTGATGCCTAATACTTTGAAAGCCTTCAGGAAAGCCACATTATCAGGAGCAAAGAGTGTATAAGGGCCTTCGCTATCAAGCTTAGACAGTAAACCTGACCTTCTCAGCGCCTTCAACAAAGCAGAAAAGTCCGAAGTCCTTTTCACAACATCGGCCACAGTATTTCTTCTGACTACTTTTATGTTTATCTCTAGTGATTCTGCTGCATCCCCCTTAGCATTGGGTGCAGTATATGGTGTCACTTTTAGCACATAATCTCCAGGCTTGAGTCTTCCCGAACGATAGTCACCATCCTGATCACCGAACATTGCATATGGCTCAAAATTTTCAATACTAACTTCTTCATCGTTAAGCTCAAATTTCACGCTTCTTACTCCCCCATATACTTCAGCGCGAATATTCAGATGGGCTTTGGGGAGTTCTGAAAGATCTAGGAGGTCACCATCTTCCAATACCTGAATATCTTCATCTGATTTGGCATTCACTAATGTAAGCGTGGGAACAAAAGGATCAGGGTAAGGATGACGCTCAAAGAAATCCCAAATGATGGCACTGGCATTAATATCTCTATTAATATTGCCTAGAAATTCAGGTAAAAGTCCACCCCCTGGCCAGGTATGTCCGCCATTATTGATTCGGTATAAAATAACTTCCGCATCTTCATCACAATTGGGATAATCAAAGCGTGAAACAGTACTTCCATCCTCAGTATCTTTATCAGATAATTCAGTGAGTATTGGCTCTTGATTACAATTATTTTGGCTAGCCCAAAATTCTGAGGCAACTTCAGCCGATGGAATAAAATTGGGAACACCTTCATAAGGTACAATTGGATCTGACGTACCATGCACAGAAAGCACAGAGAATAGCCGATTGGGATAACAACTTTCCATCAAAGGTAAAGGGATAGGCCCCCCAACTCCACTTGCTGAGGCAATTCTATCAGACAAAGCACAAGCCAGTAAAAAAGACATATTTGCGCCCATGGACCAACCTGTTACGTGTATTCTGGATAAACTAATGTTGTACTTACTGTCCACCTGATTGATCAACGCATCTACAAAAGCCACATCATCTTGTTCAGCCTCAACACCCGGCAAGTTCCATCCTGGGCCCGGACCACTAACCACTGGATTTTGCACGATCAATCCCTGAGGATAGGCCACCAGGAAATGTTCAGCATCAGCGACATTATTCATCTGAGAGACCGCCATTTGTTGTGCCGGATCACTATTAAAACCATGGAAATTTAATACTAATGGCCAAACTTCCTGGCCAGAATAAGTTGAGGGTATATATAGAAGATATTCGCGTTCTATTTCACCAACCTGAATTATCTTCTCATACACCACCCCCTCCTGGCTATAGGAAGGAGAAGAGAAGAGAAAGCATAGAGAAATGATGATAACAAAGCTTGGAAGATGGATGTCGATGTTTTCCAGATAAAATAATTTCGCTGTGGTGAGAAAAACTTGCTTTGAGCGTTCCATGATACTTTATTTAAGATAGGTGTGGTATGTAGTTCAGCTATCCTAAAATTAAGAGCAAGTCAAAGTATTTACTAGGAGAAATGTTTCATTCTTTGGTAATTTGGTTACATCTGAAAACTTTTATACACTACTTTATGATGATGATGAAAGGACGTTTTATATTGAAGAAAAAGCTATATCCTAAATTTGCAATACCACCCAACCATAATATTGGCATTAGGAGGCTTATAGTCTTACGTACTGATATGGGTACTGAGGGCTATCGCAAAAGTTAAAATCCCTACCCTTCCCAAAAACATAGAAAAGATAATCAAGACTTTGCCTGTGGTAGAAAGTGAAACGGTAATCCAGGTAATCTCCCTCAATTAACTGGAAGGAACGCTAAATTTTTGGAAAACAAACAAGTGACAACTTATTGTCTTCTATTACCAACACTGGGAAAGAGAAGCTACTCCTGTACCAATTCAGCGCATTTCTGTTATATTTGTAAAAAAGCAAACGGTTGCATAAACAATATATAAGTGCTGTGCCGTGAGAAATCCATGTACAAAACAACAGTCTAAAATAGAGCTATAAGATGAAGAAGTGTGTTCAGCTGTATTCAGTAGTAATTTTTTTATCTGCTATTTGCCTCTTTTCCTGTACCAGCAATTCCGCTGAGGAAAGTGCTTACCTCCAGGATGCCGCGGCTATTCAACATGGAGAAGAGTTATTCACTCAATATTGCGCCTCCTGCCACAATTTTGACCAGGCGCTGATTGGCCCCAACCTGAGCGGGGTAACCACCGAAGTCGGGCATGCTTGGTTAAGCAAATTTATCGTCAATGCGCCGGAAGTGATCCAAAGTGGTGACGAGCGCGCCCAAAAACTTTATGAGCAATACAAGCAGTACATGCCTACTTTTGATATGCTCAAGGCACAAGAGGTAGATGCTATCCTCGCTTACATGAATACCTATCAGGAACAACCCGAGAGGCCGGACTCAGACATGAATGAAGCCAATGCCCTGGAAGATCCTATCGCGGAGAAAATACCTGCTTCTGGATTGACCTTGGTGATGGAGAAAGTACTCACAGCACCACCTTCTGCCGATGAAGGCATCCGTGCCCGCATCAACCGCATGGTGGCTTTTCGCCAAAACGGAAAGGAGCGGATGTTTGTCAATGACCTGCGGGGCAATCTGTATGAAATTATCAACGGTAAGTTTAAGGTGTTTATGGACATGAAGGCGCTGATGCCCAACTTCATAGACCAGCCCGGCTGGGGCTCCGGACTGGCACACTTCGAGTTTCACCCCGAGTTTGATGAGAATGGTTTATTCTATACCAGCCATACCGAAAAGCCCGGCTCGGCACCGGCAGATTTTGCTTATGATGATTCCATTAAAGTCACCGTACAATATGTGCTAACTGAATGGAAAATAGATGATCCTGCGGCTAAGACATTTTCCGGTACGCATCGGGAGATGTTCCGTGCCAATATGGTGACACAAATTCATGGAGTGCAGGATATTAATTTCAATCCTACCGCTAGTCCCGGAGATGAGGATTATGGCTTGTTGTATATTGGCGTAGGCGATGGTGGCGCTTCTTTTGGCGGCTTTCCTTTCATTCCCCATCGTAAAAATGGTATCTGGGGCGCCGTCCTGCGTATTGACCCGCTAGGCAATAACAGTAAGAATGGGCAATATGGTATTCCCTCTATCAATCCCTGGGTTGATGATGCGGAGGCGCTGGGCGAAATCCTGTGCTATGGTTTTCGCAATGCCCATCATTTTGCCTGGGAACCTTCGGGCGAAAGGATGTACGTGACCGACATAGGGCAGCATCAGATTGAGGAAATTAACATTGTAAAAGCAGGAGGTGATTACGGCTGGCCGGAACGTGAAGGGACTTTTATGATCAGTACTAAGGGCAAAGCCAGCGATATTTATCCTTTGCCCGCTAATGACCCTGACAAATACATTTATCCCGTCGCCCAGTATGACCACAATGAGGGCAATGCGATTATCGGGGGCATGGTGTACCAAGGAGAAGCGATGCCGCAACTGCAAGGCAAGTTCATCTTTGGGGATATTGTCAATGGAAGGGTTTTCTTTACCAACACCGATGAGATGGAATTGGGAACGCAGGCACCAATTCATTCACTGAACATAAGGATCAAAGAAGCCAGTGATACCACCAGTTTTCAGACGCTGAGCGGCGTACCCAGAGTTGCACTCCGCTTTGGTACAGATACCAACAATGACTTGTACCTCTTTACCAAAAGTGATGGGATCATCTACAAAGCAGTTGCCTGCGATGGCAGTGAAATGGCAAGTAAGGACTAATGGAAGTCCGGAATAGGGAAAACACAGTCAGAAATTTTGGTTTTTAGTTTCCCGACTCCGGTTTTTTTTCATTTCAACATTTTCACAATTCTGGCATAATCTTTATCTCCGAGTTCTGAGGCTTTACTGTATTGCTGCATCACATTCTGCATGATGGCATCCTGTTTTTTGCCGGTATTCAAAGCTTCAGCATAAGGACGGTGGGAGAAAGTCACCATATTGTAAAGCGGAACCCATTGCTCAGGATAGCGTAGGTACAGTTCCTTTTCAATCTTTTTACGTTCCACGAACGTATCATCGGACACCAGGTCGCGCATTTCTATGAAATTCTGCAAAGCCAGTTCAGCAATGGCATCGGCGTCAGGCTTGCGCATTTGCTGAAACTGAAGTACAACTTCAGGAATATGCTCAGGCTTTTCAGCGAGCATTTCGGTAAACAAACGACAATCCTCAAAAGCGGCGTTCATCCCCTGACCATAAAAGGGTACAATGGCATGGGCCGCATCGCCGATCAGCATTTGCTTTCCATTATATGTCCAGGGGTAACAATGTATGGTGACCAAATCTGAAGTAGGATTTTGAAAAAACACTTCTTCCAGATTAGGCATCAGTGGAACCGCATCCGGGAAATGCTGCTCAAAGAATTGCCTGACCTGCTTGCTATCCTGTAAGGAGGCAAAGGAAATTTTCCCCTCATAAGGCAAGAAGAGTGTGCAGGTAAAGCTTTTGTCCGCATTGGGCAAGGCAATCAGCATATACCTTCCCCGCGGCCAGATGTGCAACGCATGTGGTTCCATCGCAAAATCCCCATCGGCGGTGGACGGAATCGTTAATTCTTTGTAGCCATGCGCGATATAATTTTGGCTATAGTCGAAGCGAGGTGTTTTTTGCATAACCGAGCGCAGGGCAGAGAAAGCCCCATCGGCACCTATCCAAAGATCAGCATGAACTGTCTTGAAATCTCCCGAAAAAAGGAAAGAAGCTTCATTTCCAGCCAGATTTACATCCTCACAAAGATGATCAAAGTAGAAGCTTACGCCTTTTTCTTCTGCCTGACTGATTAATATATTGTTGAGCGCTGCCCTGGAGACCGAAAAAATAGATTTACCATCTGCACTATAGGACTGTAGATGCGTTTCTCCTTCCTGGTTATGAATCATGCGACCTTTCATGGGAATAGCCAGTTCCCGAATCAAATCCTCCACCCCTGCTTTGCGCAACGCTTCCCAGCCCCGTAGGCTCAGCGCCAGATTGATGGAACGTCCTTCTTCCGCTTCTTTTCGTCGCGGGTCACTACGCTTTTCATACACGCTGACCTGATAGCCCTGCTGCGCTAAAAGCAAACTCAGTAAAGAACCGGCCAGTCCGGCACCTAATATGTTGATACTTGTAGATTGATTATTGGGCATGTAAAGTGCTTTTTAGAATTTCGTAGAAGCGGTATACTTCGTCAAAAGAATTGTACATAGGATTAGGGGCAAGCCTGATCACATTAGGCTCCCGCCAGTCGGCAATAATACCCGCTTCGCTGATTTTTTGGAAGAGATGTTTGCCCTCTTGCAACACCAGCATAGAAAGCTGGCAGCCTCTTTCCTCCGGATTGGTAGGTGTAATGATTTTGATATGCTGTCCTTTTGGATCGGCCTCACGAATGCAGCTTTCCAAAAATCCGGTAAGTTGGATACTTTTCTTTCGCAAGTTTTCCATACCCGCTTGGGAGATCATTTCCAGGGAAAAACGTTGTACGGCAGCAGACAAAATATTCACATTGCTGAGCTGCCAGCCATCGGCGCCATGCATGGGCCGAAAGCCTTTCTTCATCTGAAAACGATCCTGCTCATCGTGTCCCCACCAACCGGCAAAGCGGGGCAGTGTACCATCATCAGCATAACGCTCATGGACAAACACACCACCATTATTTCCCGGACCGGCGTTCAGGTATTTGTAACTGCACCAGACGGCAAAGTCTACATTCCAGTCGTGTAGCCGAAGGGGTATATTGCCCACTGTATGCGCCAGGTCAAAGCCTGCCTTCGCCCCAATTTTGTGGGCGGCTTGAGTAATTTTTTGGATGTCAATGTATTGCCCGGTATAGTACTGTACGCCGGGGAAAAGCACCAAAGCAATTTCATCTTGATGCTTTTGTATGATTTTAATAATATTCTCCATGCGCAGCGTTTGTTCTCCAGGGAGCGGCTTTACTTCAATAATCGCTTCTTCAGGATTATAGCCATGAAAACGCAGCTGGCTTTCCACCACATACTGGTCGGATGGAAAAGCGCCGGCTTCCAGCATAATCTTGAAGCGCTTCCCTGATGGACGGTAAAAAGAAACCAGCATCAAATGAAGATTAGTCGTCAGATTATTCATCGCCACGACTTCATGTTCGTAAGCGCCGGTGATGTGTACTAAAGGTGCTTTTAATAATTTGTGATAACTCACCCAGGGGGCGGGCTCTTTAAAATGGCCTTCAACTGCTTGCTTTTGCCATTTTCCCAGAGCCTCTTGCAGATAATACGTAGCTTTTTTGGGCTGTAAACCCAGGGAATTACCACAAAAGTAGATTTTATCTTTTCCCTGCTCATTCTTGGGGATATGAAATTCCTCCCGATAATGTTTTAGCGAGTCTTCTTTAGCTAGTAGTATGGCTTGGTCTAAAAGTTTCGGCATTTTTATAGTTCTTGGTGTTATCGCCTCCGCGGCGCGGTGCAATACTGTTACAGTACGATGGGTTTTTGCATAAAGTCATATGCTATAATTATAACACTTCGCACTTTTTCCTATTGACGCAAATTTTATAATTTTATCTTTATCGCAAATATATTCTATCTAATAAACGAACTGCTATGGATATTGATTTGACGAACAAAAGGGCTATCGTCTGCGGTAGCACACAAGGTATCGGCAAGGCTGTGGCTGAAGAATTAGCTGCCCTGGGCGCTTCTGTTACTTTAGTAGCCCGCAATGAAGAAAAGCTAAAAAACTTGCAGGCAAGCTTGCCAAACAATAAAGGGCAGGAACATCATTATGTGGTGGCAGATTTCTCTCAGCCGGAATATTTGAAATCAGCCATTCACACTTATTTGGATAAGATAGACGAAGTGCATATCCTGTTGAACAATACTGGAGGTCCACCTGCCGGAAAACTATACGAAGCTGAACCCTCGTCATTTATTAAAGCGGCGGAGATGCATGTGGTCTGTAACCATATTCTGGTACAAGCGGTATTGCCCAAGATGCAGACGGCTAAGTATGGACGTATCATCAATATTATTTCTACTTCAGTAAAAGAGCCTATTCCAGGCTTGGGTGTTTCCAATACCACCCGTGGTGCGGTGGCAAGTTGGGCCAAAACGTTGTCTATGGAACTGGGACCTATGGGTATTACGGTGAACAATGTGCTGCCAGGCGCTACAGAAACAGGTCGTATTTGGGCGCCGATAGACAATAGAGCGCAAGAACAGGGGAAATCTAAGGAAGAGATTGAGGAGCAGATGAAAGTCCAGATTCCGCTGAGAAGATTCGCTAAACCTTCAGAAACTGCTTATGCGGTAGCATTTCTGGCCTCGCCTTCAGCTGCTTATATCACCGGAGTTAGTTTACCAGTGGATGGAGGGAAGATTGGGTGCTTGTAGGTCATTCAATTTTTGAGGCATAAAAAAAGCCTCCTCCCAAATTAGGAAGAGGCTATATCAAAATCTTTATCTCCGTTCTAAGCTGTAGGAACAAAAGATTTACCCGCTTCTTTGGGTGTCTTTTTCAGCTTGGCGATGTTGAATATTTTTTTCGTTTTGTAGCCGGTATAGCTGCACTCATAGTATTTCATCAGCGTACCTTCTTTTTCCTCAGTAGGAGATTCCAGAATTTCTTCTTTCACTACCCGGAGCGTGTAATAGCCACAGGTAGGGGATTTCTCAGCATGCAAGTGTCCTTTGTACTTCTCAATTCTGGTTTCCTCCGTTTGTCCATCTATCCATACGTCATAGTCTACCGAAAAGATGCTTTCTTCTGCCTGCATACCTTCATCCAGGTGTACATCTTCTTCCGCTTCGCTAAGCAGTTTCATTTCATTGCCGGTGCTGGATATCCTGGGCTTGTACCTTAGTTTCTGTAGGCGCTTTTCTATAAGGGTAGGATAATAATACTCCAAGTAGTTATAGATCACTACGCCGAGGATCATCCCAAACATAAAAGAGACGAATACTCCCACAAAAACATACAACCATTCGGTAGCTAGTATGGCGGTAACGAAAGTGCCCGCTGCAATCAAAAGAATTAATGCGCTATACCAAAGGGTCTTTTTTTCATGCTTATTGATAAAATCATACTTGGCCTTGGGGGAAGAAGAACCGGATAATCTGACAAAATAATAGATAAGCATGCCTACGCCCACGGCGATTAAGGCGAAGGAGAGAAAGTATAGACTCTGCCTGACGATATTGATTAAACCTTCCATAATGATGAACAGTTTTGTTACTTTGTGATTGGCTATTGATAACGACGCGACGCTGTATTGATATAATTTTCACAAGTACGTTAAATTCCCCTAAACAGAAAAAAATCCCTACGCACTACTTTAACGAATATATTACATCTTCATTATCAATGCCTTTAGCATAAAATGTACAAAAAATCTGTATCAATTAACAACAAGAGCATTATAAATTATCCTCCAGGAAGTTGGTCATCATCCTGAAAAGGTGGAGGCGGGTATTCCCTCCGTATATGCTGTGATTTCTGTTAGGATAGAAAAAAGAGTCAAACTGCTTTCCGGCAGCGATGAGGGCATCCTGGAGCATGAGGGAATTCTGTACGTGTACATTATCGTCGCCAGTGCCATGAACCAGTAAGAAATTACCCTTCATTCCTGCTGCATGGGATAAGGGCGAATAGGCGTCATAACCTTCCGCATTGAGCTGTGGGGTTTGCAAGTAGCGTTCAGTGTATACCGTATCGTAAAAACGCCAATTGGTGACCGGAGCGACGGCGATAGCTGTTTTGAAAATATCATTTCCTACAAATAAAGCCAGTGACGACATATAACCGCCATAGCTCCAGCCCCAGATGCCAATCCGTTCAGGGTCTACAAAAGGTAGCCTGCTGAGATAACGCGCACCATCTATCTGATCCTGTACTTCATACTTACCCAACTGTCTGTAGGTCACATGCTTAAATTCCCTTCCCCTGCCTCCGGTACCGCGGTTATCCACGCAGACCACGATGTAACCCTGCTCCGTCAGACAATGATGCCAATAGTCCCGGTCACGCATCCAACTGTCTTGTACCAATTGGGAGCCGGGGCCACCGTAGACATACATCAGCACCGGATATTCTTGAGAGGGGTTAAAATCCGTGGGCTTGATCATATAGCCGTAGAGCAGTGTATCTTCCGAATTACGAAAAGTGAAAAACTCTTTGTCGCTCAGCTGATATCTTTTCAGCGTATCCTGTAGCTCTTGATTTTCTTCCAGCATCTGTACTAAGTCCCCGGAAGGTGCCTGGTGTAGGCTTACCTGCAAAGGCTGTTGGGCGGAGGAATATTTCTGGATGTAATAGTCAAAAGTAGGGCTGAAATCAGCACCGTAGGTTCCATGCTCCTGGCTTAGCTTTCTTTTCTTTTTGCCTTGGCGGTTAATAACATATACATGCCGCTCAAGTGGAGAGACTTCGGTAGAAGTATAATAGAGTATATCCCGTTTTTCGTCTACGCCCAGCAGTTCACTCACCTCCCATTTTCCCTGCGTAATTTGCCTTACCTCTTTTCCATCCATCGTATAAAGATAGATATGCTTGAAGCCGCTGCGCTCACTGCTCATGATAAAGTGCTTGCCGTCTTCCAGATAAATGAGGTTATCATTAAACTCTACGTCCACATAAGTATCAGAATTTTCGCTGAGGATGACTTTGCTTTCGCCGGTGGCTGCATTGGTGTGAAGCAGTTCCATTTGGTTTTGCAAGCGGTTCATCCGAATAAAAGATAATAAATCTGGATTTTGCGTCCACCTGAAGCGGGGAATGTACATATCCGTTTCGTTGCCGACATCTACTTTGACAGTTTTATCATCGTCAAGGTGGTAGATGGATAAACTGACGATTGAGTTTTGCTCCCCGGCTTTGGGATATTTGAAACGATAATCTTCGGGATATAGCGCATTCCAGCGCTGCATATTGTATTCTTTGACTTTTGTTTCATCAAAGGAAAGAAAAGCAATTTTTTCACTATCCGGCGACCAGTGAAAAGCTTTGGCAAAACCAAATTCTTCCTCATACACCCAGTCGGTACTACCGTTAATCAAACTATTGGATTTTCCGTCATCAGTCACCTGATGAAGCTGCCTATTGTTGAGTGTCACGTAAAACAGGTTATTATTCCTGACAAAGGCTACCTTGCTGCCATCCGGTGAGAAAGTCGCGTAAGATTGTTTGCCTCTATTATCTAAAGCTAGAAAAGTACGCTGTGCTATGTCATATATATAATAGTAAGCTTTGGAGGAGCGCCGATAAATGGACTCCTGCTCCGTAGCGAAAAGTACTTTTTGCTCATCGGGGCTTAAAATATAATTATCGAACACCAGGGCATAAGGCTCGTCTCCGGCAATTAGCCTGGCCCCGTTTACTAAAGTGTCTGTTACCTCAGCGGTACGGGCATCATGACGCATTATGTGCGAATAGTAGGCGGTATCGTCCGGCACTACCGAAGTGTAGTGGCGTCCATCGTTCATCCACCGGATATCGCTTATACCGTATTGGTGAAAAATATCCTCTTCAAAAATAGCTTCCAGGCTAAGGGGTTGTTTTTCCTGGGCATAAACTGTGGGAATTTGTGACAAAATAATTCCTGCGAAAGCCAGACCACGAAAAATTATGGGCTTTATGTATTGTAGTAATTCAGGCATATAAGATAGGTTTATCAAGCTTTTTGTTCTGACCGGAACAATTTTAGGGATTTTACTATTCTTAGGGTTACAAAATGTAAAATATATACAAGAAAATAAGCGTAGATACATAGATAGAATCAATCGACACTTTACCCGTCATCGGTAGGACGATAGGACGAAGCAATCCCCCTCATAATGAGCCGACGTGGCGCTGGGGATCACTTCGTTCGTGCCTCTCTCGTAATGACGTTCATTATTTTTGTTCAATTACGTATTCAAGCATGAGTGCCACTAAGAAAAAAAGCTTTTCAGCGCTGATCAAGACTTCCTCTACCCCGGTGCTGGTGGATTTCTACGCTAACTGGTGCGGACCCTGCCAGACTTTGAGTCCTATTGTACAGCAGGTTTCCAAAGAACTGGGCGATCAGGTAAAAGTCATTAAAATAGATATAGACAAGAACCCGGCAGCGGCACAACGGTTTCAAGTCCGTAGCATCCCTACCCTGATGATCTTTAAAGAAGGAAAAGTCTTGTGGCGAAAAGCCGGGCTGATGACCAAGCGTGAGTTGATATCTTCTGTACAGAAGGCGATACAAAGTGTGTAAGGAAGTGGTTCTTTCACCCCATTCATTCTGGCTAGTTCCTTTATTTTCCAGTATCACAACTATTTTTTGGTTTGTAATTTTTTTGTGATTTGGAGAAATTAAATCATATCTGCTTGGGCAAGCCATACAAATTTTCCCTGACAAGTGTACTATTTAAGTAGGTTGAAGCAATGTATAGCGACTTCTTAAAGCAATCTGCCGTTCAAAACTTAGAAAAACTTAGCCTATCCTTCTGATTTTTATATTACCAGTACGTACCTTTTTTATCTGCTTTTTAAAAACAAATCCATAAAAAATACCTTATATAGGTAAACATTGCACAAGTTTTGCATAGGATACTTTATTATTAATTAAGTTTTTTTCAAACCAAATATTTTAAGACGTATGAATAAGATGTTGCGTTATTTTTTATTTAGCTCATTAGTACTATCTGTACTTTTTTTAGCGAGCTGCGACGAGGAAGTTGAAGGGCCTACCGGAGCCATATCACTTTCTGTAAACGGTGAAGCCGTTGACGGTAATACTTACATGGCCGCCCCTGGAGCTTCTCTTGAGATCACGGCGACTATCGGTACTAGTACTACTGACCAGATCAGCGTAGTTACTAATGGTCCAGCAGTAAATGTGCCTAGTAGCAATACTTTTACATCCGGTGGTGACATTACTGTGACAGTACCGGCTACGGCAAGTTTGGATGATGAGGCTACCCTTACATTCTCTTCAGGTGGTGTCAACAGACAGCTTACCATTGAAGTGGGCTACCAGACAGTAGTAGATGCAGTGATGGCAGACGGTAACTTATCAATCTTGGAAGAAGCAGTAGTAACTGCTGGACTGGTAGATGCATTGAGTGACGAAGATTCTACTTATACTGTATTTGCACCCACTAACCAGGCTTTTGCTAACTTGCTTACTGCCTTAGGCGCCACTGAAGCTCAGCTTTTAGCTAGGGATGACTTGGACGACATTTTGTTGTACCACGTTGTAGGTGAAACTGCTGCTTCTGGCGATTTGACAAATGGTCAAATTCTTGAAACCCTTCATCCTGAGAAATACACCGTAATTGTTACTATCGATGGCAATACTGTTAAAATCAACAATGCTACCGTAGTTACCCGGGATATAGAAACCGGTAACGGTGTTGTACATATAATTGACCAAGTGTTATTACCACAGACCGTAGCAGAATACGAGCCAGTTTTGCTTGCCGCTCCTACCGCAGATCGTAACTCTGACACATTCTTCAGTGCTGACAATGGAAATACCTATACTGTGAATGAGGTTATCGCTGGGACTGGTGGGGTTACCTCTGCTGATATTGATTTTGGTTATTACTATGGTAGTGGAAGCCTTCAAAACCTGGCTACACTAGCAGCACCATCAGCATATCCTAAGTCAGTTCAGGATTTGACTTCAACTGGCGCTAACTGGAGTGCGTTGAATGCAACTTCTTTCCGTCCTACTAACCTAACGCTTGAGGCATTTAACGCGATCACTGCCGCTGACGCTGCCCGTTTGGTACAAGAATACGAAGTTACCGGTGGCACTCCTGTCAACCAAGTGGTGAAATTGATAGCTGGAAACATGCTTACTTTCAAGACTGTAGACAACCGCTACGGGTTAATATTTGTGGAAGAAGTCGTAGGTACTGACGGAGCAAATGGCAGAATTGAACTTAAAGTAAAAGTCACACAGTAAAATCTGTTTGATATTTAGTATAGATAAAAGCGCAGGGATTCTGATCCTTGCGCTTTTTTAGTTTTTTGCCTTTCCCGTCTTTTACACCTCATATTGGGGGGTTAATTCCCAAAACATTTTATTTTAAGGTACATTTACGGATGCGTACTTCGCGACGATCATCGTGGCCAGCACGAACCAACTTTTAGTAAAAACTACCCTTGAATAAGAAAGATGAGAAAACCTTTTGCCTACTTATCCTTGCCTATTTTGCTGTTGCTCTTCCAACCACTGGCTTATGGACAAGACACACTTAAGCAGGAGCCTCCTACCATAAGTCACGGAAAAAATGGTTTTGAATTCCAGACCGCTGACCGTCGTTTTTTGCTTCAGTTTCAGTCACGCCTACAGTTTCGTTTTGCTACACCAGGCGACCAGAACCCGCTCACGCTTGACGATTTTCACGCTGGGCACAAGAGAGTTTATAAAATTAATCGTGCCAGGCTCAAAATTGGCGGACACGCTTACAAGCCTTGGCTTAAATATTACTGGGAGTATGAACTTTCACAAGGTAACTTGCTGGATTTTCGTGTGATGGTAGAGCGCTGGGACTTTTTGAAACTAAAGATAGGGCAGTGGAAAACCTATTACAATCGGGAACGGATTATCTCCTCCGGTCAGCAGCAGATGGTAGACCGCTCTATTCTTACCCGCCCTTTTACCCTAGACCGGCAACAGGGAATAGAGCTATACGGTCGCCTTTTTGAGGGAAAACTTTATGATTTCACCTATCATTTATCGTCACTGACCGGGAATGGAAGAGGGGCAGCGACCAATGATGACAGTCATGTCATGTACGTGGGCAGGTTGCAATGGAACATGTTTGGGCGCGAACTGGGCATGACCGCTTCGGATCTGGATTACCATGAGGAAATGATTGGGCTTATCGCTTTTTCAGGGATGACCAACCGCAGTCCCTATACCCGCTTTTCGCAGGCAGGTGGTGGCCAATTAGAAGGTTTTGACCCGGGCGAAGCCGGGCAGTACCGAATTAACCAATGGCTGATAGAGTCGGCTTTCATGTGGAAAGGTTTCTCCTGGCAACAGGAATACCACCACAAGGAAGTAAATGACCTGATCAATAATCAGATCACTACATTGACTGGAAATTATGTGCAGGCGGGTTATTTCTTTGCCAATACCTGGGACTGGTTTCCCCGTCCACTGGAGGTTGCCGCGCGTTACGCCTTCTTCCGTCCGGATATAGATATCAGGGAAAACTTGCAGGAAGAATATGGACTGGCTTTTAATTGGTTCTTTGCTGGGCATTTGAACAAGCTGACGGCTGAGATTAGCTACTTTCAACTTCAGGACGAAGCCTTGAATCAGGCAGAGGGCACCCGCTTCCGCTTACAGTGGGATATTTCTCTTTGAGGCAAGCCCTGCTGAAAAGCTTTGAAAGCTGGACCATTGACCTGAATGCTCCCAGTAAATTTGTTCAATGGAAAAGTTATCAAAATATCCTCTTTATATAGACAGTTGGAAACAAAAAGTTTTCCCATTGATTATGTCTAAAAGCCATTTGAAAAAGTACCTTTGTCCAGACTTTAATTTACCTAACCTCACCTATGAAACTTAGTAATTCTCAATTCTATCAATATCGCTCTGTCCTTTTGTTTAGCTTTCTCTTAGTGGCGTCTGCCTGTGCCACTTCTTCTACCAATGTTACCGGTTCCTGGAAGAGCGAGGATGTCGCTAAAAAAGGCTATGACAATATTTTTGTGGCAGCCCTCACCCAGGATATGGATGCCAAGAAAATGATAGAAGGTGAAATGGTGGCCTTACTGGAACAACAAGGCATCAAAGCGACTACCAGTCTTTCTATTTTTCCCAGTAACTTTACCGCCGAACACGTCAGTGAGAAAAGGGCAATATTAGACAAAGTGCAGGAAAATGGTAATGATGCCATCCTGACAATTTCACTGGTAGATCAGGAGAGTGAAAACCGCTATGTGCCTGGTAACGATACTTATGCACCCGCCGTAGCTTTCAATTACTATAATAGTTTTAGCACTTACTATGCTTACAACTATAACCAGGTGTATACGCCGGGTTATTATTCTTTAGACAAAATCTACTACCTGGAATCTAATTTGTACGATGTAGAAGACGAAAAACTATACTGGTCGGCACAATCCGATACGTACAATCCCGGGGATATTGAATATTTTGCGGAGGATTTTTCTAAAGCGATCATTGCGCGCCTGAAGAAAGAAGACCTTTTGAAAATAGAGTAAATTTCCGCCAGACCTGAAATACCACCCCATGAAATTTTCCTGGCTACTGTTTTTTATGCTTTTTATAGGGAATGCTGCTTATGCGCAGATTCTAATGGGGCTGATGTTTGCCAGCAAGGATAAGTTAGATAGCGATGTGGTAAAAATGGGTCTTCAGGTAGGGGCTAACGTAAGCTCACTTAGTCATACGGAAGACGGCCGTGCTTCACTGGGACTTTTATTAGGCTTCTATACCGACATCAAACTCAATGAACGCTGGTACCTGCATACCGGTGCCTTCCCTATCAACAAGATGGGAATAGGGGATTTAAATCCATACGCGCTGGATGAGCCAGATTTGAATGATGTGCTGCAAAGGGCAAAATTAAGGAGACGTCTTACTTATTTAGGAATGCCTTTTTTAATGCATTATGAGTTTTCACCCTCCTGGAGAGCCGGTCTAGGACCACAATTTCAGGTGTTGCTCAGCGCCAAAGACGAATTTTATAAAGAGCAGGATAAAAATGAACTGCTTTATAAAAAGGATCTTTTAGAGGAGGCCCACCGTCTGGATTATGGGCTAAGCTTGCATGCCGGATATTTTTTGAAACAAGGAGAAGGCCTATATCTCCAGTTGCGCTATTATTTAGGCTTACGCGATGTAATGAAAAACCTTCCTGATACACAGGCCAATCGTAGCTTACAGTTTATTGTAGGGATACCGATTAAAGGGGCAAAACCAGTTGAAAAAAATTAATTTGACAGATTTTTGTGAAACCTTTTGTATGTTGGCTACTTCCAAAAAAAGCATCATTCTAAAAATACAACGCTGGGTTTAGTGTCCAGTATATTCTCGAAGATCAATGGGATGGTAAAAGTGAAACCCATCGTAAATGATTTTCCGTCTTCAGGAGGGTTGGGTGCCCAGGCGGCATGCCACTCAAATGTACGCAATACCAGGCTTTCGTTGCGAATACGTATCCCCGCCCCCAATCCATCATAGTAAATATTGAAGCCTTCCTGGATATGTGGGTCACTAACTGTACCAAAATCATAAAAAGCAAAAGGTGCAAAACGAAAGCCATAAAAATACCAAGGGGTAAACCAAATGTTTTCTATCCTTCCCGAAAAAACGGATTCACCTTGAGTTAAGCCTCCTTCAAAGTCGCTTGCCCCTTCCTGATAACCAACGTTTAGAGGAATATCAAAGTGGTTGCCAAAATGATATTTCAGGCGCA
>JBBSOG010000030.1:0-21812 GCA_038259985.1 Cytophagales bacterium
CTTAACCTTGACCAGTTTTTGTAAGCAAGTTTCATCTCATCCTATGGTATTAAACCTTTAAGCAAATTGCCCGGCAGGTTTACTTTTGCCATATTGCCCACTTCCAAATCCAGGGAATCAATCACGTCATATTCAGCGGTAAAGGCGCTGGAATCCCGGACTTGTACCTGGGCTATTCCGATTCTACTATCTGCTTTCAGGAGCAGTAAGCCACCTTGCGCGATATTGGCGAATAAACGATCAACGTTGCTCTCGCTTAGCAAGATACTTTGCTTGTTGCCCTTCGTTTTAATGTTTAGATGTTCTTCTCTCAAACCCGAAATTCGGCAAGTAATTCCCTCCGAATGTATACCAGACAATTGGGGCGCCATAATATATACGCCTACTGGACGGCGGTAAAAATACTCGTTCTGCTGATCTGTTTGTTGGTCATCCGGATGTTGAAGACTAATTTCCAGGGTATCTCCGTTGATCTTCCAATCCATCTGGGTTTTGCGGGCATTGTTGGTCCTGATTTCAAATACCTCACTGTGTTCTAACTGTACCATCCAGGGGTAGTGTCCTTTGATCTTGACCGCTTTAAAAGGCTGTAAATTTTCCTGAGAATAGCCATAATACGGATCATTACGGTCTATCTTTTCAAATTCCGATTTGAGCACCATTGATGAACCCAGCATCGCTAGGAAAACGATGATAAGCAAGCTGATAAATAATTTGTTACTGGTTTTCATAGGATTAATTTAAGTAGTAGGATAAGTTTCTTTGACAAATGCCTGGTAACGCTGCTGTATTTCTTCCATGCTGATGTCCAGCAGGTAGAGGGTGCGGAAAAACTCCGGCAGTTCACTTTCCAAAAAACGCTCTTTGCGATAACTTTTGATCTTTTGAGGCGCTTGCTGGTCGGCGAAGTAGCCAATGCCCCGCTTGTTATAGATGATTTCTTTCTGCTGTAAAAACTCATAGGACCGCATGGCCGTATTAGGATTGACTTCCATCAATGCCGCCAGGTCCCGCACCGAAGGAATGCGCTCTTCTACCGGCCATTTCTCAAGCAGTATCTGCTCGCAGATGTAGTCGGCGATTTGCTGGTAAATGGATTGTTTATCGTTAAATTCCATAGTGTTTTCTTTATATTTCTTTCTCCTTCAGCCGGACATAAGTGATACACCAGAGGGCAATCACAACTGCCCCTAAAAACACTTTGATCAGATCACCGGCAGGTTCCGGAAAGCCTATCCTATAGCGACGATCAAGCATAATGTCCCAGCCAGTAAATGGAAAAGCATTTATCATACGAGGATTTTCTACAAATTGGTAGGCCAGAAAACTGTTGAACAGGTATGCTAAAACCACAATGAACGTCAATACCCCCAAGGTCATGATATAAGCGTTTTTAGTAAAATAGAGTGAACCTAAAAATGTAAAGCCATGAAGAATGAAGTAGGTAAAACCCAAAACCCAGATGACAAAAGAAGGGGTTATTTCATACTTTTCATCACTAAGTAAATGCTCATTTGCCTGTTCCAAAATCCCATGATGCAGAAGATAAGCGATAACTGGCACCGACACGACAAAAACCAGATTGGTAAGCAGAATGACCAGGAACTTCTCTAGCCTGGAGGCCGGCAGTATGATAGCTGAAATACCCTGAGAGGAGTTATTATAAGCGTTGAATGCAGTACTGGTGAATAAACTACCACCCAGTATGACACCAAAGATTGCTGAGATATGAAGTATATATAGCAGGTCGTTATATCGCTGGGTAGCCAGAATAGGGGTCATCAATAATAAGATACCGCCTATTAGTAGGCTAAGTGAAATGAGATAACTTTTGCCATTTTCTGCCCAGTAAAGTTTCAGCATTAAACCGAAGCGGGAAAGATTAAATTGCTGGTTCATAAGGCTTGGGTTTTAGAGGTTTGTGCTTCGCTAAACAACTGGTGGAAACGCGCCGGGTTGCCGATAGCGGCGTTAAACAACTTTTCCAGGTCTACTTTGCTTTCCAGGCGTTCGGCATTTTCCATCACGACTGCATAGCCGTTGAGCGAAGGCTCAGCGTAGAGTACGCGCTCATCCTCAGCACTACTGAGGGTTGCAAACCGTAATTTTTCGCTGATGTATTCCAGGCTTTGATGCAGCAAAATTTCACTATCATCCAGTATGATGACGGAATCTATCAGGTTATCCAGGTCCCTGACCTGGTGGGTAGAGATGAGAATGGCCCGGTCTTCTTGCAATACAGAGACGACCAGCTTACGGAACTGACTTTTGGACGGGATGTCCAGTCCATTGGTAGGCTCGTCCATAATCAGCAATTTGGTATTGCAGGCCAATGCAAAAGCAATCAGTACTTTTTTTCGTTGCCCGAAGGAAAGCCCGTCCAGCTTATTGTCAAAAGCTACATCAAACTCAGTGAGGTAGTAGCGAAACTGCTCTTCGTTGAACTTAGGATAAAAGGGTGACTGTGTTTTGATGTAGCTACTGATGCGTATGGCAGGAAGGTAAATCTCTTCGGGAATGAAAAATACTTGTTGCAAAAAAGCGGGCTGACGCTTAGGGGGGCTGTACCCCATTACCTTTATCTCTCCGCTATCCGGGTAGAGCAGTCCCACCATGTTTCGCAACAAACTTGATTTCCCCGCCCCATTTTTGCCCAGCAATCCGTAAATGTGCCCGGCTTCCAGGCTTAGGTCTAGCTTATCAAACAGCCGATTTTGGCGCGTATATCCAAAAGAAACCTGATGCAAACGTATCATATCATAGTGTATTAGTACACTACAAATGTATACAATTAATTTTTAGTTACCAATGAATTTGGAAAAATGATTTGGGGGGCGGGTCAGAATAGAGTGGAATAAAAACAATAAACGGAAGGCAATAGATATTCCTTCTGCTCTTCCTTCTACGGTTAATTTTTACGGTTCTTTGACCATTTATGTGGAGAATACATTTTCGTAATGGATTTACGCAGTCTGCAAACTCCATCTGCGCTCTTCGCGTTTTCCCTCTTCGCGGTCTTTGTGTGATAAAAAGCTTTTAGGTTTCACACAAAGGGCGCAAAGAAATTATGACGCAAAACCCGCAAAGGTTATTAACGCAAAGTGCGCAAAGATTTTCGTGAATAAGTTTTCGGTTGAATAAAAAATCAGCCTGTATCCACTAAGCAAACGCATGCTGAAGTTGGGCTTCTTCCATAGTTTCTGGAATAGGCATAGCTATTGAACGATTTTTTTCCAGGTAAGCACGGATAAACTGCCCGGTTTCAATTTGCTCTTTTGCTTCCATCGTATCAAAAGTGATGTTAAAAAGGTCTTCACAACCGGCATTCACAAAGTGTGCTTTGACGTCAGGATGATCGGCAATGTCAGAGTTGAGGAAAGTACTAAGCCGGTCAATGGCCAGATACTGCTTATCCACTGCTTCTAAGCCTAAAGCTTCCTGCAATATTTTTCCTTCCGGCGTACTGTCCATGGTGACAAACAAGAAAGTACGTATTACCAGTATTTCTCCGATAATATCTGCTACCAGATAACCTAGCTTGAAACCATTATAACGATATTCAATGAGTTTGCGCCCTTCGCAATTCTTAACAATCACCGGCTTTTCTAAAGAATAGTACAGGTAAGTTTGGCCTAAACCTTTCCCCAAAGCATCCAACCGTTCTTCTATGCGGTGCAAAGCATGAGATTGGACGTATACGGGCAGCATCTTTTTGCCTTTGGGCAATTTGCTCTCAAAAAGTGATTTGTCAATGTCCAGCCACATGGGGCCGTGAGAAGGATAAGCAGTACCTACCCGGTATACCGTCCTCACAATATCATTGATCTTTACTTTCTTCTGTTCTGGACGTTCGGTATGTAGGTGAAACCGATGGCACAAACGTACGTCCTCAATGGCGAACTCATGCGTAATCCACGCAAGACGGTTACCCATATCACTGATATGAAGGGTAGCTGCCCAGGCGACTTCACTAAGTCTGGACTAAGGGGACTGTTCGTTTTCAAAATCTTTTAAGAACTGAGCTGACTTTTGTTTGAGGATATCCGAAGGCTTAACGTTGTAGCTTAAATTAAAATAATAATACAAATTATGTAAGTAAGTAAAGGCATCCCTTACCGTGAATTCTGGCCCATTTTCATAAAAAGACATGGTACAATAAACCAGTAAATAGTCAAAAACAGCCCGTGTTTCTTTCAGTGCAGTCATGGAGAGATCAGGCGAGGCGGCGGCCAGGGGGATAATCTTAATTCTTAAGTCAAACAGATAATTAAGTTCTTCCTGCGACACCATCAGCTCAAGATCTCCTATCCCGATGGCTTCCGCAGTACTTATCATTTTTTTGATATAAGCTTTACGGTGTTGGGCTTCCTGTAACCTGGGGGACAAAGATTTGGACTGGGATTTTGATTTTTTTCGCTTTGCCATGATTATTGCCTTTAAAGGTTTTCTACATAATTTTAACTTACCTATTGGGTGTTATTGGATAAGTGTATTGATGTCAAAGAATGTACCTTGGCGCGACAAATCAAAGGGGAGGTATTATAATGACTTATTCTTCAAAAAAAGGGCTTTGGACAGCATCTACCCCATAAAAAAAGTGATATTACCCAATGAAAAAATAATAATTAATTGTAGGAAGTCTGAAGATTGAAGCGGGAAGTTTGGTTTCTAGCTTCCTACTCCGTGCTTCCATTATCTTCTTATTCCACCTCTTCTTTCTCCAATTGCTGTAATAATTGTTGCAAACGGTTAAGCTGTTGGGCAGCTTTTTCAAAATCTTTATTCCCGGTGGCTTCCAGGTACTGCTCAAAAGCTTCATTGGCTTGCTGAATTACTGTTTGGTTGGTAGAAAGCGCTGCTTCTTCACGCTCCTGTTGCTCAGCCTGGCTTTCAGGTAGCATATCACTCACGGTAGATTCTAGTGCTGTGTTTGCGGCCACACCACCAAAAATTCCCTGCAAAGCATCGTCAAAGGTCTCGGCATAGCTTAGGTTATCGTTGTGCATGACTACCACCAGCCGGAGTTCGGGATACGCGGCGGTTTCCGATTGCAGGTAGATAGGCTCTACATAAATGATAGTTTCATCTACCGGAATAGCGATGACATTACCCCGTATCACATTAGAACCACGCTGGTCCCACAGGCTGAGTTGGGAAGAAAGAAAGCTATTCTGGTCTATTTTGGTTTCCACTTGCTGAGGGCCCAATACCCTTTTTTCTTTAGGGAACTGATAAGCAATAAAGCGCCCGTAATTTTCCGGGTCGCACATACCGGCAATCCATCCGATCAGCACCTGGCGGTTTTTGGGGGTAAAAGGTTGTACCAAGGTAAAGTCAAGCTTTTCTGAGTCCGGTAGCTGCCACATGATGTAGTAAGGCTCTACCGGCTGCACCTGATCATAGTATTTTTCGGTAGCCCTGATCCATAGGTCTTCCTGGTTGTAAAACACCTCCGGGTCAGTCATATGATACTTGGCATACACCAGCCCTTGCGTGAGCAGCATCTTGACCGGATAACGGATATGTTGCTCCAGTACTTCCGGCATAGCGTCGCGAGGCTGGAAAACCTCAGGAAAGATTTGCTGCCAAACCCGGATGATAGGATCTTCTTCATCAAATACATAAAAATCAACCTCACCGCTGTAAGCATCCACTACGGCCTTCACAGAATTTCTAATATAATTTACACCTCTCAATTGATTATCCAGCCGGGTAACCAGCATCCGGCGATTTTCCCCTTCCTGGTATTCTATGTTTTCCTGTCCGCTGAAAGGCTCGCTATAAGGGTAATCATTGGATGTAGTATAGGCATCAATAATCCATTTCAACTGGCCATCTACCAGCACAATGTAAGGGTCATTCTCAAATTGCAGGAAGGGCGCCAGTGTCTTGACCCGTTCGGAGATATTGCGTTTAAACATGATGCGACTCTCGCTGGTCGGATAGGTAGAAAACAGCAGTCGGGAGCCGTCAAACATATAGCCGTAGATGAATTTTCTGAAGAAGTTGCTGATCTGTACCCCACCCGTACCTTGGTAGCGCACATATACATTTTCTTCGCCTTGAGGATAGTCAAATTCACTTTCTTCGGAGTTTACGATGACATGTGTATCGGTAAGTTCACCGTAGTAAATCTCGGGGCGCGTTACTTCCAGGCTTTCGTAGGTGCTTTCGGGCGGTATGTTTTTGATGAGCAAATTAGGCAAGCCCTGGGGTGTAAACTCATTTACATTGGTCAAAGTGATACCGTAACCGTGGGTGTATTTGAAACGCTCATTAACAAAAGTCTGGCTTTGGGCAGGCAAATTGCCAGGCTCCATCTCCCGGGCAGATACCATTACCTGGCGGTATTTGCCGTCAATCATATAGCGATCAATGTCTACATCGGTGAACTCATAATACAACCTGATCTCCTGAAACTGACGGTAAACATCATCCAGTGCCCGCCAGTCCCATAACCTGACATTGTTGAAAATTTCCTGGTTATCACTGACCATTTCCGGCGTAAAACGGTCATTGGCCGGAAACTCTCTTTCTTCTACATCGTTGAGCTTAAAAGCTCGGCGGGTAAATTCAATATTGTTAATGATGTAAGGTTTCTCAAAAGTAATCTCATTAGGCTCTACCCTCAGCCATTGGAAAAGCCCGGGAATCGCTGAAAGACCAATAAACCAGATGGCAAAAACCACAGGAAACATCAGCAGCGCTACCACTGGGTAGGCTTTCAGGGGAATAAATTGCTTACGCATAATCCAGTGCCGGAAGCGCTCACGGGTGGCCGGGATAAGCAGCATCAGCCCAGCAGCGAAGGTCAGGACGATAATAACGATATAAGCCGGTAAGCGGATATGGTCATCGGTCCAACCAGGGCCGTGCACTGCCCCCAGGTCAGAATACATGAGTTGGAAGCGGTCCAAGTATTTGCCAAAAGCCATCAAGATGAGCAGTATGCCACTGTTCATGAAGACCGATAGGATCAGCTTGTTATCAATATCGCTGGGGTGGTCGGGGGTCACAAACTCAAAGGTCGTCTGCCCGCTACGGTTGATAAAGATAGACAGTATAGATATCATCAGGGCGATGACTACAAATACTGCCAGTAGGGAATAAGTGGTCGTCAGGAAGGGTAATTTGAATAAATAAAAGCCGGTGTCTTTACCCAGAATAGGATCAACGACACCGGTATCTACTGCATACCAAAATTGCAGGAATATTTCCCAACTGGCATAACCCCATACCGCACCAATAAACGCCCCGATGGCCACGCCCAACCATTTGATGTACCTGTTCTGATAAGTGACCAGCCAGCAAAGTGCCCAGACCATCCCCCCACCTAAAAGTAGGCTGAACAAAGCCATGCCCCACTGGGTGAGGGTAGCAATCCAGAAGCGATCCCCAAAGCCAACAGCTTCAAACCACAGGAGTTCGCCCCAAAAGTTCATCAAACTGGATAAAGAAGCGGTAAAAATACCCAAAACGACTCCCAACCAAACTTTAGTTTTCTGTTCCTTTTGAATCCCTTGATAAATAAAGAAAAAGGAAAGACCGGCAAGGATAATAAAAATGGCAGTGTACATGTATTCTGTTTGAGGTTGTTTGTAAATATATAAGATTTTTGATGAAGGTTTTGTTTGTTTATGATTACTTGACCTCAACCCTCAGTTTTATCCCATCAATTGTAACATTTTGTTATTTCAAGATGCATTGTCATAGCTGGGTTTCACGAAGAAGGCACAGCGTGCAGTGAAAGCGAAGTTAAGATGAACGGGTCCTGGGTGGAAAACATTTGGAAAGGGTGAAATATACTGCATAAAGCAGAGCTCAAAAACTGATAGATCAGTAATTTTAAAGTTCTTACACCATAGTAAACCTTATGCTCAGTACCTGATCCGATAGTTCAGGATCTGTAATCCCTTGTCATAAACTTGCGAATCTATCAGTTCAGTAATGACTTCTTTTTTTGTGTTTCCGAAAATCCGGGTACCACTTCCTAAAACAAGCGGGCTCAATTTAATTTTCAGAAAATCTATTAACTCATTTTCCAGCAGCCAACCAGCAAACTGACCGCCACCGCAGAGGTAAATGTCAGTACCTTCCGCCTGCTTCAATTGCCTAACAATTTCCAGTTGAGGCTTGGCTACATGTACCTTAGGGTCAGGATTTTCCAGGTGCAGCGTATTGGAAAATATGTAATGCTCCATGTGCGGGTAAGCCGTTTGTCCAGGCTTGAGCCCGAAGCGGTATCCGAACTCATAAGTATGCCTCCCCATGATGACCGTATCAAACTGCTGTAAGTCTTTCAGATATTGGTCAACACCGGAACCTTCCCCTACAAAATTACCAATCTCACCCTTAGGCCCGGCAATGAACCCATCAATAGAAGTGGCGACATAGTACGTAATGTTTCTCATGTTTGCGATGATAATCAGGTAAAGTTAAACGTATTAAGCGGGACGAAAAATCTCAGGAGATAGACAAAAAGAGGGCAAGGGCTGGATAGGCAGCTACCATCGGACCGTCGGGATACAGCCATTATCTGGCGCTTGAACACAAAAAATGCTGGCTGCTGCCATGCATGTCACCGCAAAATACGCACCTATGGCATTTGCCAGCACCTTTGTAGATTACAGTGGTCGTGGTGCAGAGGGCTTTTATTAAAACCGGAATATCCAATGGAAGAGCTTAGAAGCCAGAAGTTATTTCTCTTCCGACTTCTGGCCGCTCAGTGGCTCGGTTTTGACTTTCAATTACACGATATCAGGAATAGCATAACCTTCCCGGTAGTTCCTAGTGAGCATTTTGTCTGCTTCAGGATCATTGACGAAGGTTTCCGCTTTGGGATCAAATGTCAGCACACGGTCCAGGCGATAAGCAATATTGCCGAGATGTGCCAATCCCGAGGCAAGGTGGGCGGTTTCCACCGGGCCGTTGAGTATGGATTTATCGTGTTTGCGTACTGCTTCAATGAAGTTGGCAAAATGCCCGTCAGTACCTCCGGCACCACGGTCCATGCCAGTGCCCGAGTCCACCCCATCATTTCCTGATTGCCCCGGAGTCCTTTCCTGGCCCAAATACGTTTGATATTTATCATAGCCATCTACCACCAGTATTCCCTTATCTCCATAAAAAATATTGCCTACCGTCACGCCTTCTTCGGTATTGGTACACCAAGGACGTACTTCAAATTGGATAATTTTACCTTCATCAGGATATTTATAAACCGAAGAAAGTACCTCTGGTGTCTCCTTACTGTCATCCCAGAGAAACTTTCCCCCCATAGAAGTAATTTTGGTAGGAAAGCCTACATCTAGTCCCCACATGCAAAGATCGGTTTCGTGGATTCCCTGGTTGCCCACATCGCCATTGCCATAATCCCAGTGCCAGTGCCAGTTGTAGTGAACAAGGTCCTTGGTGAAAGGCTCTTTTTGGGCAGGACCGGTCCATAGATCATAGTCCAGGCCATCAGGAACAGGAGAAGTTCCTTCATTTCCGATGTCCCCTCTCCAACGGAAAACCAGGCCACGTGCCATATACACATTACCGATATACCCATCCCGCAAGAGCCCTATGGCCTCGTTAACTGCCGGTGAGCTTCTTAATTGTACGCCGTGCTGCACAATTCTGTCGTACTTCTTGGCAGCCTCAATCATCTTACGGCCTTCACTGATGTTATGTGAGCCGGGCTTCTCTACGTACACATCTTTACCGGCTTGGCAAGCCCATATCGTGGCCAGTGCATGCCAGTGATTTGGCGTGGCCAGACTGACCACATCAATGTCTTTGTTGTCATAAACATGCCGTAGGTCTTGCTCAAGTTTCACATCCTTACCATATTTTTCTTTGAATTCCTTTTGGCGCTCTTTAAGAATATTCATGTCGGGATCGCATAGAATTGTGACCTGTACATTATCCTGCGCCATGAAGCTACTGACATGGTTTTTGCCCCGGCCATTGAGGCCTAATACTGCTGCATTGATGCGGTCGTTTGCCCCAAAAGCGCTGGAGGGAATGATGGTTGGTGCTACAATTGCCACTGATCCGGCAATGACTGTCTTTTTTAAAAAAGTTCTTCTGGTTGTTTCCATAGTATTGTTTTACAAGTTTTTGCTTCTGACCAACCTACTTCCAAAAAAAAAGAATGGCCAAAAAAAGTTTACAAATGATAAAAAACATAGTACCTGCTGATTTTTATAAAAGTCCAGCAAGCCCTAAGTTACTCATTTGAAGTCTTAAAGTCATCAAATAAGTTGTCAAAAAATTAGATGATTATTCATCCCTCTCTCCAATAGCGACCATAGGATCAGTATTAGGGACACCCGCAGCTTGTACTACATGGGCCAACGGCGCCACATTATTTTCAGCACCGTTGTAGCCGGTGGTCTGGTTCAATATATTCCCTACGTTACCCACTAGATAGTCCTGGTACACTGGCCAGAAAACGTGCATAGGATCTATGGTATACTTGGTAGTAGGGTAAGTAGCCCAAGGAACCTCATTCCTGAAAAAGGAATTCTTGTCAATCATCCTGTCATAATAGAAACTACTAGCCGACAAGGACTTTTCAATGTCATTTCCGGTAATGGAATAGGTTTTACCTTGATAAGTAGCCTTCCCGGTCTTGGCGAAAATGACTGACATCCGCACAAGTTCGTCGTGGCGGTATTCTTCTCCAAACAACTCCCGGTTACGTTCGTCCAGCACGGCCCCAATCCCTTCCACTTGCACATCGCCCACCGTATACATTTGTATGGCATTAGCACGCTGACGGATGACATTAATATCCTCGGTAGCTCCGGCGATATTATCTTGCCAGTACCGGGCCTCTGCCCTCACCAGGTAGGCTTCGGCTGCCCGCATGATGTACATATCCTGCTTGCCGCCATCCTGGCGGTCGGGGCGGTCTTCCAGATTGGGTGCGTAGAATTTATACCGTGGATAACCGTACCAGCAGCGGATAGTATCCTGGCAGAGCAAAACTCCATTTTGGAACAAGCGCAGGGGCTGTAGGTAGAAAGGGGCAGTAGCTGCATTATCTAACAAGCCTGGATTGTCATACAGTACATCTTCCATTTCAAACCAATTCACATCTTTGTGCCGGTAGTCCTGCTCATCTATCACGCCTTTAAAATTCCACACATCATACTGCGAATAATCGGTCAGACGGCCAAATCCTTGGCTACGCCCCCATTTTTGCATCATCTTTCCTCCATTTTCTGTTCCCTGCTGAACATTCAATCCAAGAATTGAACCGGTAGGGGGCGCCTGCACACCAAGGTTGGGACTCACAAAGTTAGGGCCCCAAGCGCGAATCCTGGCCGATTGTCCCTGGCTACCTAACACAAAAGGTTCATTTACTATGAGCCAGATGCCTTCCGGATTGCTGGTCTTTTGTGCCCCGGCATTCATGTGGAGGGTATTAATGGCATCAGCAGAAACGAAACCGCTTTTGCCCGGATATCTTTCCCCGGTAAAGGGGCTAAAGGTATTGGCTACTTCTACCGAATCCAGGGTGACATCTGCGTCGTTAAATAACCTCACTTCACCGCTGCTCAACAACTGGTTCATCTGTTCTTCGGCATCGGCAAAGCGTAGATTAAGCATGTAATACTTAGCCAGTAGAATCCTAACTGCAGCTTTGGGGGCCTGTCCGATAGGCAATTCACTTTTTGGCTTGACATGCTGCACCGCAAACTCCAGGTCAGTGATCATCTGGTCCCAGATACCTTGCATGTGGAAGGCTTTATAATCCCTTCTTGCTTCAGAAACGACATTAAGCGGAAAGGCAACATTACCAAACTGCATGGTAAGTTGCATATAGAAGAAAGCACGCAAAAAGTAAGCACTGCCCAGCAGGTGGTTCCTCGCCGGGTCATCTGGCCCACTCTCCCATTCGGGATTATCAATGTAATCAATGACGGTGTTACAGCTTTTGATGGACCTATAATTACCTTCGTAGAATGAGCGGGCACGTCCGGCATCATTGTCCCGGCTGTTGATTGGCGCAGCGTAAGTCCGCAAATCTACAAAAGCATCGGGCTTATCAGTAGCGCTGACTACCGAAGCGTCGCTCATATTGTGATTAAACAGCAGTTCCCGGTTATCCCCGTTCCACTGGCGAAAAACCCCGTACAGCGCACCTTCCAAAGCGGTTTGTAAGCCGGCTGCATCGGTGAAGGTATTTTCAGGGCTTAGGAATGATAAGGGTTCTTCTTCCAGGAATTCATCATTGCAAGATACTGAAGTCAGCAGCAGCACTGTCATGATCAGCCCTCTCAAGATTGGTATATTTTTCATGGGTTGAATATTTTTTATTGGTATAATCTTTTATTGCGGTAGCTATTAAAAAGTAAAGTCCAGGCTGAAGGAATAAGTACGGGGCATCTCCCGCTCCGATTCGGGGTCACCCAAAATCCAACCGGTCAGTACCGCAGCATTATCAATGTTGAATGCCAGGCGTACCCGGTCAAAATTGACCCTATCCAAGATACTGGCTGGTAGACTGTAGCCTACCGATACGTTTTGTAAGCGCAGGTAAGACCGATTTACATATATATTATTGCCAAAGCTGATGGAATTAATTCGGGCAGCATCGTTGATGGGATTGTTGGGTGTCCAGTAAGGGAGGTTAAACCAGTTGTGATTTTTGATATATTCCTGTCGGTTATTAAACGGAAAATTAGACCCGCCCATATAGCCCAGTTTCGCCAAGAATACTAAACCCAAATCAAAACCCTTGTATTCTACATCATTTCTGAAGGTGATGTACCAGGGGTTGTTTCTTAATCCCAAAAAGACCTTATCATTCACGTCAATATCGCCGTCCCCATCCTGGTCTACATATCTGAAATCGCCGGGGAACAAACCGTATTCGGCGGCTTCTGTCTCCTCACCCAGTTGGTAAACCCCATTAACGTCCCAGTCCCAAATAATGTCTTTATTCTCACCGATAAACCATCCGTTTTGCAGGTCATCAGGTTCTCTGAGTACCGGATTTCCGCTGTCATCCACCATCGGGTTCCCTTCGGAATCATTTACCGCGATAGGATCGTTGCCCAACGTAGTGATTTCGTTGATGGCATAGGTTACATTAAAGGTACTGGTCCATATAAAAGAACCCGCACTAATATTGACACTGTTCAATCCCAGTTCAAACCCCTTATTGGTCAAATTGCCTACGTTCGTTTTGGCCGAACCAAAACCGGTCAACTCGGGTAACTTTTGATCCAGGAGTAGATCCCTGGTTTCCGAAGTGTACACATCTACAGAACCACTTAGCCTTCTGCCGAGGAAAGCAAAATCAAGTCCTAGGTTATAAGACTGGTTTCTCTCCCACGACAAATTAGCATTAGCGATGCGGTTAAGTTCTACGTAAGGCGTAGGCACATACCCTCCGTCATAGTTGAGGTAGAGGGCACTGCTCAGGCGGGCAAAGGCGTTGTAATCTTCCAATCCACTACTATTACCGTTAATACCCCAGCTGGCCCTTATTTTTAAGTAATCCAGCCACTCAGGTGCTGATGACATAAACCTTTCGTTGGTAATGGTCCAGGCAGCAGATAAGGAAGGGAAATTACCGTACAAATTATCCGCGCCAAAACGCGAAAAACCATCCCGCCGGATAGAAGCAGAAAAGTTGTAACGGTCGCTAAAGGAGTAATTGACCCTACCCATCAACCCTGTCCGGGAATTCACCTCATCGAGATTAACCAGATTGGGAGGATCATTATTGTCCTCAAAAGGTATCGTAGGATTGAGCCCGAAGGGTAGTCCGTGAAAACCCAGCGCCTCGGTAGGAGAAAAATTATTAGAGGCAACATACGTCTCCCACCTTGAGTTCTGTTCAGTGTTATATAGGGCGGTCACGGAGAAGCGGTGGTCGCCAAATTCTTTGTCCCAGTTCAGGATATTGTTAAGCTGCCAGGAAAATGACTCATTGTGCCTTCTTCTGGCCTCACCTACCGCTCTTTGGGGGTTTTGACCGTTATCATAGTCAAACCTTTTTCTGATATCTATCCTAGGGGTATAGTCAGCCCGGAAGGAAAAACCTAGGGGAAGCGACACATTTGCATAGATAGTCGGATTGATCAAGTAACGGTCATAGAGCCGCTCGTTCCAGGCGGGGGCAATGAAAGGGTTGCCTCGGTTGTTCCCGGCACTTTGATCATTTAGGTTTTCCCGGGTGCGGGGCACACCATTGGCCCAGGGCTGATCATAAGGGGAGGATGTATAATATTCTCCGCTTTCTATCGGTTGCTGCCCTTCATTCTGATAAGAAAAATTGGCATTGACCCCCATATTCAAAAAGTCTGCTACTTCCACATCCAGGTTCAAGCGCGAAGTGAGGGCTTTAAAGGTCTCTCCAACTTGCACCGATTCTCTATCACTGTAACCCAGGGAATAGTAATAGGATACTTTTTCGCTTCTTCCCGAGATGCTTACGTCATAGTCTTGACGCACTCCGGTATGAAAAAGAAAATCCTGCCAGTCATAGACCGTGCCATTGTTAAAATTCTCTTTCTCGATCTCCCAAAAGCCAAAATTATCTACCCAGACGCTGTTGATCACTGCCGGATCGGTTTCTCCAGGAATACCATTGGCCGCCAGCCAGTCATTTTGAAATTCCCCGGGGACATTACTAAACCTGTCAAACTTGGACCAGGGATCAGTAGAAGTACTGGTGATGGATTCATTCATGTCGGTTAACCAGTTCAGTACCTCATCGCCTCCTTTAAAAGTGCTGATGCGCCTCGCCCCGGTGACCAGTCCCACCCGGGAACTAAAATTTATCTTTGGTTTGCCTAACTTACCTTTTTTGGTCGTGAAAATCACTACGCCGTTGGTCGCCTGCGAACCATAGATGGCCGCTGAACTGGCGTCTTTCAACACGTCTACACTTTCAATGTCATTGGGGTTAATCTCAGCAAGATCTCCCCTGAAAATTACGCCGTCTAGGACAATGAGTGGCTGGTTGGCGTCTCTTTCGTCGTTATCATTCGCCTTAATAGAAGCATCGCCTCGAACATTAAAACCCGCTACACCGCGAGCATCGGTCGCATAACCTACCTGCATACCGGGTACGGTGGTCCTCAGTATTTCCGAAACACTGCCCAGTTTGTATTTGGCCACTTCGTCAGCCTGTACATTGACAATGGCACCAGTGAGGTCTTTCTTCTTCTGTGTACCGTAACCAATCACGACAATTTCTTCCAGGGAAGTAACATCGGCCGGCATCGTAAGGTCAATTACTGAGCCGTTGCCTACCTCAATTTCCTGGGTGATATATCCGATGGAGCTAAAGACCAGGGTGGCATTGTTATCGGGTACATTAACAGCATAGTTGCCATCTACGTCGGTAATGGCCCCGGTGGAGGTTCCCTTGACGATCACATTGACCCCAGGTAGGGCTTCGTCGTTATCACCGCCAGTAACGGTGCCGGTTACCCTGTTTTGGGCATGTGCTACGGTTGCCAAGGCAAGCGTAACAGCAAAAGCCCACAAAGATTTTTTGAGTAGTTTTTTCATCATTGTATTAGCGGTTGAGGTTGAGGTTCTTATTAATATAACGACATTAATAAATACAATCATAATATTTTAAAATATTAGCAAAAACTACTTTATAAATCACCAATAATTAGCAAAATATTAATACGGGGATTTACAGTAAATTTTTGTTCTGCTGATGATTACTGTTTCGGGTAAAGCTGAATCGCTTCCTTTAAGACTTCTAAAGTTTTTTTAACGCGGACTGGAAGTCTTATCTCCTTGGGATACAGATCAATAATATTTGCATCCTGGGTCCTACACTCAACCCATTGAGGAATTCGGTTATTCTTTGAAAATTGACTTCTATTGTGCCCTTCTTTTTTTTGAAGTTTGCACTTGATTAGAAATGATTGTAAAATTAAAGAGAAATAACATTCTAACACATCAGCCATAGGACGCTCGCCACAGCCGATGACTTCCATAAACACAAAACAAAATACTAATATGTCAATAAATATTTTTTTTAAAATTCGCTACTTGTTTTCCTGTCTTCTTATTGGAGTTTACTTTGCCTTTTTCATGGGGTGTACATCCGACACGGGACAAGCACCCTCCATGGAATTGAAGATTGAGCAACTCACCTCGGGCACAAGACATCACTTCTTCGGGTACATAGGCCAATGCCAAACGATACCCTGGAATGCTTCCGGCCAATATATACTCGGACTTGAGATTGACACCATCAACCGCATGCCTAAGCCTGGAGAGGCCGCCACCATCTTCCTCATTGATACCCGTGACAACAACAAAATCATTCCCGTAGATAAAACCTACGCTTGGAACCCACAACAGGGAACGATGTTTTACTGGAATCCTTTGGCCCCTGAAACGGAGTTCTTCTTCAATGACAAGGACACAACTACCGGCGCAGTGTATACCGTCGTTTATGACGTTAAGCAGAAAAAGCGGGTGCGTGAGTACCGATATGCTGATACGCCCATCGGCAATGGAGGCGTTGCCGCAGACGGTTCGGCCTGGCTGGGCCTGAACTATGGCCGCCTGTCAAGATTGCGGGCCGTAACGGGTTACCCGGGAGCGATGGACTGGTCAAAAGATGAAATGGCTCCTGAAAATGATGGCATGTTCATCGTTGATATCAAAACCGGTGAGAAGCGGTTGCTGGTTTCTTACCGCCAATTGGAAGAGAAGCTAAAGGAGCGCAATCCAGATATGGAACACACCGGACTTTTCATCAACCATGCCTTATGGAACAGAGATGCCACTCGGGTGTACTTTTTCGTTCGGGCAGGTTGGGATGGCAGGCCAGGGGAAAGAATCAATGTGCCTTGCTCTATCCATGCCGATGGAACCGAACTGGCCCTTCACGAAACGCACATCGGTGGGCATCCCGAATGGGATATGGGAAATGTATTGATTGGCATAGAAAATAATGAAGGCGAAGACAGGCAAATACTTTATGATGTGGACACACAAGAAATTGTCGGGCAATTAGGGAATTCCACTATGTTTCCACAACCCGAAGGTGACATTTCGCTCTCGCCCGATGGCAATTGGTTTGTCAATGGGTATACTGAATCTTCAAAGAATTATTATGCGGTGTACCGGCGCAGCGACGGTGCCTTTGCCCGCAGCGAAGGAATTGATAAGGGGGCTTACAGTGGCGACATCCGCATTGATCCGGCCCCTCGTTGGAACCGGACAAATGATGCCATCCTCGTACCTGGAATTGATAAAAATAAAACCCGGCAAATGTTCATGATCAGTGTACTTCCTCCTGAAAAATCTACAAAATAGATTCATATAAATTCGGTAAGCGTGCTCGCCAAGCGGTTTTTTACCCTTCAAGAGCGCAGCCTCCGGTTAACCCTGATCAATCATCTTGTCAAAAATTACAGTTGCCCCTTCATCGTAGCTACGCTATCAGTCGATTCAGGCGCATTTCCAACAAAATAAAGTCACCATAATTCATCCCGCTGAATATAACTATGAGTTTTTAGAAGGGATATTTTGACTTTGGGTAAATCTCCCCTGCAAGCTAGTAGCTATTTCTTAAGATCAATAAAGATAAGCTAGTTCATGCCCACTTTTCCGGTCCCTCCATATCTATGAGTTGGCTTTTCAAACAATACCGCTTCATGATTGATGGCTTCAGGTACACGTTCCTAAGCACTCTACGCTGTAAAACAACAGAACATGGATGGTTGACCATGTAAATAAGACTATTAGAATAATATATTTGATCTAAATTATATTTAAAGCAAAAATACTCTCATAAATTTGCTAAAATAACTGAAACATGAATAAATATATTTTTGTATTAGTGGCTATTCTTGTCCTCTCATCATGTGATTAGGAACAAGATGTAATTCAAGGAAAAACTAAACTTCTTGATCAGTTGATCAATCTTTGTAAAAAGCCTCTGATCATGAGGGAAAAAGTTCTTTCCTCTTACCTGCCAGTGACGATTTCAGTCATATACCACAAGACAAAAATAATCCTATAACAAAGGAGAAATTAATTTTAGGTGAAATGTTATACCATGAGACAGGTCTGGCCATCAACCCCAAGCTCCCTCAGGGAAAGCAAACTTATTCTTGTGCCTCCTGCCACAATGCACAAGTCGGTATTCAGGCGGGCATCCGTCAGGGGATTGGCGATGGGGGCAGTGGCTTTGGCCTAGCCGGGGAAGGCTGATACAAAGACTCAAATTATGCTACTGAAATGGTAGATTTCCAGCCGGTGCGTACTCCTTCTACCCTCAACAGCGCTTACCAGGTGAGCCAGTTGTGGAACGGGCAATTTGGGTCGTTTCGGCCTGGCTGTCAAACAAGGGCAGCAAGCACAAGAGAAGCGCAGGGATATACTTTTGTCATAACCTATAGATAAAGTTCATGACTGATCAAGACGAACGCGGAGCTAGTGGGGAATGATAACCATTTTTAGCATGACTGGAAACTATCCGAATAGCTAAATCAAATTTGACCCAATGATAAGTTATCGTTTTCTGTAGATAATACCTTCAAAAACAGGTAGACAAAAGGTAAACATCAGTCATTATTTATCATTACTCCTATTCATCCCTCAGCGAGTCTACCGGATTAGCCAGAGCTGCCCGTACTGATTGTATACTGATCGTCAGCCATGAGATGAGTAAGGCACCAAACCCGGCCAGCAGGAAAATACCCACACCTATCTCTGTACGGTAAGCAAAATGGTTGAGCCATTGCCCGACTAGCCAATAGGCTAAAGGGGCAGCGAGTACGAACGCAATAAGAATCAAGCGCAGAAAGTCGCCGGAAAGCAACAAATTAATCTGCGCCACCGACGCACCTAGCACCTTACGGATACCTATCTCTTTGGTACGTTGGGAAGTAACGAAAGCTACCAACCCCAGTAAGCCCAGACAAGCTACCAAGATTGCCAATCCTGTAAAAACCTTCAGCACATTGCCCAGCCTTTGTTCTGCCCGGAAGAGGCGGTCAAAGTCCTGATCCAGAAAGGAATAGACGAATGGGTTTTCCGGCTCAAACCGGCTCCATGTCTCTTCTACTTGTGTTACCGCAGCGGAAGCATCGCCACCAGTAAGCCGTACTATCACATAGTCGCTAAGATAGCTGGGGGAATAATATTGCACGGCCATGGGCCTCACCAGGCGGTCAAAGGATTCTGTGTTAAAATCTTTCACTACGCCCAATACCTGCAAGCGTTGTTCATCGTTTTCCCCCTGGTTCTTGATGACCGTCTTGCCTACCGGATCTTCCAGGTCCAACGCTTTTACTGCTGCTTCGTTGAGCAGCAATCCGCTGGTATGGTCGGAGGTGATGTCTTCCCGAAAGCCCCGTCCGGCGACCATCTCCAAACCCAGTGTAGTGATATAATCCTGGTCAGCCAAAAGCCATTGCATACCCTGGCCACTACTGCTTCCTTCTACACGGAAATCGCGCATCGCCGTACTCCTAATAGCGGATTGTGAGGGCACTCCAGACGCAAAGCTGGCCTGTCTGACCTGGGATTGTTGTTCAAGGGCGTCTTTAAACTCATCCCAGCGTTCCTCAATCTCCCTGTCATTTTTGATCACCAGCACATTTTCCCGATCGAAGCCGATGTCTTTAGTTTGAATAAAATGAAGTTGCTGGATCACCAGCGCCGTAGTAATGATCAGGCCGATGGACACGACAAACTGGAAAATAATCAGCACATTACGCAGGCTGCCGGCCTGACGGGACGTGTTGATTTTCCCTTTGAGCACCGCTACCGGACGAAAAGCCGACAGATAGAGTGCAGGATAGATACCTGACAACAAACCCACTAACAGCACGCCTCCACCGATAAAAGCTAACAGTTCAGGCTGCCGGAACCAGTCAAAAGACAATTGCTTGCCTATCAAATTATTGAAAGGAATACGCAGGATTTCTACTGTACCTAAGGCCAAGAGCAAAGCGATCAGGCTAACGGCCAAGGATTCAGCCAAAAATTGAAAAATCAGTTGCTGGCGGGAGGAACCTAACACTTTGCGCACCCCTACTTCCTTCGCCCGGCGTATGGCCTGGGCAGTGGACAGGTTCATAAAATTAATACAGGCCAGCAACACGATAAGTACGGCGACAATAAGCATGGTGTAGACCGTATTGATACTACCATTAGCCTCATGCTCCTGCAAGAGATCGGAATGGAGGTGAATATCGGTAACGGCTTGCAGTTGATATTCCAGAAGATTGTTTTGCTCCGGCCCGATTTCACTGGCTTGCAAAGAGGGCCGAGCATATTTCTCGGCAATTTGATCCAATTTTTGGCGTAAACCCTGCATTTGCTGCGCGTTTTCTTCTACGCCGGGGCGTACCTTCAGATAGGTATGCATAATATTCCAGTCCCAGCCGTCAGCATCAGCAATTTCATGATAACCTGTAGTAGCCACCAGCATATCAAAGGGAAAATGGGTGGGGCCAGGATCTATCACGGCGGTCACTTGCCGGCCATCTCTGCTGCCTCCGAAGAGAATTTCTTTGCCCAGCACTTCCCCCTTTTCCACTGCCCCGGAACCAAAATAACGCTCAGCGGTTGCTTTGGTCAGCACGATGGCGTTGGGTGCTTTTAGCGCTTTTTCTTTATCCCCCGCAATTATATTGAAGTCCAGTACCTGCAAAAATTCAGGGTCAACAATAAATATATTTGTCTCCCGGAAAACAGCCTCCTGGTTTTGATCTTCTGCCAGGGGCAGGCGCATGGTAGAATGGTTCCAGGTAAAGGCGCGGGCCACAGCTTCTACCTCCGGAATATCATTTTTGATTGCTTCATACAAAGGCGGGGGCGTGGTCGCCAGGTGATAATATTCACCGCCGTAAGTGCTCACTCGAAAAACGCGGTCGGCATCGCTATGGAAGCTGTCGTAGCTCAGTTCATCAATCACATACCAGGCAATGAGCAGGCTACTCGCCAGCCCGATAGCCAGGCCAAGTACGTTAATGAGGGTATAAAATTTGCGCTGACGGAAATTCCGTAAAGTGGTGTTGAAGTAATTTCTTAACATAATGAGTAATGATTATTGAGCAATGATGAATGACTGATGATAAATGTGGAATGAATGTTGAGAATTTTGTCAGGCTCATCCCTCATACCATGGAGAAAAAAGAGAATATTATTAAAGACAAAACTTGCAGCTTTGCACTAAGCGTGGTATCGCTTTACAAACAACTTACCAATGAGAAAAAAGAATATGTTCTCTCTAAACAATTCCTCAGGAGCGGCACTTCTATAGGCGCTAATGTAAGGGAAGCTGACGCAGCTATTTCCCGGGCTGACTTCTCCGCTAAAATATCCATTGCTTACAAAGAAGCCATGTAAACGGGTTATTGGTTGAATCTGCTGCACGATAGTAAATTGATAAGTACTCATGATTTTAATATAATCTATGAAGATTGTACAGCCATTTGCAAAATCCTCTTTTCTATTCTTAGATCCACCGGAAGAATCAATAGGTAATTTTAATGATTCATGAAGAATGACTAATGGAATTACGCGCTGCAATTCATCATTATTCATTCCTCATCAATCATTAGTGGGCTATTCATCTCTCAAAGAGTCCACCGGATTGGCCACTGCGGCACGGTAAGCCTGGTAGCTGATGGTCAATAGGGCAATCAATACGGCAAGGGTACCGGCGACGATGAAGGCGCTCAGGCCGATCTCTATTCTATAAGCAAAGTCATTAAGCCATTGCTGCACGGCGAAGTAAGCCAGCGGAATAGCTACGACAAAGGCAATCAGTACCAGTTTGGTAAAGTCTTGGGAAAGCAGCAGCATGATACTCC
>JBBSOG010000031.1:0-21477 GCA_038259985.1 Cytophagales bacterium
GATTATGCTCCGGGCAAAAAAAGAAGGCATTTCCCCGCAAGAAATTATTGACAAATACCACTACCTCAACAAAGAAACCTTTGAAAATTTTGGGATTTCATTTGATATGTACCACCGTACTTCAGAGAAAATCCATCATGAGACTTCTCAGGAATTTTTCACTACACTTTATGACAAAGGTGAATTTATTGAGCAGGTAAGTGAACAATTTTACGATGAAGAATACGATCAATTCCTGGCAGACCGCTATATCATCGGCACTTGTCCGGTCTGTGGTTCTGAGAATGCCTACGGTGATCAATGCGAGAACTGCGGTTCTTCGCTTAACCCTAATGACTTGATCAACCCTAAATCTACTTTGAGTGGCAAAGCTCCGGTATTAAGAGAAACCAAGCACTGGTACCTTCCTTTGGATAAATACCAGCCTTGGCTAGAAGAATGGCTGTTAGAGGGTAAAACAGGCATTTGGAAAACAAATGTATATGGGCAATGCAGCGCGTGGCTACAGGCAGGCTTACAGCCCCGCGCCATGACCCGCGACCTGGACTGGGGCGTAGATGTACCGCTCCCTAATACGGAAGGTAAAAAATTATACGTCTGGCTGGATGCACCAATTGGCTACGTTTCTTCCACCAAACAGTGGGCAAAAGACAAGCATAAAAACTGGGAGCTCTACTGGAAAAAACAAGCGAGTGAAGCAGATAACAGCAGGCTGATTCACTTCATTGGAAAAGACAATATTGTTTTTCACTGCATTATTTTCCCCTCTATTCTCCACGCAACGGGTGAATACATTTTGCCGGAAAATGTACCAGCCAATGAGTTCCTAAACTTAGAAGGCAAAAAAATATCCACCAGCAGGAACTGGGCCGTCTGGCTACATGAATACCTGGAGGACTTTCCTAACAAACAGGATGTTTTAAGATACGTGCTGTGCAGTATTCTACCGGAGACCAAAGACAGTGAATTTACCTGGAAAGATTTTCAGGCAAAAAACAACAATGAGTTGGTGGCGATATATGGGAATTTTATCAACCGCACCCTGGTACTCACTCATAAATATTTCAATGGCGTTGTACCGGAAAGAGGCCCATTACATGCGATTGACGAAGAAGCTTTGGTAAAAATAAAAGCCCTTTCTCAACAAATTTCAGAGGCTATTGAAAATTTTCGTTTCCGCGAAGCCAATGCGCTCATGATGGATCTGGCCAGAACTGGCAATAAATACCTGGCGGAAACTGAGCCTTGGAAAGCAATAAAAAATGATGAAGATAGGGTAAAAACTATACTTCATGTTGCCTTACAGATTGCAACCAGTTTATCTATACTTTCTGAGCCATTCTTACCTTTTACTGCTTCCAAGTTAAGGGAGATGCTCAATATTGAAGCGATTGCCTGGCAAAATGCTACTGATAATATTTTATTACCTGAAAATCATCAACTCAATGCTGCCAGCCTTTTATTTGAAAAAGTGGAGGATGAAGTAGTAGAAGCCCAAATCCGGAAACTACATCAGGTGGGAAGTGAACCCGGTAAAGAACATCAGCTTGTGCCTTCCAAAACTGAAATTACTTTTCCTGACTTTGAAAAAATTGATATCAGGGTAGCCACCATTTTGGAAGCTGAAAAAGTTAAAAAATCCAAGAAACTACTCCAACTGATAGTAGATACTGGGCTTGATCAGCGAACGATACTTAGTGGTATTGCTCAACATTACGAGCCGGAAGAGATCATTGGTAAACAGGTATGTGTACTCATTAATCTGGCACCCAGAAAAATGATGGGCACTGAATCTCAGGGCATGATACTAATGGCTGAAGATCATGATGGAAAGTTGTTGTTTATCAGCCCCGGGGACATGGTTAAAAATGGAAGTACTATTAGCTAATTTTAGTCATTATACTGGCTCATAGTACGCTCAATACCAATGGTGCAAAAAGATAAAATCATCTCCCCTGCCCTATCCATATGCTTAGACAGTTCATTTAATTCTTCTTCTGGAAAGTTGCCTAACACATAATCTACCTGTTGTCCTTTATGAAAATCATTGCCTACACCAAATCTTAATCTGGCATATTGGTTTCCTCCCAAAACTGCTTCAATATTCTTCAGTCCGTTGTGGCCTGCGTTTGAACCCTTTCCCCGCATTCTTAATTTGGCAAAAGGCAATGCAATGTCATCAGTGACTATTAAACAGTTACTCACAGGAATTTTCAATTCCTGCAACCAGTAGTTGACTGCCTTGCCACTGAGGTTCATATACGTATTGGGTTTGATCAAATGGATTGTCCTTCCCTTGTATTTGATATCCACCACATCAGCCAAACGGCCCTGTTTGAAATTTCCCTCCTCTTGTTCAGCCAAGCGATCTAGGGTAAGAAAGCCAATATTATGTCGGGTTAACTCATATTCAACGCCCGGATTACCCAATCCAACGATTAAAAATTTCATAATGCAATAAAAAAAATCCTGCCCATTACTGGACAGGATTTACAGTGATAAAATGATATGCTAATCTTCAGTAGGCGCTTCCCCTTCTGCTCCTTCTTCTCCTTCTACACCAATTTCATCTTCATCTTCAGCTTCCTCCTCATCAGTTTTTCCTCTCAGCGCACGAGGCACTTCAATTACTGCTATGGATATCGCAGGATTGTCCAAAATCTCAAAATTTTTGGACTTGACATCTCCTACCTTTATAGCTTTTCCAAAATCAAGCTTAGAGATATCTACGTCAATATGCTCTGGCATATCTTTTGGAAGGGCCTTCAAGAGTAACGACCTCCTTTTAAACATCAACGTCCCCCCTTTACTTGATCCTGGTGCGCTACCCACCAAATGTAAAGGAATTTCCATTTTCACAAGCTTTTTCTCCTGTAATTCAAGGAAGTCAGCGTGTAAGATAATTTCATTCACCGGGTGGAATTGGATGTCTTGTAAGATGCACCGCTTATGCTCACCCTCAATATTCAGGTCTACCATATGCGCTTCCGGGGTATAAACCAAAGGACGGAACAAAATCATGGGGGCATAAAAATGAATCTGCTCACCACTTCCATATACCACGCCGGGTACATTTCCTTCAGCCCTCAAACGCTTGGACTCCTTCTTACCGAGATTTGCTCTTTTATACCCTATAATCTCTACTGTTTTCATAATTGTTTATTGTTAAGTATATATTAAAATCTGGATTTACTAATAAAAAGCGGACTTATAGATTCATGCTTGTGAATCTTGGTAATACCTCCTGCAAATAGATCTGCAACTGTCAAAACTTTTATTTTTGAGCATTCTTTTTTCAGGGGTATGGTATCGGTAACTACTAATTCCTCTAATTCAGAATTTTCAATATTTTTATAAGCAGTACCTGACAACACTGCATGTGTACTGATAGCCCTCACTGTCCTAGCACCATTTTCCTTGATGATAGCGGCCGCTTTACAGAGTGTGCCAGCAGTATCTACCAGGTCATCCACTAATACTACATCTTTATCTTCTACATCACCAATCACCTGCATACTCTCCACTTGGTTTGATCTTTTACGTTGCTTATCACACACCACCATATCCGTCTGAAAGTACTGCGCGAAATTCCTTGTTCTCTTCACGCCACCTACATCAGGAGAGGCAAATACCAGATTTTCTTTGGGCAACTGATTGAGATAGGGTACAAATATAATACTTCCGCTAAAGTGATCTACCGGAAAATCAAAAAAGCCCTGAATTTGTCCCGCATGTAAATCACAGGTCATCAAACGGTCAGCACCAGCTGCTGAAAATAGATTAGCGATAAGCTTGGCACCAATCGCTACCCTTGGCTTATCTTTTCTATCTTGCCGGGCATAACCAAAATAGGGTACTACTGCGGTTACATATTTTGCGCTGGCGCGGCGGGCAGCATCAATCAATAGCAATAGTTCCATCAAATTATCTGATGGGGCAAATGTGGATTGAACTAAAAAAACATCGCATCCCCTTACTGACTCAGTAAAATGAGGGGAGATTTCTCCATCGCTGAATTTCTCTATAGCTACTTCACCCAATGGTTTTCCATAGTGGTTTGCTATTTTTTCCGCCAAATAACGGGTAGCTTCGCCAGAGAATATTTTTACTGTAGCCATAAGGAGAAGGGTAAGCAGATTAGCTTAAAAATTAATCCCAGTTTACATATAATGTAAACCGGGATTTTTGTTGTCCGGCAAGGACTCGAACCCTGAACGACAGGACCAAAACCTGCTGTGTTACCATTACACCACCGGACATCGTTTTGGAGCTACAAAAGTAGTGTCTTTTGAATTACTTACAAACTCATTCCAAAAAAAATTACAAAATAATATTACCGATATATATACTGAATTTACAAATAGATTGCTTCCATTTCATGCTAATAATGGAGGATTAGTTAATGCTTAAACGTGAGATGACATTTATTTATAAAGGACTTACAAAATTGCCGACTTGTTATAGCTTAAGTAACTGGACAAATGTATTTTAAAGAATATTACGGTTGCTTTTGTAAGGGAATGAAAAAGGGCTGTTCGCTGTCAATTAATTATGACAAAAACAGACAGCATATTGAACAGTCCGAATCAATTTAACGCAATAACTGGCTTAAGCCAAAGAGAATTCATGGATTTATTGTACCATTTTGCCCCCATCGTTGAAGAACATTATCGTCACTACGATATGAAAGGTCAACCTCGCAAAGTGGTACGCTATAAAGAACGAAGTGACAGCAGTTTATCCGGCTCCGTCAATAAATTGTTCTTTGTTCTAAGCTATATGAAAGCGGACGCCGCGCGGAGAATCCCAACCAAGTATATCATGGGGTAATGTTCTCTATGAGCCAGGGAAAGGTTAGTCTATGGGATAGCAGCTATCTTTTTTACTTGGAGAAGCTTTAAAGCAAATGGATAAATGCCTAAGCGTGAGATGAATAAGTTCTACAACTTTCTCTACGCTTATCGCGAAGTAATCATGTTTATGGCGGCCGCCGCGCGGACGTAGCAGAACGCAGGATAGGCCGCTCGCCAGACTATCAGGTTCAAAAAGAACACTACAGCGGGAAAAAGGGATGTCATACTTTAAAAAACTTGTTGATCACCAATATTGAAGAAGAAGTCATCTATTTAGGAGAAACTTTTGAAGGCAGTGTACATGATAAAGCTATGTATGACCAAGCTAAAATCAAGTTTCCTGATCAATGGCACTGTCTATGGGCAGATTTGGGCTTTTTAGGTATTGAAGCGGAGGGTGTAGAGATTTTCATGCCTGAGAAAAAGCCCAAAGGTAAGGAACTAACCAAGTTCCAAAAGGAGCTAAACACGCTCATTGCCAGCATCAGAGTCAAAGTAGAGCATGCTATCTCTGGAGTAAAAAGACTCAAAATTATTCGTAATCAAATTAGATTACATGGATGGCAGAAGAAGGATAGAATGATGAACATTGCATGTGGTCTGCATAATATACGATGTCAGCGATGGGCTGCATAATAAACTCTTTTATATAAAATTAAATTTCAATTGCCCTTGTGTCCCACGGGGGCATAACGAGAAAGGCGCTTTAAACGCCGACTTCACTCATCCTCGCCGGAACCCGCGTCCACGGTGGATCGGTCGTCACAGACAGGGTGATTGATATTGAAATCAAACTATAACTTAATTCTGGTTTGGTACTTATAAAAAGCATGTTAATGATAAAACCCATTGATTGAGGCATTCAATCACAGCTTTTTTGAAAGTTTGTTTTTTGCTTTTGAATAACTTCTGGTAAAAGAAGTTAAATTTCTTCCTCGACAAATTGTATTATTATCTAAAAGCGCTAATTACAATGGCATGTAAGTTGTCTAATAAATCTTTGAGGATGTGGCACTAACTAAATAATTAGTAATAGCATGTTTTTTTAATAGTTTTTCTCATAATTATTAAAGATGTACTAAAAGCGGTTTCAAATAGGTTCAAATTACAATCATAAGGATCTTCTTGATTGGCTGTTGATAAAAAAGCACTTACCAAAAAAGATATTAAGAGCAGATTTACATATAATTATATAGATAAATATTATAAATATTACTTGTAAATTAAAGAAAGTAGTAATACATTTACAAAATAATATTACATACGTTTAATATTTTTATTGAATAATGTAAAAATGACAGCATTTAACATTTTCAAAAGGAGTTATTACTCAAAATCTTTGGTTTTTGTGCTTTTATTAGTAGATATCATTGTAGCGATAATTTCATTTATTGCCGCTTATTTTATTAATCAAGGCTCTTTTAGCCCTGCTTTTAATCCTCAGAAAAGCCTTTTAATCATATATATTTTATCATGGATTGTAGCCGCATTGCTTGGCAATCTTTATCATATTGATAATTTAACTCGAATTTCAAGAATTATGCTTCTAACCTTAGTAAGCATGGTCTTGAGCATGATCATTACGGGTATATACACTTACTGGATAACTCCTGATAACGTTTTTCCTTACAAACTCTTTATCCTTACTTATTTATTGGCTTATGTTTCAATTATTACACTTAGGTTCATAGAGCTCAAAAGCTATAGGTTTATCAGGTCACTCAAAAATATCCGTAAAAATATCATAGTAGTAGGTTATACCGTTCCTGGCAAAAGGCTTTATAAGTATTTTAGTGAAAACAATGCTTCCGTTTATAATTTCTTAGGGTTCTTTGATGACGAAGACATTGACCAATACGATCTAAAATTAGGTGGCCTCAACGACATACAAAATTTTTGCATTCGCGAAAATGTAGACGAGATATATTATGCCTTACCCAATCATGCACGTTTGGTAGATCGGCTTACTAAGTTCGCAGACGAAAATTATATGTACTTTGGGTTTGTACAAGATGTGGGAGGTTTATCAAATCAAAGAATTGATACCCACCTTTATGATGATGGTAGAATACCAATTGTCACACCCAGGCGCGACCCTTTGCGTTTCTTCTTTAACCAACAGGTGAAAATGGTTTTTGATATTATTTTTTCCTCAACAGTTATACTTTTTCTTTTCCCACTTATTGTCCCTGTCGTGGCTTTGTGCATTAAATTAGACTCTGAAGGCCCCGTTTTTTTTAGACAACTTCGCTCAGGAAAAAATGGAAAACCTTTTTGGTGTTATAAATTCCGTACCATGACGGTAAGTATTGATGCAGATACCAAACAGGCAACGAAAAATGACTCCAGAGTTACAAAAGTGGGTAGAATATTGCGAAAAACTAGCCTGGATGAATTTCCACAGTTCTTCAATGTGCTCATTGGAAACATGTCAGTTGTAGGGCCTCGCCCACATATGCTTAAGCATACTAAAGAATACTCTGCCATTATCAATAATTTTAATGTAAGACATTTTATCAACTCTGGAATTACCGGGTATGCCCAGGTAAATGGTTATAGAGGTGAAACAAAAGACAATTCTCAAATGGAAAAAAGGGTGCTTTATGATAACTGGTACCTTGAAAACTGGAGCCTCACCTTGGACATCAAGATTATCATCAAAACTGTGATAAATGCCATTAGAGGAGAAAAAAACGCATATTAATATTTAAATATAAATCAGCTTAATAACTTAATAATGATGAAAATAAGTGTATTTGGACTTGGATATGTAGGAGCAGTTTCGTGTGCCTGTTTTGCCAAGATGGGACATCGTGTAATTGGAGTGGATGTAAGCGAACTTAAAATAAAGCTTATTAACAGTGGAAAATCACCCATCGTTGAGAAAGACCTGGACGAGTATATTGAAGAAGGTATCAATACTTCTAAAATTACCGCTACCAATAACGTACAGAATGCAGTGCACAACTCTGATATTTCTATTGTGTGTGTAGGCACCCCCAGTCAGATCAACGGAAATATTGACTTAACTTATATTTACAGGGTTTGTAGTGAAATTGCTGAAGCTATTAAAACTAAAGATGGTTTTCATACCGTAGTGATCAGAAGTACCGTAGTTCCGGGAACTATAAAACAATGTGCGCAAATCATTGAGGATGTATCCGGCAAAAAACACGGTGAAGATTTTGGCGTAGCTTCTAATCCCGAGTTCTTGAGGGAAAGTACCGCTATTGAAGATTTCTGGAATCCCCCTTATACTGTAATTGGCACCTTGTGTGAGCGCAGCGAAAAACAATTGGTTGAATTATATAGTGAGATTGATTCTCCCATATTTACGCTTAAGCCTGAAGAGTCGGAGATGATTAAATATGCCAACAATAATTTCCATGCAGTCAAAGTCACATTTGCTAACGAAGTTGGAAATATTTGCAAGGAATTAGGAGTTGATGGACAAAAAGTGATGGAAGTAGTAGCCAGTGACCATAAGTTGAATTTATCTTCTTACTACATGAAACCTGGTTTTGCTTTTGGTGGGTCATGTCTTCCAAAAGATGTACGTGGATTAAATTACCGGGCAAATAGCCTTGACGTGAAAACCCCTCTGTTGAGTAGCTTGATGAATAGTAATGATTATCAGGTAGAGAGGGGTTTACAACTGATTTACAATACTGGCAAGAGAAAAATCGGCTTCCTTGGTTTTGCTTTCAAAGCAGGTACTGACGACTTACGCGAAAGTCCCGTAGTTGAAATTATTGAAACACTTTTAGGAAAAGGCTATGAGCTCTCCCTATTCGACAGTAATATTCTTCTATCACGATTGATGGGCAAAAACAAAGATTATCTTACTGGTCATATTCCTCATATTAACAGAGTATTAAAAGATTCTGTGGAAAACGTGATTGAAGAATCTGAAGTAATTGTCTTTGGAAACAAATCAGAGGAATTTAAACATGCATTAGACACAATGCCTAATGACAAAACCGTGATAGATTTGGTTAGAATTGACAAATCCAGGACCTCAAAAGATAATTATGTCGGAATTTGCTGGTAAACACGTACTAATCATTATAGAAAACCTTCCTGCCCCGTTTGACAGACGTGTGTGGCAAGAAGCATGTACTTTGAAGGACAATGGTGCTTATGTGAGCATCATCTGTCCGAAAATGAAAGGATACACCGACGCTTTTGAAAGGATCAATGGCATTGATATATATCGGCACCCTTTGCCGCTTGAAGGTAGTGGGGCACTGGGTTACTTATTTGAATACAGTACGGCAATCTTCTGGGAATTATTTTTGAGTTTTAAAATTTTCTTCAAAAAACGTTTCCACGTTATTCATGGATGTAACCCGCCGGATTTGATATTTCTTACCGCACTTCCGTTCAAATTGTTTGGGGTAAAGTATGTATTTGATCACCATGATATCAATCCTGAATTATACATAGCGAAGTTTGGGAAGAAAGATTTCTTTTATCATTGCATGTTATGGTTAGAGAAGCTTACCTTCAAAACGGCAAATTTTAGTATCGCTACTAACGAATCTTATAAAAAAATCGCTATTGAAAGAGGCAATATGCCAGAAAATAGGGTTCAGGTTATCAGAAGCGGACCGAGCTTGGAAAGGATAAAGTTAACCCCGGGAGACGAAAAATATAAAAAGGGAAGAAGTTATCTGGTAGGTTATGTAGGGGTAATCGGAGTTCAGGAAGGTTTGGATTTGTTACTTGAATCAGTAAAGCATCTAATTACTAAACGACAGGATGTACAATTTGCCATTGTAGGAGGAGGAACTTCACTTGAAGATATTAAAAAATTGACCGTTGACATGGGCCTTAGTGAGTATGTAGATTTTTATGGTAGGGTAAGTGATGAGAAATTATTAGATGTATTGAACACCTGCGATATTTGTGTAAATCCTGATAAACCTACTGAGATGAACAACCTCTCTACGATGAATAAGATCATGGAATACATGGCATTGAAAAAACCTATAGTGCAATACGACCTTAAAGAGGGAAAAGCTTCAGCAGAAAAAGCCTCGTTGTATGCAAAAAACAACGATACTGCAGATTTTGCAGAAAAAATGATGTGGCTTCTGGATCATGACAAAGAGAGCAAAGAAATGGCTGAATACGGTTACAACAGGGTTCTTAATAAACTCTCCTGGAACCATGAAAGTATCAAGCTCAAAAAGTTTTACGCCCGTGTACTAAATGTTAAAATCAAGGAATCTGAAAAACAACTTAATTATAGTTAGTCAATTCTTAATCGTCAAAAAGTAAAAAAATTAAGCTTTGTAGGAATATTTTACAAACAAAAACCCTGTATCTTGTATTTAAAGCATACAGTGTTTTTGTTTGAATACTACCAAATTCATTATTAGAAGTACATTCCATGCTGAAACAACAAGCTTTTACATTTATACTTATTATAACTTTTGTTTTCTCCTGTCAGAAAGTTCCCCTTACCGGACGTCAGCAATTTACGCCATTGCCTGAAAGCCAAATCCTTGGGATGAGTTTTCAAAATTACAATGAAGTTTTGAAGACCAGTAAGCTTTCCAAAAATCAAAAGGATGTTGAAATGATCAAAAGGGTTGGTAAGAAACTGTCTGGCTCAGTAGAAAATTATTTTCGGGAGAATAACATGGCAGATAAGATAGATGACTTCGAGTGGGAATTTAACCTTATTGAAGACGATAATACTGTCAATGCCTGGTGCATGCCGGGAGGAAAAGTAGCTTTTTATACGGGCATACTTCCTGTATGTCAGGGAGAAGAAGGGGTGGCTACCGTGATGTCACACGAGATAGCCCATGCAATTGCAAAGCACGGAAATGAAAGAATGGCCCAACAACTAGGCGTACAACTGGGAGGAACTGCTTTGAGCGTGGCGCTAAGTGAGCAGCCTGAAACTACGCAGCAACTTGCCTTTTCTGCCTTTGGTTTAGGTGCTCAATATGGTTTGCTATTACCTTATAGCAGAAAACACGAAAGTGAAGCAGATGAAATCGGTATTTATATGATGGCTATGGCTGGATATGATCTTAATGCTGCAGTGAGCTTTTGGCAGAGAATGGGTCAACAAGGAGGGCAGGCCCCCCCCGAGTTTATGTCTACCCACCCTTCATCTGAAAGTAGGGTAAAAAACATTCAGAAAACAATTCCTAAAGCAGAAAAATATAAAGGAAAATATTAATTACTTGTCTCGGGAATAAATTTTCCTATGACGTAAAGCTTATAATTTTCACAAGACAGTCGGCCTGTCTCCTTACAATAATAACAGGCCTTATATACAGATGTTCCCAGAGAACCCTGTTCGATTAATACCCCATCACCATCACAGGCTGGGCAAACTACAAAAGGTGTTTGATCACAATTGATAAATTCTCTTTTCTTAGGTTGAACCTTTTTTTCTGTTTTGTTAGCATCGGTAGAGGACAGGTTTTTTTTAGTATAGCTTTCTTCAGCAAGTTTCAAATATTCCACCGCCTGATCAAAAAAACGTCCTGAAGTGCCTTTAAGCTCAATATATTTATTGAGCCAATCTATACTTTGAGTCATATTATCAAGATGGTAAGAATTTTTTCCAAAGTAAAAGCATAAATCTGCGGGCACTACTTCAACATCTAGTAATACTTCACGGAAGACTTCCTCAGCTTGCTCAAATTTTCCTTGGTTCATGTATTCTACCCCCTCGTCCATCTTTATGATTTGTTGGCTCTGTCCTAGGTTCAAAACCTGCTGAGCAGTCACATCAAAGTAAACAAACAGAGCCATTAATGAGGTAAGTATATATTTTGCCATCTTATCTTGTTAGCTTGCTAAGTTAAAAATATTTTGAAATAATCATTGTTTATAACAGTATTGCTCTCAAAAAATGCTAAATGAGATGCTTTTCTTTTTCATATTGTGCTTTAAATAATAATTTTGTGCATGGCAAATTATGAATTAGAAGAAAGTGACAAACTCAATTTACAATTCAAAAAGAGAGGTGGAATCCTTCCTGTCATTGTACAAGATCAGCAAAGTAAAGAAATACTTATGCTCGGCTACACCAATGAAGAAGCGTTTGAAATATCCTTATTAACAGGGAAAGCAACATTTTGGAGTACTTCCCGAAAAAAAATTTGGACAAAAGGGGAAACTTCAGGCGACTATCTATTAATTGAGCATATCAAAGTCGACTGTGACCAGGATGCGCTCATATATTTGGTAAGCAAGCAAGGTAGTGGTGCTTGCCATACCAGAAATAGGCAAGGAGAGACTAGAAAGAGCTGTTTTTACCGCTTATATAACTATCAGGAAGGTAAGTTAGAACACCTTGACCCATAAAATAGATGGTTTTTAACTAAAGGTAAGTAAATCCTTAAGCATATATCCCTTCACACATAAGTATCGGAAACTGCAACCTATACTTTTTCATGAAAACCCTATTTGAGAAATACGTTTATCTAATTGCTGGTGAATGCAACCGTCAATAATTTAGTCAAATACTATGAATACCGGAAAATTAAAATCTTAAGCAAAAGTTAACCTAATTAATATGGACCAAAAAGGGCATGTTCAATACCCTGTTTACCTTACAAACAGCTATACTCGTAAAAAAGAAAAATTTGAATCAATACTTCCTTCACACATTGGCATGTATGTCTGTGGGCCTACCGTTTATGGAGATCCACACCTAGGCCATGCCCGTTCGGCCATCACTTTTGATGTCATCGTAAGGTACTTCCGTTTTTTAGGCTATACTGTTCGCTATGTCAGAAATATCACTGATGTAGGTCATCTGGAAGATGAGGTGTTAGGAGCAGGAGAAGATAAGATCAGTAAAAAGGCCCGGCTGGAAAAGCTGGAGCCTATGGAAGTTGTCCAAATGTACACTAATCGTTATCATGATGCCATAGCTAAGTTAAATGTCATTCCTCCTAGCATTGAACCTTCTGCTAGCGGACATATTCCTGAGCAAATTAAAATGATTGAAAAAATTGTTAAAAATGGCTTTGGGTATGAAGCAAACGGCTCTATTTATTTTGATCTGGACAAATATGCCAAGGAACAGCCCTACGGCAAACTTTCGGGCAAAGTCTTGGAAGACCTTAAATCCGGCAGCAGGAATACCCAGGGATTAAGTGAAAAGAAAAGCCCCCATGATTTTGCTTTGTGGAAAAAAGCCAACCCCGAGCATATTATGCGCTGGGATTCGCCCTGGGGAGAAGGTTTTCCCGGGTGGCATATGGAATGCACTACCATGTGTACCAAATACCTGGGAGAAGAATTTGACATTCACGGTGGTGGGCTAGACCTTCAGTTTCCCCATCATGAAGCGGAACTTGCCCAAAGTTTTGGTGCTTTTCAAAAAAACCCAGTCCGCTACTGGCTGCACAACAACCTGATCAGTATTGATGGTCAAAAGATGAGCAAATCACTGGGCAATTTTATTACGCTGGAACAGCTTTATAATGGCGAACATGATAAGCTTGAACAAGCTTACACCCCAATGACTGTCAGGTTTTTTATTCTTCAGGCGCATTACCGGAGCCCTCTGGATTTTTCTAACCAGGCACTACAAGCTGCTGAAAAAGGTTTTCAAAGACTTATGGGAGCCATGGCATTATTAGATAAACTTGATCATCAACCTTCCGTGCTTGACAAGGTATTGGACGATGAGTTAAATGAAGTCAGCAAGTCATGCTATGAATACATGAGTGATGATTTTAACACTTCCAAAACAATCGCCTCGCTCTTTGAGATGAGTAGTAAAATCAATGCTTTCTATCATAAACAGTTAGATCTTAGCAGTATTTCAACGGAAACTTATGTGCTAATGAAGGATACTTTCAAAGGATTTATTGAAGAAGTATTGGGGCTGACTTCTGAGGAAAATGATCAAACTGAGCGCATTGATGCCTTGGTCAAACTTTTTATCAGTATGCGTAAAGAGGCTAAAAACCAGAAAGATTACGATTCTGCTGATAAGATACGTGATCAACTGGCTACCATTGGAGTGCAACTTAAAGATGAGAAAGGTGGGGACACAACCTACTCACTGGCTTAAATAACCTGGATTTAGGTCTGGTCTTTTGCTCCATCTTACATCACAAAACCTAAAGGCATATTTAATAGTAAATAAGGTACAATTGCTTTAGTTTTTGAAAAAAACAAGATGATATTATCAGGAAGAGAAATACAAAAACAAATTGGTAAAGAAATTTTTATTGATCCGTTTTCTTTAGATCAGCTTAACCCGAATAGCTACAATTTGCGCCTTCACTACGAGCTATTAGTTTATGAAAATGAACTACTGGATATGAAGCAGAATAATGCTATAAAAAAGATTACGATTCCGGAAGAAGGTTTAATCCTGGAACCTAATCGATTGTACTTAGGGAGAACTGTTGAAACTATTAAAGCCGAACATCATGTTCCTAAATTAGAAGGACGTTCTTCCATAGGCCGTATCGGGATCATGGTTCATTTGACAGCAGGCTTGGGTAATATTGGTTCGCATGGGCATTGGACTTTAGAACTTGCTTGTATTCAGCCAGTCAGAATATATCCAAATGTCGGCATTTGCCAGATTTACTTTGAGGATATCAAAGGTGAATACGATATGTACAAAAGCAAAAAGTACCATCACGATGATATACAGCCAAGTCTGATATATCAGGAACTTAAGTAAATGCTTACAAAACTTTTCCAACGCTTTGCTTTAGCGCTGATCCGTTTTTATCAGTTAGGAATATCTCCTATGCTGGGCAACCATTGTCGGCATACTCCGAGTTGTTCTCATTATACGGCGAGTGCTATTCAGGAGTGGGGATTGATGAAAGGAATACAAATTGGCTTAAAACGTATCGCCCGCTGTCATCCCTGGGGAACGTCAGGCTATGATCCGGTGCCTAAGAAAACACCAGTTAAAAGCGAACTATAACATCATAGCCAATAAATACTCAGTCCTTGACCCTTGATATATTAATTTCAACTTTATGAAGAGTCAAATACATGTAAAATTGAAAGCATCCACTGTATGAAACAAGAAGAGAAATACATGCAGCAAGTATTTGAGCTTGCCCGAAAAGGGGCAGGAAAAGTAAATCCCAATCCTTTGGTGGGCTGTTTGATTGTAAAAAATGATACGATCATTGGTAAAGGTTGGCACCATGAATATGGCAAGGCGCACGCCGAAAAGAATGCCATTGATAGTGTCAATGACAAAAATACGTTGACGGGAAGTACTGTTTACGTAAATTTAGAGCCTTGTTCTCACTTTGGCAATACACCTCCTTGCTGTGATCTGCTGATTGCCCATAAGGTAAAAAAAGTAATTATCGCTAATGTAGACCCCAATCCCCTTGTAAATGGAAAGGGCATCAAAAGACTCAGAAAAGCTGGCATTGAAGTGGAAACAGGTCTAATGAGTGTAGAAGGCAAAGTCTTAAACGCTGCTTTTTTTCAAAGAATGCAGCCAACAAAGCATATAGAAACTGTAGATTAATTGATTTCTGTCATGTTACTTCACAACCGAATAGACAAAAGAATACTGAAAAAGCAAATGCAGGAGAGCGATGAAAAAAGAACTACGCTCTCTTTTTATAATTATGCCCATATAGCACAGCCTGATGTTATTCGTGACCAGCTTTATGCCGAATGGATTACATTTGGAGTCTTAGGACGTGTGTATTTAGCTAAAGAAGGTATTAATGCGCAAATCAATGTTCCCGAAATAAATTTTGACGCTTTCAAAACCCATCTTAACTCAATAAGTTTTTTATCCGGTGTCAGACTTAATATCGCTGTGGAGGAAGATGAAAAATCTTTTTATAAGCTCAAAATAAAGGTTCGCCCTAAGATAGTAGCTGATGGACTGGAAGACAGTAGCTTTGATGTTACCGATAAAGGTAAGCACTTAAATGCTGAAGCCTTTAACCAGCTTACTGATGATCCGAATACCATCGTCGTTGACATGCGAAACCATTATGAAAGCGAAGTAGGCCATTTTAAAAACGCCTTACTTCCCGATGTGGATACTTTTAGGGATGCCTTGCCCATTGTTAAGGAAACATTGCAGCCTTACAAAGATCGCAATATCATCATGTACTGCACCGGGGGGATACGCTGCGAAAAGGCCAGTGCGTATTTTAAACACCTGGGATTTAGCAGTGTCCATCAGTTGGAAGGGGGAATCATCAAATATGCACGTGATGTAGAAGTCAAAGGACTGCCTAATAAGTTTAAGGGCAAAAACTTTGTGTTTGATGAACGTCTCGGAGAACGGATTTCATCGGAAGTCATTAGCCATTGCCATCAGTGTGGAGAAGTCTGTGACACCCATGTTAATTGTGAAAATGATGCTTGTCATTTGCTATTTATTCAGTGCGAAGCGTGTGCGAAAAAGTATGATGAATGCTGTTCCGACGAATGTAAAAACTTCATCAAACTTCCGGAAGTAGAACAAAAAACTTTGAAAAAGCAATTTCAACAAAAACGCAATGTTTTCCGAAAGGGCCGGGCCGGCCATCTCAAAGATCACTGGCTGAAGGATGCCAATCTTACCCCAAGAGAAGCCCATGAATAATCATGGGCTTTTTTTGTCTTTTAGGGTTTTATTTTTGTGTCAACAGCACCTGTGAGGTTAGAAAAACAAGCTCGGTGATCTACTAAACAGCTTTTTTCTCTGTCCACTACGTCAATTCCCCTTTTTCCCTCGCGTGTAACTTTTGCCTGTGCTTTGAAGCGGTGTGAATTCACTCTGCTGCTAATTTTGATATAATAGATATACCAGAATCAGTCAAAAAAAATTAGCACAGATCATAAAATTTCAGTTTGCACATGCCCAAAATAAAGTACTACTACGATTCTAATACCTGCAAATACGAGAAAGTAAAATCCAACTCCAAAGAGTTAGTAATTGATGTAATCATTAACATATCTACTATTCTGTTTGCCGCAGTATGCGTCCTGGTAGTTTACATGAATTATTATGATTCACCTAAGGAAGTCAGCTTAAGAAAAGAGAACGAAAAATTACATTTTTACTATAATATCCTGGAGAAGCAAATGCATGAGTCGACCAATATGTTGGCCATGTTGCAGGAAAGGGATGACGGGATTTACCGGACGATATATGAGCAAGATCCTATTCCAGAATCTATAAGAAACGCAGGGATTGGCGGAGCAGAACGATACCAAAAACTACTACAGGCCAAGTTAAGCAAGCAGGATTTGGTTGTATCCACTGTTAAAGAACTGGATCTGATCAAAAGGAAAATGTACATACAAACTAAATCCTATGATGAGTTACTTGCCATAGCCAAAAATCAGCATCTTATGCTGGCTTCAATCCCCGCCGTTGCGCCCATATCTACAAATGAGTCATATTTGTCATCAGGCTTTGGTTTACGCTTTCATCCCATTTATAAAGTGAGAAAGATGCACACCGGACTTGATTTCTCTGCTCGTATAGGAACAGCCATCTATGCTACTGGCGGAGGTACTATTACCAAAGTCTCTACAAGTTATTATGGTTACGGCAAGCAGGTTGAGATTGATCATGGCTTTGGTTTTAAAACCAAATACGCCCACATGTCAGAGTTTAATGTAAAGGTGGGACAAAAAGTAAAAAGAGGAGAATGCATTGGATACTCAGGTAATACTGGGTCTTCTACTGGCCCACACTTACATTATGAAGTATTTAAAAATAGGGATAAAGTAAACCCTATTCATTATATATACCGGGATATTTCCGAGGAAGAATATGAAATGCTGGTCAAACTAGCTTCCATAGAAAACCAATCTATGTAAAGGCTATAAAACAGAAAACACCCCGGTTTTAGGGTGTTTTCTTCAAATTAATCAACAAATCCTCAAGCATTTTTGAGTTTGTTGTTATCATTTTCTCCCGCTTACCCAAAGAATCACGCCTATTACTAATACTACTACACTTACGATCAGCGGGGTGTAATTTGCCTGACTGACGACCACATCTGCTCCGAATATGCTGAAGCTGTCAGAATCATCAGCAGCTTGCATACCTGTTATGATCGTACCAGCGAGGCCAATTACTGTTAGAATGATGCCAATTCCTTTTTTCATAAAAACTTAGTTTAACAATCAAAAAATTAATGAGTGACGACCATCACTACTTATGAAAGGTAAACATTTTTTTTCTAAACCACATTTTATTCTTGGTTAGCAAATTCTTTGAAAAAATTTTCATGGCAATTTATATGAAAATAGGTCTAAGCATTTTTATTGTTTTTCGTCTTTTTCGCCCCTTTCCAGATATAAAAGATAGCAAGAACAATCGCCAGGAATGATACGCCAAAGACCACTAAAATGATCATGGAGACTCCTGATATGGGGTCGGGAGCATTGATTTCCTCTTCAGCCTGTTGAGTATAGGTATCATTCCCATCTTGACTGCTTCCTGTGTTTTCCTGGACTATCTCGCTTACCCCGCCAGCAGTTGTAGGTGAAGCTGACTCTGCCTGGATATAGGCTAATATACTAATGATATCATCATCAGATAAAAACTCAAACGCAGGCATTACCACCTTGTTGTAAGCCTCATACAGTTGCTTAGCATATTCGTCATCCGTTTCACCGATTACGTACTGGGAGTTTTTGATAAACTGTAACAACCAAGGAATCGGGCGGCGGTTTTGGACACTCGCCAGTGCCGGGCCGATTACTTGCTTTTCTACCATGTGACAAACGGTGCAATGCTGGCCAAATAACTGCCTGCCGTGTGCTATACTTTGAGCATCGGTAGGAATTTCATTGGGAATATTCTGAGCGGTCGTGTCTACCATTTCAGCAGATGAGTTTTGTTCCTGCGCTTCTGCTATCTGAGGTTGACTAAAAAAAAGAGCTAAGCTTAATGTAAATGATAGAAATGCTTTAGCCTGGAGTGAACTAAAAATTGATATATACATTTGAAAAAAATTTTAAGTACTTAAAAAATACATTCCGTATCCATAAATAAGTATATGAGCACAAATGTTTTGGTACTTAGTTTTATTTGTAATGAGTTTATATTAGAAAATTTGACAATCAAAATGTGAGCTTTCTGCCAACAAAAAAAGCCTGAAAATCTAAATTTTCAGGCTTTTTTTGTTGGCAGAATCAGGCCTTAAATAAACCTAACTGATCTTTGGGAGGTTTACCTTGCTTATTCAGGGAGCCACTATTGCCTTTATCCATTTGCCAAACAATTTCGTCACCAGCGGAAACATCTCCATTTTTATTAATATCTGTACTATCTTTTTTACTGGTATTTGGCTTTGCCACGACAACCGGACTTTCATCAATTAAGCGGAGGTCTTTGACTTTATGCGAAGTAAGCTGATTACCCAGTGCCTTCCAGCCCTTGATATCCACAATTAAATCCAGGTCAACAATCTGTTTTTGATGCTGCCTTTCCCCATCTTTTATATAAGTAAGCTCTATCTGGGGCTGTTTCATTGTAGTTGACAGCAATAATTTTGAACTGCGGATGTCAGTAATAAAACAAAATTTACGGTCAGCAGAAGTAGTTTCTATAGAGAACCTCTTCACCAGATGGTTTTTGGAGCCTCCATCGTAATAGACCGCCGAGATTGTTTTCTTGGGATCGTACTTTTCTAATAAAACAATACTATCAGGGCTAAATTTATTAGTCAGTTCGTATGATTTAATTTCGTAGCAACCATCTTTATATATGGCCAACAACTGATCTTCCCCCTCAAATTTACCCAGATACCGCCCCCTGTTATCGGTATTCAGTGTTCCCACAAAATCATCATACCAAATATCCAGTCCACCCATGGTAGATTCTCCTTCGGCCGTTTTGATAATTTTACGAATCGGGTATTTGGTCAGTATATTTCCTTGGGCGCTTCTTCCTTTGATCTCCAGCGTAGAAAAATCATAGTTAAATTCTTTGATTTTGGCCTTAGACCTACCCGATAGGGACACCCCTACCACTTCGGCTTCAGCGTTAGGATTTGCTGTGAAGTAATGCACTTTTGAGCCGGCATTTCCTTTTGTCAGGTCATATTCTTTGTCCCGGGTAACAGCCAACACCTGGAAGCGCTTAACCATTGTCCGTCCTGTTTTGCCATCCTCATAGATCAAATTGTACACCCGACGCTCATCATTTTTCCTAAAAATATCCACATGGATGATGTCTTTTCCAACAAATACTTTATCGTTGATTTTGGTGACTACACATTTGCCATCGGCACGAAAGACAATCACATCATCTATATCAGAGCATTCGGTGACAAACTCATCTTTTTTCAGGCCGTAACCAATGAAGCCATCTTTGCGGTTGACATAGAGCTTTTCGTTGGTAGCCGCCACAATATTGGCCGAGATAATATCAAAATTCTTGATGAGGGTTTTTCGCTCTTTGCCCTTACCATATTTATCCAGGAGGTTTTTGAAATATTTAATCGCGTAATCATTGATATGCTCCAGGTCATGTTTTACTTGTTCCAATTCATCCTGTAGCTTCTTCATCAGTTCATCCGCCTTGAAGCCATCAAACTTAGATATCCGCTTGATCTTAATTTCTGTCAGCCTGACCAGGTCATCCTGAGTGATTTCCCGGTAAAACAATGGTTTGAACGGCTTCAGCCCTTTGTCAATACGGCCCAGTACATCTTCCCAGGTTTCAGCTTCTTCAATATCCCGATAGATCCGGTTTTCTATGAATATTTTTTCTAAGGAAGAAAAAAGTATTTTTTCCAGCAGTTCCTGATGCCTGATTTCCAGTTCACGCCTGAGCAACTCTACTGTTTGTTCGGTATTGATCCTCAGCAACTCATTCACTCCCAAAAAACGTGGCTTATCATCCACGATAACGCAGTTATTAGGTGAAATAGAGACCTCACAATCTGTGAAGGCATAAAGTGCGTCTTTGGTAATATCCGGGGATTGACCAGGGGCCAGAGAAACCAAAATCTCTACATCTTTGGCGGTATTGTCTACTACTTTTTTGATTTTGATCTTACCTTTATCGTTGGCTTTCAGTATGGAGTCAATCAAACTATTGGTGGTCGCTCCGTACGAAATATCCTTTACAATCAAGGTTTTTTTGTCATACTCCTCAATGGTGGCCCTTACCCTGACCTTGCCGCCCCGCTGCCCTTCATTGTAGTCAGAAAAATCTGCCATGCCTCCGGCAGGAAAATCAGGCAAGAGGTTTATCTTTTTGTTGCGGAGCAGGTCAATAGATGCCTGGATAAGTTCACAAAAGTTATGGGGCAAAATCCTGGTAGACAAGCCTACCGCAATACCTTCTACACCTTGGGCCAATAGCAATGGAAACTTAACAGGAAAAGTTACCGGTTCTTTTTTTCTTCCGTCGTAAGAGAGCTGCCATTCGGTTGTCTGAGGGTTGAACACCACTTCCAGGGCAAACTTGGAGAGCCTGGCCTCAATATAACGTGGCGCAGCAGCATTATCCCCTGTCCGCAAGTCGCCCCAGTTTCCCTGGGTCTCTATCAGTAGATCTTTCTGGCCTAAACCTACCATAGCATCACCGATAGAGGCATCCCCGTGAGGGTGATACTGCATGGTTTGCCCGATGATATTGGCTACTTTATTGAAACGCCCATCATCCATTTCCTTTAAGGCA
>JBBSOG010000032.1:0-21297 GCA_038259985.1 Cytophagales bacterium
GACGGTCATGCATGATGCACTACTCGTTTCTTATTCCAAAAATACGCTGGTCAATAAGGTTATGGGAATTAGTATTTATTTGCTGGGTGCTAATGCCAACGTCTGGAAGATACAACACAACCTCCACCACCATACTTATACCAACATCCTGGGAAAAGATGAAGACATTAATACCAAAGTAGTTATTCGGCTTTCTAAACATGCACCACAAAAAGGTTTTCACGCCTATCAGCATGTCTATGTCTGGTTTCTATATGGTTTGATGACTTTGGTGATGTTTGGCAATGATTTCTATAAATTGCTCAAGTACCATAAAGCGGGTGTCTATAAGGGAAAGCTTCCCAACATTGATAAGGAATATATGTCGTTAATTGGGCTTAAGATTCTATATGTATTCTTTATGCTTATCTTACCCGTTTTGGTCACTTCTTTGCTTTGGTGGCAGGTACTGATTGGCTTTTTGCTGATGCACATGACCGCTGGTTTTATCCTGTCGGTGATTTTCCAAATGGCCCACGTCGTAGAGGGTGCCGAACAGCCCTTGCCTAATGCGGAGGGAAATATAGAAAACGAATGGGCGATCCATCAGTTGAGCACTACGGCCAACTTTGCCCGTAACAACCGCCTCCTAAACTGGTTTATTGGTGGGTTAAACTTTCAGATAGAACACCATCTCTTTCCCAACATTTGCCACGTACATTATCGTAAAATATCAGCCATTGTGGAAAAAACTGCTGCTGAGTTTCAGTTGCCTTACAATGTAAAACCCACCTTCGGCGACGCCATCATCTCCCACATGAAAGCTCTTAAGCAGCTCGGCACTCAACCTGTTTAATGTGTACCGGTTATGGATACAACTTCTAGTCTGTTGTATCCGGCTTTCTGTTTCCACAGCATCAGCTATCCCTCAATGAATTGACCGGATTGGCCATCGCTGCCCTCAGTGTATGAAACCCGACTGCCAAAATGGTAATGACCAGTGTCAGCAAGGCGGAAACAATGAATGTAATTACTTTGATATCCGTTTGGTAAGCAAATCCACTTAGCCACTTACTCATAAAATAATAGGCTAAAGGAAAAGCAATGAGTACGGCAATGCCTATTAGTATGAGGAAGTCTTTGTAGACCAGAAAGATGATATTAGTTACACTGGCTCCAATCACTTTGCGAATACCAATTTCCTTATCGCGCTGTTGGGTAGTATAGGCAGCCAGGCCCAAAAGTCCCAGACAAGCGATGATGACCGTCAAAGCGGAAAATACTGTAAATAATTGTCCTCGCTTCATATCTGACTGATACTGTTCATCAAAATCTTCATCCAGAAAAGTATATTCCAGTGGTTTGCCAGGGTTTACTTCTTGCCAGTTGGCTTCAATAGCTTGCAGTCCGGCGGGAATATCCTCTCCTTTGAGTTTGATATGAAGTTGATATTGATTCTTTCCAAAAAATATGGCCAGCGGTTCTATCGTCTCGTAAAAAGATCGCTGATGATAGTCTTTTACCACGCCTACAACGGAATAGGTAGGATCAGGGCTGGTATCATCTCCATCCCCAATGGTAAACTTTTTGCCAATCGGTTGCTCCCATGCCATGCGCGCAACCATTGCCTCGTTGACCAGGGCAGCAGCCGTATCGGTGGCGTATTTTCTATCAAAATTTCGTCCTTCAATGATATGCAAACCGACCACATTGACAAAATCATAATCGGCAAAGTATGCGTCTACCCCTTTTTCTTCACTACCCCGGTCTTCTGTCTCTACATTCATAATGTTCTTAGACATGCCCTGCCCGGGTTTGGTATTAGAAGTGGCAATATCCACGATTAGCGGGTTATCTATCAGTCTGTTTCTTAATACTTCATAGTTGTCCCTAATCTCTTTGTCGGGCATCGTCAAGGAAACAACATGCTCCTTATCAAAACCCAGATCGGTACTCCTGATGAACTGTAGCTGGTCATATACTACCCAGGTACTGATCACCATTGAAATGGAAATGGCAAACTGGATAACTACCAACACTTTTCTCAGGCTGGCATTGCCGCTTCCGCTCCCTTTCTGCCCTTTCAACACGTGGGCAGGTTCAAATCTAGAGAGATAAAAGGCAGGATAACTACCCCCGGCAATACCTACTAACAAAACAATAGCAATGAGTGTGATGATGATCTTTGGCTGAAGCAAATAGTCGAACAATATCTCCTTGCCCGCGATATAATTGAATTCAGAAAGTAGCAGGGCCACCAGCAACAAACCTAACACCAAAGCAATGATGGTAATCACTGTAGATTCGGTGAGGAACTGCCGGATGAGTTGCCACTTGGTAGAACCGGCAGCCTTGCGTATGCCGACTTCTTTGGCACGGCGGGTAGCTCGGGCAGTGGCCAGGTTCATATAGTTGATACTGGCGATCAGGATCATGAAAAAGGCTACCGCTGCAAAGATATAGATGTAGGAGATATCTCCCCCTCCCGATTCCCCGGCCAAGTGCGAATAGAGATGAATGCTTTCCAGGGGCTGCAGTTCGTAGTCCATCGTTACCCCAAAATCCTCAAAGATGGGCTTAAGCTTATCTTCGTAGATCTGATTAGTAAAAGTAGCTTCAAACTTTTTATAATCTACATCATCATTAAGCCAAAGGTAAGTCACTACACCCCAGCCGCCCCAACCGCCCATTTCTGCGGGTAAGGAGCTACGGGAGATCAGTGCGTCAAAGGTAAAGTGGGAATTATGGGGCACATCCTTGATGATCCCGGTGACTTTATAATTTTTATCAGCATTTTGCAGGCTTTGCCCGATCGGGTCTTCATTATCAAAGTACTTCCTGGCAACGGATTCAGTAAGCACCAGTGAATTTGGGGCGATGAGTGCCGTAGCCGCGTCCCCTGCTATAAACTCATAGCTAAATACTTCAAAGACAGAGGAATCGGCAAAGTAAAATTCTTCTTCGTAGAACCTTTTGTCCTGGTCGGGATTGACAAAGAGTTCCCTTCCACCATCAATATAGCGAACAGCGCGTTTCACTTCGGTATACGTTTCTTCTAGTTCTTGCGCCAAAGGGATTTGGGCAATGGGCCAGCTAAAAGCATTATCCGGTTCCTGAAAGTGGGTCACCACCCGATAAACCCTATCCTTATTTTCGTGGTAATTATCATAGCTGAGTTCATCCATGATATAAAGGACAAGAAATAAGCTACAGCTAATCCCAATAGTCAGCCCCAGGATATTGATCAGGCTGTAGATTTTCTCTTTGGCAATATTACGGAAGGCTATCTTGAGCAGGTTACGAAACATGGGCTAGGTTAGTTTAGGTTTAACCCTTTGCTTTCAAAGCCTGTGCCTTAAGTGTAAATGCCTGATTATACAATAATTGCGATAAACAAAATTTAGAACATTGCACGTAACCGAACAGTCTGTGTTCATAAGTGTACAAAAGCTAGCTAGTGTAAAAAAACAAAAAGCCCATTCATTCCCAATTGAAATTGGGATGAATGGGCCTTAGTTTTGCTGTTGATTAAACAGCTTTTTGTGCTATGATAGGTACGCCCCCACCGGAGTATTTTGCTTCTCCAGATAATTGTTGTCCTTCTTTGTTGAGGGTAACTTGAATTGGTTGTCCCTCAATATTGATCGTAAAGGTGGCTTGGTCCTGAGAAAACTCTAATTGTTGTGCCTGGATTTTGTTCTGGTTTATTTCTATGTGAGCTTTGAGCTCCTCGCCCTCCAACGCAAACACAATATTTCCTTTTTGATACTGATAATCTGCCTGAGGGGCGCTGTACTGCCAGGTGCCTACCCAGTCTTTTTCTTGTGCCCACCCTTCTGTTGCCCATACCATCAGACAAATTACCAGGCTTAACATTTTCATCATTTTCATACTATAGATTTTGGTTGTGAATTAATGTAAAAGTAATTAAGTTTTGATTCTCTTTTACTCCGATGCCCTGATAGCTTCTACCGGAAAACTCTGTCCCCCGGTATCTACTGTACCTGCAAAACTATCTCCCTCAAAAGCACCCTTGAATTGTAGCGGTGTACCTTGAAAGTTGAAGTTGGATGAAAATTGATTATCTACAATGGTCACATTGTTCAGGTCAATAGATCCTGAATTGGTAGATAAGTTGCCGGAGTATGCTTCCCCATCCTGTTTGATGTTCATGGTACCTGAGACATTTCCATTAGGGGTATTTTTGACAGTATACTCCCAGGCGCCCACCGGGCTATTTTTTGCATCCTGCTTACTTGCATTGGAAGTAGCGCAACCGTAGCAGCATAGCAGTACCGTAAATAAGGCTAAGTAGGTGAATGTTGCTTTTTTCATTTTCATAGGTTAGTAAATTTTTGTGTTGTATAGGTTAATCAGTTTCTAAGCTCCAAGCTACTCATTTTTCAGCTTTTCTACCTACACAATATGTATTTTTAGCGTATCAAATAATTTTCTATTCCGCAGCATGATACTTGTCAAAAAGAATATCTAATGAACGGAAACAAAGTTTTTCAATAAATTATCAGTAACTTCCTTCAAAGAGGGGTTACCTTCAGTTTCTTTCGGCACTAATAGCACTACCAACGATGTCTGACAATGAGATTATAGCGTCTATCAGAGATGGTGATCATGCGGTCACTACCAGAACTTATCAGAAGTACCGAAGGGAGTTTATCATGTGGCTGATGAAAAAGTATCATTGTCCGGAGGAAGATGCTAAAGAAGTCTATCAACTTTCATTTCTGACTTTTTATACCCAGATCAGTTCTGCTAAGCTTACCCACATCACATCTTCCATCAAAACCTATTTGTTTGGCATTGGAAAGAACAAATACTACCAACACCAACGTACTGAAAACCGCTTTGTCCATGATACGATGGAGCATAAACATAATTGGGCTAGTGAAGATGATTCAATGAATGATGAACAGGAAAACCGTTATCAACGGCTGGATGAAGCTTTGGATAAGTTAGGCGAGCCCTGTCGGCAGATTTTGGTGATGGTCTATTACGAAAAAAGGGCGATGGAATATATCACAGACAAGCTTGGCTATAAAAATTCGGACACAACCAAAAATCAAAAGTATAAGTGTATGTGCCGTTTAAAAAAACTGTTAGCAACCACATTAAAAATAGATGAACACAGCTGATGACGTAAGGATTCAGCGTTATCTGGATGGAGAAATGGGTGAAGACGAGCAACAAGACTTTGAAATCAAACTCCTCCAAACAGAGTCGCTGCGCGAAAAGGTGGAAGAATACCGCTGGATTGCCAAAGGCATTCATTATTACGGGGAGAAGGAAGCCTGGCTGAAGATACAGGCATTAGAAGCGGAGGCTGAGGCTGAGACTGATGCAGTTGAAGAAAAAGCAGAAAAAAAGCCGGTGATGACTAACTGGCTCTATCTTGGTATTGCTGCCTCGGTGCTGCTGTTCCTGTTTGCTTTTCCTATGTACTGGCAGCAGGACGAACTTAGATACGCCCGGATGTTTGACCAAAACTTTGAAGCTTATCAGGCTTTGGGCGGGCCTACCCGTAGCGCCACTGATGAGAAGACAACATTCGTATTGCCAGAAGCCTTTGAAGCTTATCACGAAAAGCAGTACCCTCAGGCCATTGAGTTATTTAAACAGGCCAGCGAACAGGAGGATAAGCCTTATATCTGGTTATACCTGGGGAATGCTTATCTGAGTATTGATCAAGAAAAGGAAGCCATCAGCGCATTGCAGCATGTGCTGGAATATGATCTTGATGAAAATACTCGCAACCGCACTTACTGGTACTTGGGATTGGCACATCTCAAACTGAACCAAAGAAAAGAAGCTGTTCAAAACTTTGAACGCTTACAAAATAATGAAGAATACGGCCCTAAAGCCAAAAAGATAATAGAGTCTATACACTAACCTTAAAACAAAAAACCATGTCTAACGCCCGCGTAATTAACGCTAAACCAGAGTCTTTGAAAAAGATTTGTTCTTTTGACACCAAAGAAACTAATTATCCCCCTGCTTTCAGATCCATTGGTCATAAACTGAGCCCCAAAGAACTAAGGGACCTTCTGGATAAGGAATTGCCTCATAAAATTGATCATCACTTTACTATTGTCAATAATGACGTGAGTTTCAACAGGATTGCCTTTAAAGATGAGCGGGAAGGAAATATTGTGTCCCACATTGACGGTGTGCTCCAGGATTATGAGACAGGCGAGTTACTTTATTTTATCGCTATAGAAAACGAAGATCAGGTCCAAATTGATCATATTGAGGAAGGGGCTGAGGTAGACTATGACAGTAATGGCTACGCCGGGGTATGTGAGCTGATTCTGCACAAAAGGCAGGGCCATGAAGCTATATTGGGGGATATCGACCTTGGCAAAAATAGCGTGATTGTGAGGTATGTTAAAGTGACCCGTAGCTACCCGGTAAACTCGCCCAAAGGAAGCGAAAGCTCTTCTAAAACCGTACTCTCTCCCAAGAAAATTACTGTTTTTAACACTAGCTATTAGCGTACTAAATTTTCATTTACTCAGTATAAAATCCTCAGCGTTACTCGCAGAGAACGCTGAGGGAGTATTGAGTAATAGGGGGTTAACTGCGAGTAAAGCTGAGGGGGAATGGGAGATAGATGGGCACCCGTTTCAACCAAACGGTTGGACCCCTTACCAAGCATTTCACTCTATTAGATTTGTCAAGGGACAAACCTGGAATGTGTTATTTTCACTGATTGCTTAACTTGATGACATTGAACACACGCCAGTGTTTTAGATGAATGTAAATATAGTGGTTGACTTAATCATTCTTTTGAGAATACAAAGCGGAAAGCTGAATGCCCCCTATATCGCAATATGATCAAAGATAGAAAAGCAATGAGGATAAGTAAACCTATTCCTGCCATGATCCACGTAACATAGATGGGTTTGGCTTTCTCAATACTTGCATTGCCCAGCGGTACCATGCCCGCCCAGCACTGAGGATGGGCATAAGCCTTTTGATTAATCAATGACAGTTTTGTTTCCCGCAGCGCTGTACTGATGGTTTTTTCCCGGGCAAGCAGATCATAAACACCCCTGATCATGGCTTCGGTGATGATATCATTGACTTGCCACAAGGACATGACCACTGATTGTGTGCCCGCGTACACAAAACTTCTTGCCAGGCTAAAATTCCCTTCCCCGGCATAATGCTTGCCGACCCCTGATTCACAAGAACTTAGTAACAGTATCTTTGCTTTCAGCGGCATGTCATATAGCTCATATAGGTTGAAAATACCATCCTCCTGATCATCGGGATAAAATATGAAACTGGAGGCGAAAGGGTTTTTCATATCGGCAAGTCCATGGGTAGCGATGTGCAAAAGGTCAGCCTGGGGTGCCTGCTGCTTGAATTGGCTTTCGGTAGCTTCCGCGTTTAGGAAAATCTGTGCGCGGGGAAACTTATCCTGAACGTAACGCACCTCACGCTCTGCCCCACCCAGCGGAGGAAGCGATTTGTTTCCTGGCAAATGATCAAAGTTTTTGATACCAAAAGCCGTTACCTGTATATCTTCTTTAGCAACCTGATCAACTTTTTGTTCTTGTTCATAAGCAGCGATGCTTAAAGAAAATTCATAAGTGATCTCATATTCCTTAATCAGATAAGTAAGTTTCTCATAACTTACCGCTTGGTTTTTAGTCCCGATCATGGAGGTAACAAAGCTATCAAACGGAATGGTGGTTAAATCACCATCAGGTACAATAGTCAATGACTTGTATACCTGATGATCCAGAAATGGGGCGAGTAGAACTTGATAGAGCTTAAGCGCACTTTCCTGATACTGTATGAAGTTGGCATAAGAGAACTCAAGGATGTTGTCATGAGCCAATACTTGATAGTAATGCCCTATCACACGCTTCAGCGCATTGACATCTTTAACCTGGTGGACTTTAACGGTGTCCCTGGTGATGCATAAAGCTAATACAAATGATTCTCCCCAAAAATAGGAAACCGTTGCCTGATCTTTTGTCATTTGCTTTTGAAGGCTATCCAAACCAACACTTATGTCGCGATAAGTGATATTGTAAAAATTAGGATAGCGCGCCTGTATAACTTGGTTCAGCCTATCAATTTTTTGCAACACTTCGGCTTTCTGAAGCTGCCATGCTGCTATTTCCTCAGCATTGTTATCATCCTGACCGAGTTCGGATTGGTAATACGCTAATTGTGCACTAAGGGATTGATCCTGATCAAAAAGGGAGTCAGGTAATGAACGCTTAAACTCTTTGGTCTGGTGAATAGATTCTAACAGCACCATCGCCTTGTTTTTTTCCATAAAGTGGAATATCCATGACAAAAGGGAATCAGCCCGGGTATCTTGATAGAGGGCAAAACAAGTGAAAATAGCCTCTTCGTAAGTAGCTTTATGTTTTCCTGACAGCAATAATTTGGAACCTTCACTGGAAAAATCCCTACGGCTGATGTCCATATAATTATCAAAGAGCCGGAAGTATGGAAATGCTTGTTTCAAATACTTCTGCTCCCCACTATGCGCATACTGATTGAGTAATAAATCTTTTGTTTTCACGATCACTTCTTCCATAGTCGCCAGGTCATCACCCACCTTAACTGAAAAATTATTGTCAGTATCCGATTGACTAAGCTGGGTACTTCTTAACGCTTTGCGATAATAGTAGAGCGCACTATCTATTTCTTTAATGGTTTCAAAAGCCCTACCCATATCTATGTAGAGTGTAGTCAGTTGGGCATGTTGGCTGGAGAAAAAGGACTCCTTCATCGTCTTACTCTTCCGATAGTTTTTAAAAGCTTGTTTCAACTGTCCTTTTCCCCAATAGGCGTTTCCCAAAAACTGGTAGCTATTGGCCAGGTTGACTGTACCAGCCTGATGGGCAATTGCTAGTTGGGCATAGTGTAGTGAACTATCATACGCTTTTGCCTGAAAGAGATACTCTGCCTGATTGTTGTAATGTAATGACATATCCACTGTTTCCGCCAATTGCTTATCCTTAGCGAGTTGGATAGCTTTAGCATTATAATTTAAACCCGTGTTCAAACTATCAATGTCCAAATAGATGCTTCCTAACAGGCTATAAGTTGAGATGATGTTTCTAAAACTAGGTTCAGGTAAATTTTCGTAACCGTGTAGGGCTAGAAAACCATAAGCCAATGCTTCTTCATGATCGGTACGCAAACGACTGGCTACCGATAAAAGATAAAGATCATTGAAGTAATTTCGGCTTTTATCTTTGAGCTCTTCCCTGATTTTGAGGGCTTTTTCCAGATAAGGCCTGGCTTCGTGTGGGTTTTGTAGTTCAAATAGATAAATGCTCCCTATATCTTCTAAGGTAAAAGCCTCTTCCAGGTGGTTTTCTCCATACAAAGCGCGTTTACGTTTTAAAGCCTGCTGATAATAATTCAGGGCATCGTCTAGTTTGTTTTGTTCAGCACTTAGTACTGCCAGCGAATTCCAAGTGAGGATTTGTAAAGTATCATTTTCATGTAGGCGCTCATCCAGCAACACTTTCGCGCTATCCAAATAAGCTGCTGCGCTATCGTAAGTGCTCGGGTCAAAAGAATACAGTGAGGCCATCCGATTGTATACATATACGAGTTCTGCTCCATTATTCTCCGCCTTGAACGCTATGGTAGCAAGCACATAATAATGCACTGCTTTATTGGCATCACCCTCAGCCTCGTATTGCAAGGCTAAATCCAGGTAATCCCCGTATGCATTTACCGTGTCAGGTGGTTGGGCAGTAGCCAGACCGATCTGTATTCCCAACAGGAGGAACAGGCCTAAAAAATAGGACATCGCTAGTTGCTGAATTGTTTAATGGAAAGTACAAAAAGCCAAGGACAATTTCCTGATTTCCACTAAACAATTAACATCGTGATTTAAAACAATTGTTACAGCCATTACCAATGAGGAGGGGCGCTCCTCGCAGGGAATTTTATTCCGGGGCATTCCACGTGGGGAATTCCATTCCGGGTTCTAAAGAAACCCCGCTGAGAAGAGTGGGTTTAAATGCTATTCTTTTTTAGTCTTAGCGGGGTCTGCACTACCAGCGACCCCGCGTGGAACGCCAAGCGCGGAGCGGATGATATAACGCGATTGCACTCTACGCGGGGTTCTCTGCGAGAAACCCCGCTGAAAAGAGTGGGTTTGAAATGTTATTCATTTTTAAGGGTTAAGTTCTTGAATTTTTTGGTCAGGTTGGTCAATGACTCTTCCACGCCCATCCTTTCCAGGGAAGATGCGCCTACGAACCCATGCACACCCGTGCCATCCAGAACAACTCGCACATCTTCCGGCGTATTGATCGGACCGCCGTGGGCCAAAAAGAAGATATTAGGGTTCACGGCTTTTCCTGCTTCCATAATTTTGCTGGTCCGTTCAATGGCGTCATCCATCGTGCAGGTTGCCCCCACCACGCCGATAGAACCGCCTACTGTCGTGCCCACATGGGCGATGATGGCGTCTGCACCTGCTTCAGCCATCTGTTGGGCTTCTTCAGGTTTGGCAACGTAGACGATAGAGAATAAGTCCATCTTGGAGGCCAGCCTGACCATTTCCACTTCTTTTTCAAAGCCCATTCCTGTTTCTTCCAGCACATTGCGGAGGTGCCCATCTACAATGGAATGGGTGGGAAAGTTATTGATGCCGGAAAAACCCATGTCTTTTACTTTAAGCAGATGATGCCACATACGGCGGCGTGGGTCTGAGCCATGTACCCCACAGATGACCGGGATTTCTTCTACCACCGGCAGTACTTCAAACTCCCCAATTTCTAACGCGACGGCATTGGCATCGCCATACGCCATCAAGCCGGCACTGGAGCCATGACCGGACATACGAAACCGACCGGAGTTGTAGATGATGATCAGGTCTGCCCCACCCTTTTCAATAAATTTGGCGCTGATGCCTGTACCAGCACCCGCCGCGATAATGGCTTTGTTTTGGTCTAGCGTGTTTTGTAAACGCTCTCTCACTTCTTGTCTTGTGTAAGGGTTTCCCTTACCAGTCCAGGGGTTAGGCATAGTTTTATTAATTAGTTGTTATTTAATTTTTATGATGACGCGCATTAACAATGTCTTGCATTCCATGCCGGGCATGGAATGCAAGACCGTTCTCATCCCAGGTCTGTGTCTCCACAGACCTTAGCGAAATTGGTCTGAAGAGACACAGACCAAGGAAAACGCATTCTTTACAACACGAAAATATAAGTTCAATCTTTAAAATGGTATTTATGGATACTATTTTTCCTGAAGCATACCCAGTAAAGTCCTGACAGCTACTTCTGCAAATTCAGGATCATTAATATGGGCATCTATTTCAATGACTTTAATCTTTTCATTGACATTCTTTTTGATAGCATCAAATAAAACCCGGTTGGTTTCTGGCTGATAGAATACGCCTCCCTCATCATCAATTTGGGAAACTCCCTTCTTGGGCAACAAAATAGTGGTTGACGCAGTAGACCGGTTTAACCTTTCGGCCAGCATTTCTCCTAGCAGTTTATTTTCATCTTCATTGGTACGCATCAATGTCACATCCGGTGCCCAGTTGTAGAGTTTCCTGGATTGATAGCGTTCGGGAACAGTATCCCGCTGCGCGAAGTTCACCATATCCAGACAGCCCGGGGCAACGACCTGGGGAATACCCATTTCCGCTGCTGCGGTCAGGCGCTCGGGACCGGCACTCAGGATGCCTCCACAGGCCTCATCGGCCAGTTCAGTGGTCGTCATGTCCAGGACACCAACGAAATAACCTTCACGAATAAGAGCTTCCATGGTTTTGCCACCCACCCCGGTAGCGTGAAAAGCCAACACTTCGTAACCCTGTGCTTCCAATAGCTTGCTACATTGCTCTACACAGGCGGTGGTATTGCCAAACATACTGATGGCAATATTTCCAGCACTTTTTATTTCTTCTGATGCGCTTACATTTGCCATCGCGCAAATGGAGGCCCCAGCTTGTTCAATCAGTAGTTTACTGATGCTGTTCAGCCCCGCTATGTCTACCACCGAAGGCATGAGGCTGATGTTTTTGTTGCCCATCTGCCGGGATAGTTCTTTAGCAGCGATGGTAGTCAGACATAATTTGGGAATGGCTAAAGGGATAGCCTGCATGGCGGAGAGGGCAATAAAAGTACCGCCGCCACCGCCTATACCAATCGCTGCCTTAACTTGGTTTTTAGCGATCAGCTTAGCAATGACTTTGGCCGCTCCTAGGCCCATGATTTCCACCGCATGGCCTCTATCTCCTTTTTGTCTAAGGTCAGGTAGCGCGTAACCTGCTTCTGAAGCTACCTGCTCCGCTTCAACATCCACTGGAAATGTAGCAGTCGTTCCCATCACCCCGGTATTGATAGTCATTACCTGCTCTCCCCTTGCCAGGATACACTCCCGTAGAAAGGAAAAAACCTCTCCCTTGGTGTCAAAGCAGCCTAGCATGAGTACATATTTTGTAGCGTCAGTCATTATTAATTACAGCTAAAAAGTAATTTCAAGTTCATTGATAAAAATACTACATGCCTTTCATGTAGGCAGACTCCTAACTAGCGCGTAACTTAGTTCAGTGCTTTTCGGAAATGCGACCCAGAGTCACGGAACTAAGTTCCGCGACAGTATCGGTTACCAGCACTATTTATCACGCCAGTTCCATAACAAAATTTCCCATACCTCGCCCTCCGCTTCATAGGTCTTGATGGTTTTAAACCCTACTTTCTGATGGGCATGAATGGAGCGCTGGTTACGCTGGGCTACTTCCGTGATCAGATACATAAATGTAGCTGATAGCTGCTTTTGCAAGGCTTCATACATTTTCTGAAAAACACCTGTTCCTCTATACGCCTTGTCAATACACACCTGGCCCATTACTACATAAGGTAGGGTATCCAAAGATTTATTTTGGTAATGCAATTGATTGATTTCATCAAACATAGGCTTGAGTACAGGAATACGGTTTCCATAATCTTTGAGCATTACCAATGCATAGGCTATCACTTTATCATGCACTTTCGCCATCATGTGCCCATAGGGGCCAGCTATTTCTGCCAGCAGTTCAAGCGTATGGTTTACCATGACGAAACCCTCGCGCTTAAGCTCATCATCTGTAATCCGGCTCTCCAGATTAGACTGTTGGAGGGCAAGTATTTGTTGCAAATCCCTCTCACTTTCGGAAGATGTGTAGGTGAGCATAAGGATAATTTATTATGGATGTAGATAGATGATGAAATAAACACATCAAAATGTGAAAATCGTAGGAACATCATTAATGATGTTCCTACGATATCCCTTTATTCGCATCCTTAAGGGTTTATAATATCATCACTGTTTTTTATACTCACCGCTCTTACGTCCTTTTCCTGTACCATGCGGTTGAATTCCGGCAACTCCTGATTCACAATCTGCTGAAACTCTTTCAACTGCTGGTCAATTTGTTGCGTGACTTCATTTTTAAAGTCAATGGCTTGTTGCGTAGGTTTAAAGTGCCCATAGCCCACCTGAGAACCTACATTTGCCAGCTTGTTATTTAATTTGATCGGGTAGTTAAGCGGGTCCTGGTTACTTCTGTTCTTGGTCTGATAGAGTTCCTTTTCAATTTCAGTCAGCTGCTTGTCAATCTCTTTGGCTTTGTCCACCAAATCCTGCATGGACTCATCACCTTTGACCTTATCCACCACCGTATTCATCTGCTCTCGGATGTTACGGATATCTTCAATCGCTTGGTGGGTTTCGCTAAGCTTGTCACGCACGGAAATTAGAAAGTCATGTTGTGCCTGTAGATCAGCCGGACTGGATTCCCAACGGGGATCGGCTAATAACTCAAAGCTTTGCTCAATGCTATTGTCACCCAGGGTTAGGACTGCCTGGTATTTACCGGGCAAAGCGCCGGGACCACCCAAGCCCCCTCCCCAAAGGATTAAGCCTTCAAAGCTTTGCGCTTCAGGATATTGGGTATCCCAATGGAAAGTGTTAAATCCCTGCTTAGCCTCCAGTTTGCCTTGTGATAAGTCTTTATCCTCTTTTTTATAATCGGTACTGAAAGTTTTGATGATTTCTCCCTTATTATCCTTGATGGTCAGGCTTACCGTTTGGGTAGAATCAAGTGAATCTTTGATAAAATAATGTATCATCACCCCAGCAGGATGATTACTCCCTTCAGTGAGTGAAGGCTCTCCCTGGCCACCATCCATCAGGTAACTGTCCATCGGGTGGTAGAGATAAAAATTACTATTGGCGACTTTCTCACTCAATTGGTGCAGGGGCGTTAAGTCATCAATCAGCCAGAAGCTTCGGCCCTGAGTAGCTGCAATTAAGTTATTATCTTTTATTGCCAGGTCGGTAATGGGTACAATCGGTAGGTTGAGTTGGAAAGTAGACCAGCTTGCCCCATCATCAAAGGAGAGGTACATCTCCGTTTCTGTTCCGGCATATAATAAACCCTGCCGCTTAGGATCAGCCCGGACCACTCTGGTAAAATGTTCCTCGTCAATACCGTTTACAATCAGTTGCCAGCTTTTGCCGTAATCTTTGGTTTTATAGAGATAGGGCTTGAAATCGCCGAGTTTATACCTTGTTCCCGCTATATAGGCTCCACCTTCGGTAAATGGGTCGGCCTCAATGCTATTGATCATCATCCACTCCGGCATACTGGGTGGCGTTACATTTTCCCAGTTTTGACCTCCGTCTTTGCTCACATGAATGAGTCCATCATCGGAGCCGGTCCACAACAGCCCTTCTTCGTAGGGAGATTCTATGGCGGTAAAAATGGTTGCGTAATATTCTACACTGGTGTTGTCTTTGGTGATCGGCCCACCAGAAGAACCCAGTTTGGTGCTATCATTTCTGGTAAGGTCGGGGCTTATTTCCTTCCAACTTTGCCCTTCATCGGTAGATACATGCAGATGATTAGAGGTAACATAAAGTTTGTTAGGATTGTGGGGTGAAAAGAAGATCGGGTAGTTCCACTGGAAACGGTATTTCAAGCTTTTAGCGCCGTAGCCCATTGGATTATCCGGCCAGACATTAATGAGCCTTGACTGATTATTATCATGGTTCACCCGGGATAGAAAGCCTCCGTAACTGCCTCCGTATACGATATCATTGTTGTCGGGATCAATCGCCAGATGGGCGCTTTCCCCCCCGGCGGTTTCTTCCCAGTGATTTTCATTGATGCTATTGTCATCAGAACGGTGAAAAACCCTAAGCGTGGAGTTATCCTGCTGCGCACCATAAATACGGTAGGGAAAGTGGTCGTCGGTGGTTACCCGGTAGAATTGGGCAGTGGGCTGGTTATGATAGGTTGTCCAGTTTTCTCCGGCATCCTTGCTTACCTGGGCGCCCCCATCATCGGCGATGACCATGCGCTGGTTGTTTTCCGGGGCTATCCAAAGGTCGTGATGGTCGCCGTGGGGCGCATTGTATGCCTCAAAGCTTTTGCCCCCGTCTTTTGACTTGTGGTAGCTTACGTTCATCACATATACAATATCCTCATCCTGGGTGTCTGCGTATATTTTTGTATAATACCAGGCGCGCTGACGGAGGCTTCGGTCTTCATTGACCAGTTCCCAGTTTTTTCCCGCATCATCTGAACGGTAAACACCTCCCTTATCGGCTTCAATGATCGCGTACACTCTTTCCGAATTAACCGGGGAAACGGAGACTCCGATAATTCCGAGTGTTCCTTCAGGCATGCCTTCATTTTTTGAAATTTCTTTCCAGTGCTCTCCACCGTCGGTACTCTTCCAAAGCGCCGAACCTTTGCCCCCGCTTTCCAGGCTGTAAGGAGTACGAATAATGCGCCAGGTGCTGGCATACATAATCCGGGGGTTATTGGGATCAAGCGCTAAGTCTACTGCGCCCGCTAAATCGTTGGCGTACAACACTTTCTCCCAGTTTTTTCCACCGTCTACCGAACGAAACACCCCCCTTTGTTCATCAGGGGCATAAAGGTTGCCCATCGCCGCCACGTAAACAATATCCGGATTGGTGGGGTGAATCCTGATCCGGCCAATCTGACGGCTTTCATTCAAGCCTATATTTATCCAGGTCTTGCCTGCATCCGTTGATTTCCAGATACCGTAGCCAAAGGAGACATTGCCACGCACCGTATTTTCTCCTCCGCCTACATAAATCACATTGTTGTCAGATTCGCTCACGGCCACTGCACCGATGGAACCTCCAAAATAGCCGTCGGATATGTTCTCCCAGCTTTGCCCGGCGTCTTCGGTTTTCCATACCCCGCCACCAGTAGCGCCGAAGTAAAACAAATTAGGTTCATCAGGGACACCAGTGACAGTAGCCGCCCTTCCGCCGCGATACGGCCCAATAGAGCGCCATTGCAAGCCATTGTACAGGGCAGTATCGTAGCTCAGGGTATTGGTCTCCGCTTTTTTGCGCCGCTGGGCATGTAGGTTTTCAGTAGGAATAATTAACAGTAGAAGTAAACATGAAGCAAGAATTTGCCAATAGTTTAGTGGGTAGGTTTGAGCCATTTCAACAACAGATTTGGTTTAAGTGTAGTAAGTGCTCAATATAAACCAAATGTGCAATAATCGGAAGGTAGCTTAAAGAAAGTATGTTTCTAAAGGAAGCTTTTTGGCTTTAGTGCTATCATTTTAGGTTTTGGTTAATCTGGCTAGGTATTGATCGTTGGCGTCTTCTTCTAATACTTGCATTTTCCATCCGGCTTCTTCGGCGTACATTTTCATGGTATGGGCATCAATATACAACCAGGAAAACCACTCCCCTTTATTTCCCTGATATTCATATTGGTACCGGATTTCCCCTTGGTAGGGGTGCAAACTCAACTTAATGTCTTCGTACAAATAAGAAAGGTCGCTGGAATCAAAGAGTATTTGTCCACCGGGTAGCAGCCATTGGTGCGCAAGTTGTAGAAATTTACGCAGCCCTTCCAACGTTCCTACAATACCGATTCCATTCATCAATAGCAGAAGCGTATCATACTGCTGCTCCATTCCATCCCAGATAGACTGCTCTAGGATGAGGGGCAGCCCACGCTGTTTCATGATGTCTATGCAGTAGGGAGAACTATCCAGACAGCTTACTGCTTTGCCTTGATCGTGCAGGTAAACGGCATGGCTGCCCACCCCGGCGCCAATATCCAATATATTACCATGAGCTGCTTCCAGCGCGTGCAACTCAAGCGGTGGGAAGTCTTCATCATCGCGGAAAAACCAGTCTACCGGCATCTCTTCTACCACATTGTAGCTGGTATGCAGCAGCAATGGAGAGGCTTCGCCCTGCGTAAAATAGTCGTATAAAGCCTTGCCGTAAATATCAGTTGATGAAGTTGAAAGTATCGGTTTGTTCAATGTCTTTTCTTTCGGTGATTGATGCGCTGTAATATTCTAGCCTGTACTAAGTCAACAAAACCCAAAAGATAGTTGGTTTTCCTGTTTTTCCATAATTTTTAAAGTCCATGTATATCTTCCATAGTCTTCATTTCCGACGCGGCATGCAATGCGCGGCAAACCAATTACTACTTTGCAAATCACAATAGCATCATTGGCGATACAATCGCCAATCTCGGGCATCCGCGTTCGGAAACGCGGACGATACGGGGATTATTCTATGTGATACTAAAAATGGCAGAACCAGATAACAAACAAAAATTGGCCGTGAACAAAAGAAATTAATTAATATTACATTTCTCAAAAGATTTTTTAACACAACCAAAATACATTTACTATGAGTAACCCTATCAAAGTATTAGTGGTGGGCTGTGGAAATATGGGCGCTTCACATGCGAAAGCCTATCACAAAATGCCTGAATTTGAAATCGTAGGACTGGTGAGCCGGGGCGCTGCCAGCAGGGAAAAACTTGCAGAAGAGTTAGGAGGAGATATTGCCTTATTTGATAATATTGATACTGCGATTGAAACCACAAAACCTGACGCTGTTTCCATCAATACCTACCCTGATACCCACTATGAGTATATCCTAAAAAGCTTTAAAGCTGATGCGCATGTGTTCAGCGAAAAACCGCTGGCAGAAACGGTAGAAAAATGTGAAGAAATAGCCCGGGCTGCCAAAGAATATAACAAAAAGCTACTGATTGGCTATATTGTCAGGGTGCATCCCGCCTGGAAGAAATTCATTGAAATCTCCAAAACCTTAGGTAAGCCGCTGGTGATGCGTATGAACCTCAACCAGCAAAGCAGCGGCAAGACCTGGGAAACCCACAAAAACCTGATGAAATCCATGTCGCCCATCGTAGATTGTGGCGTTCACTATGTGGATGTCATGTGCCTGATGACCGGAGCCAAACCGGTTAGGGTCAGCGGTATAGGAGCACGCCTCAGCGACGAGATCAGTAAGGACATGTACAATTATGGGCACCTTCAAGTGACTTTTGATGATGGCTCAGTGGGTTGGTACGAAGCTGGCTGGGGCCCAATGATGAGTGAGACCGCTTTTTTCGTCAAAGACGTGGTAGGCCCCAAGGGATGTGTCAGCATCATGGATTCGCAAAGCGCCTCCGATGATGTGGATGCCCACTCCAAGACCAATGCCCTGAAAGTGCACAAAGCTGACCGGGATGCTGAAGGTAAATTTACGGTGCCTGACGAAATTGTGAACACTGCCGATGAACCTGACCATCAGGGACTTTGTGACTTGGAGCAGGCGTTGTTTTTAAGGGCAATACGGGAGGACATGGACCTTTCCCAGCACCATCAGGACGCGATCAATAGCATGAAAATCGTATTGGCCGCTGATGAATCATTTAAAACAGGAAAAACTATTGAACTGCAATAATCATTACCGCTTTTTTTGAGTTATATGTTCATGATGTATACCTTGAAAATATTTGCGATCATAGTCTTTATTTTTCCTATCATGGCTTATGCCCAAGATAACAAGACAGTCAGTATAGTGGTGAAAGTAAGCGGCATTCAAAGCGATAAAGGAAGTATCCAGGTCGCTTTGTTTTCCACTGAAGCGTCTTTTCCGAATGAGAAACCTTATCAGGCAAAAAAGTATCCGCTTAAAGCTTCGGAGAAAGTGGTAGAAATTGCTTTTGACAATGTTCCTATCGGAGATTATGCAGTGGCGGTTTATCAGGACAAAAATGATAACGATAAACTAGACACCAATTTTGTAGGGTTTCCACAGGAACCTTACGGTTTTTCTAACAAGCATAACCCTAAGCTGAGCGCCCCCAAATATCAGTCAGCAAAAGTAAAAGTAGACCAAGCAAGGCAAGTATTGGAGGTAAGCATAGACTGATGGGTAAAACTTGCCATATTTGCTATTTATGGACTAAAATATTTGTCAGGACTTAAAGATTTGAGTAAATTTTGACAAATTTTACCCTTATTACAACTCAATCTATTAACACTTTTTAAAGCACACCTTTTGAATGAGAAATCGCCTACTCAATACGCTATCAGTATTAGCTAATTATACTAAGACTTTTTTTAGTCAATTCAACTTATTTAACAAAGGCTTAGTTTTCCTTTTTATTTGCTTGCTTTTTTTACCAGCCTTCCAAAATAAGTCACTATGGATTTTTGCTAAGCAACAAGCTGATTTTGAGCCTTATACACAAACAATTCCCGGCAGTCAAATAGCTTTTGAGCTAGTTCCCATCCAAAGTGGCGAATACATGATGGGTAGCACTGCCAGCGATCCCAATCATAAAGAAGACGAAGGGCCACAAGTCAACGTAAAAATTGAACCTTTCTGGATGGCTACTCAAGAATCTACCTGGGATATGTTTGAAATATTCGTATTTCAGGAACAGGAAAAAAGGCTGGCTTCTGAAGCCGGTGGCTTGGAAAGTGCCAACATCCCATCAGTAGACGCGGTGTCCCGTCCTACCCCACCCTACCTGGACATGAGTTTTGGCATGGGAAAGTATGGCTATCCCGCAATTTGCATGACGCAGTATTCCGCTCAGATGTTTTGCAAATGGCTGAGCGCTAAAACCGGGGTATTTTACCGCCTTCCCACCGAAGCAGAATGGGAATATGCCTGCCGCGCAGGAACAACTACCGCCTACTCTTTTGGTGATGATGCTGCCCAGTTAGATGAATATGCCTGGTCTTATGCCAATACCAACGGTGGTTATGAAAAAGTAGGCACCAAAAAACCCAATCCTTGGGGACTATACGATATGCATGGCAATGTATCGGAATGGACTTTAGACCAGTATGACCCGGGGTTTTATGCTTCGTTAAAAGACGGCGTGCAAGAACCTTATAATCCCGTTACCCAGCTTTACCCCCGTACCGTAAGGGGCGGCTCATGGGATGATGATCCTGAGGTGCTTCGCTCGGCATCACGTATTCCTTCTACGCCCCGCTGGAAACAGCAAGACCCGCAAATTCCCAAGAGTGACTGGTGGCATACCGATGCCCGTTTTGTGGGCTTTCGGGTGATTCGTCCATTTAACCCACCCAGCGCTGATAAAATTGAAGCTTTTTGGCCTGAACCTATTGAAGATATTTAATCATTTTACAACAAACCTATATTCTCATGAAAAACTTAGCATTTAATAAAGGCATCAATCGCCGCACTTTTGTAAAAAACTCGGCGGCAGCCGCTGCCGGAGGCGTATTCCTCAGCCAACTTCCCGTAGGGGCCAGCGCCTATGTGGGAGGCAAAGAAACTTTGAGGATTGCACTGATTGGTTGTGGTGGCCGTGGAACTGGCGCTGCGGTGCAGGCCCTGAGTGTGAAAGAAGATGTGAAACTGGTCGCGATGGCGGATGCTTTTAAAGACCGCCTGGACGAAAGCTATGACAATATCATGAAGAAGCACGGCAAATCAGGCCGTGTGGACGTACCGGATGAAAATAAGTTTGTAGGATTTGACGGTTATAAAGAGGCGATCGCTTTGGCTGATGTCGTGTTGTTAGCTACTCCTCCCGGCTTCCGTCCTATCCATTTTGAAGAAGCCATCAATCAGGGCAAGCATGCCTTTGTTGAGAAACCGGTGGCTACCGATGCCCCTGGTGTTCGTAAAGTATTGGAGGTAGCCCAGAAAGCAAAGCAAAATAAGCTGAATGTGGTGGTGGGCTTGCAGCGCCATTACCAGGATAGCTATCTGGAACTGATGAAGAGGCTCCACAATGGTGAGATTGGCGATATTGTCAGTGGACAGGTATATTGGAACAGTAGTGGGGTTTGGGTGCGTGAGCGCCAGCCTCAGCAGACAGAGATGGAATATCAAATGCGCAACTGGTATTACTTTACATGGCTATGTGGTGACCATATTCTGGAGCAGCACATCCACAATATAGACGTGGCCAACTGGGCCAAGCAGTCTTATCCCGTGATGGCGCAAGGCATGGGA